>CAJKWK010000047.1 GCA_905203555.1 uncultured Lachnospiraceae bacterium
TAATACTCAACCGTTTTTGTATAGTGGTAGGTGTCACATCAATTGTAACCCTACATTGTTTGGAGAGATAAATAAAAAAAGCTATTGACTTTGTAGTGGATTTGGTGCTACAATATGAAATGGTCGTTTTTGGGGTGAGGTGTGCCCTAAAATGCCAGGTAACCTAAGAATCCAGCAAAGGATGGAAGGAGGATTTGACATGAAGGTTAGATCATCAGTAAAACCAATCTGTGAAAAATGCAAGATTATCCGTAGAAAAGGAAGTATTCGTGTAATCTGCGAGAATCCGAAACACAAACAGAGACAAGGTTAATGTATTGTGTTATTAATTTAGGCGGCTGACGGTCGGACACACCAGGTAGTGTGTAGACTGTTTAATATACAGTAAGGATACATCGTATATCTATCACAGGTACCGGTAGAGTCGGTGTTCTATTGCGTTAATAGAAATAATATTACGCAAATGTATATTGCTTAAAATACCCGGTTTGTACGGATGTTCACAGACGAATCGGGAAAGGGTGTGAATATTCACATCTGGGCTGGGATATCGGGAGCATATCCCGGTAGGATATTAGAAAGAAGTAGTATCCGCAGCCTCAATTTGGGACAATAGTAGACCATGCGCAGAATTGGATGGAAATCGATGCAAGTTTACTTGCATATCGATTGACAGACAAGAATGCATTTGGCGTACGCCAAACAGCAAGATGGAGTACGAAGTACGGAATCGAGCTGAAACATGGCAGAATAAGCCATTGCAAGGCATGGCAAAAAGCAAACAGAGACAAAGAAAGAAAATGGAGGAAAGACACATGGCTCGTATTGCAGGTGTAGACTTACCAAGAGACAAACGTGTAGAAATTGGTTTGACTTATATTTATGGAATTGGAAGAACAAGCTCAAACCGTATTTTAGCAGAGGCTGGAGTAGATCCAAGCACTCGTGTCAGAGATCTGACACAGGATGATGTTAAGAAAATCAGTGAAATCATTGACGCTTCTCAGATGGTAGAAGGTGATTTGAGAAGAGAGATTCAGCTGAACATCAAGAGATTGAAAGAAATCGGTTGCTATCGCGGAATCCGTCATAGAAAAGGACTTCCGGTACGTGGTCAGAAGACAAAAACAAATGCAAGAACATGTAAGGGACCAAAGAGAACTGTAGCAAACAAGAAGAAATAAAACACTTGGCAAAAGCAAGCTGATCAATGCAGCTTGAGGTAAGTGTGAACTTTAGAAATCAAAGAGAAAGAAGAAAGTAGGTTAGTTTAAATGGCTAAGAAAGTTACAAAAAAAGTGACAAAAAAACGTGTCAAGAAAAACGTTGAACGAGGACAGGCTCACATTCAGTCATCTTTTAATAATACAATCGTAACATTGACAGATGCTCAGGGAAATGCTCTTTCATGGGCAAGTGCAGGCGGTCTGGGATTTAGAGGTTCAAGAAAATCTACTCCATATGCAGCTCAGATGGCAGCTGAGACAGCAGCAAAAGCAGCATTGGTACATGGTCTGAAGACTGTAGACGTATTCGTAAAAGGACCTGGTTCAGGAAGAGAAGCAGCAATTCGTGCATTACAGGCATGTGGTATTGACGTAGTAAGTATCAAAGATGTTACTCCGGTACCGCACAACGGATGCCGTCCACCGAAACGCAGAAGAGTCTAATTCAGTAACCATATTCATATAGGAGGAAATTAAAATGGCAGTAAATAGAGTTCCAGTTCTTAAAAGATGCCGTTCATTAGGTATGGACCCAATCTATTTAGGAATTAATAAAAAGTCCAATAGACAGCTGAAAAGAGCAAATAGAAAAATGAGCGAGTATGGTCTTCAGTTACGTGAAAAACAGAAAGCTAAATTTATCTATGGCGTATTAGAGAAACCTTTTAGAAACTACTATGCAAAGGCAAAACAGATGGATGGAATGACAGGTGAAAACCTGATGATCCTTCTGGAGTCCAGACTGGACAATGTAATGTTCCGTATGGGATTTGCAAGAACAAGAAAAGAAGCAAGACAGATCGTTGATCACAAGCACGTACTTGTAAACGGCAAACAGGTAAACATTCCATCTTACCTTGTAAAAGCCGGAGATGTGATTGAAATCAAAGAGAAACACAAAGGATGCCAGAGATACAAAGATATTCTGGAAGTAACAGGCGGAAACATGATTCCTGACTGGCTGGAAGTAGATTCAGAAAACCTGAAAGGTGAAGTAAAAGAACTTCCAAAGAGAGAAGCAATCGATGTTCCGGTTGACGAGATGCTGATTGTCGAGTTGTATTCTAAATAATCTCTGAATATAGCAAAAGGCAGCATCGTATCCCCTCAACATATTTTAACCCATAAGGAGGGTCTGTGTAGTGTTTGATTTTAATAAACCGAATATTGAAATTACTGAGATTTCAGAAGATAAAAAATATGGACGTTTTGTAGTAGAACCTCTTGAAAGAGGATACGGAACTACACTTGGCAATTCCCTGAGAAGAATCATGCTTTCTTCTCTTCCGGGAGCTGCGATCAGTTCTGTAAAGGTTGATGGAGTTCTGCACGAATTCAGTTCCATTCCGGGTGTAAAAGAAGATGTGACAGAGATTATCATGAATTTAAAATCATTGGCAATCAAGAACACATCTGAATCAGACGAAGTAAAAACTGCATATATCGAATTTGAGGGTGAGGGCGTTGTAACAGGCGCTGACATCCAGACAGACTCTGATATTGAGATTATGAATCCTGAGCAGGTAATTGCTACCTTAAGCGGTGGTAAAGACAGCAAATTGTACATGGAACTTTCCATTACAAAGGGCAGAGGATACGTAAGTGCAGATAAGAATAAGAGTGATGATTTGCCGATCGGTGTAATTCCGATTGATTCCATCTATACTCCGGTAGAGCGTGTAAATCTTACTGTAGAAAATACACGTGTCGGTCAGATTACAGATTATGATAAGCTGACTTTGGATGTATGGACAAAAGGCACAATGCTTCCGGATGAGGCAGTAAGTCTTGCGGCAAAAGTACTCAGCGAGCATCTGAAATTATTCATTGACCTTTCTGAAGTGGCACAGGCTGCTGAGGTCATGATTGAAAAAGAAGATGACGAGAAAGAAAAAGTTCTGGAAATGAGCATTGATGAACTTGAATTGTCTGTTCGTTCCTATAACTGTCTGAAGAGAGCCGGAATCAACACTGTTGAGGAACTGACAAATAAGACACCGGAAGATATGATGAAAGTACGGAATCTGGGACGTAAGTCTCTGGAAGAAGTTCTGGCAAAATTAAAAGAGTTAAATCTTGAACTTAATTCCGGTGAAGAATAAGAAAAAGTATATGCTTAATACTTAAATTTTCTGTCAGTAAGCCCGAAGTGCGTGGCAGGAGCATTTGATTAATAAGCCCGAAGATTGCATAACCAAATGGAGGAATAATAAAATGGCAAAGTATAGAAAACTGGGAAGAACATCCAACCAGAGAAAAGCCCTGATCAGAAGTCAGGTAACAGCTCTTCTGAATAACGGAAGAATGATCACAACAGAAGCAAAGGCTAAAGAAATCCGTAAGGTAGCTGAAAGCCTGATCGCTATGGCAGTAAAAGAGAAAGATAATTTTGAAGAAGTTACTGTAATGGCTAAAGTTGCTCGTAAAGATGCAAATGGTAAGAGAGTAAAAGAAGTTGTAGATGGTAAAAAAGTTACTGTTTATGATGAAGTAGAAAAAAAGATCAAAAAAGATATGCCAAGCAGACTTCACGCAAGAAGAGAGATGCTGAAGGTTCTGTATCCGGTAAAAGAAGTTCCTACAGCAGCTGCTGGTAAGAAGAAAAACACAAAAGAAGTTGATCTTGTAGAAAAACTGTTTACAGAGATTGCTCCGAAATACGAGAACCGTAACGGTGGTTACACAAGAATCGTTAAGATTGGTCAGCGTAAAGGTGACGCAGCAATGGAAGTACTCATTGAGTTAGTATAATTGATGTGTGTGGAGACGAGGTGGAAACCTCGTCTCTTTTTTATTCCTTGATTCTCTTGTTTTGATATGAAAATATGGAATTTGGTTGAAAAGACATAGTGAAAATGATATTCTAGTGAGTAGAATATGAAAACTCAGGGGGAAGTAACTGTGAAATCAACAGGAAGGAACTATTTTAGGATATTTTTAGCTATTCTTCTTGCCGGCGGCTTACTCTATGCGTTTTATAATGTGATAGATCACCGCATTCAGGGACGTTCTAATTTGAGGCAGATGGAAGAGATTACAAAGCCGATTTTAAAATCCATTCATGATTCTGAGCGAATGGAATGTAATACTTCTGTTATATTAAAAATCGGAGACGAGAAAAAGGAAGACACTACGAAAAAGATGGGTATGATCCATGATTTTCGTCATAAGCGCATGCAAGTGTCTTATGGAGAGTCGAGAGTGATTTTTGAATATGACGGAGATGAGCTGCATATTTATTCAAAAGGAGTCTCACCGATTTATAATAAACGAGAAACGAAGCTCCAAAGGGTAAGGAAAGATCAGTGGATTGCATATCCGACAGAAAAAATATTTGGATTAAAACAGCAAAAAGGTGAGAATGACAGACTCTCTTATGGTTATTTAAATAATAGAGAGTATCTTACGAAGATTCAGGATGAGGGAAAGGTACTCATTGGAGAGAAGGAGTATAAAAAATATAAGGCAGTTGTTCGAAATACATTAAAAGATCCCAAAGCGGAAGAAAATAAAAATGAAAATGGTGATATGGCAAGAATCGAAAAGGACTATACTTTTACATATTATTTAGATATTATGAAACAAAATTCTGAAAAAATATATGATAAAGCTGGCCAGTATCAATATCCGGATGTGATATGTCAGCAAAATTATACATATAATCCGACATGTGGAAGAGTGGAAATGCCGGGAGACTTCGAAGAATTATGAGATTCTTCGAAGTTTTCTAATTGTAAGTGAGGATGAAGATGAGTCAGATAAAGATGATAGGACTGGATCTGGACGGTACACTACTTAATACAAGGAAAGAATTGACAGATTACAGTAAAGAGGTATTACGAAGAGCAATTGACAAAGGAATTATTGTTCTTGTTGCAACAGGGCGTCCTTATACAGGAATTCCGGAAGAACTGAGAAACTTTCCCGGAATGCGATATGCATTAACCTCGAATGGTGCGCGGGTACTGGATACGCAGGAAGGGAAAATATTGATCGAAGAACTTTTGCCGAGTGAAGATGCCGTCAGAGCGTTGAAGATTTTTAGAAAATACGATACGATGCAGGAAATCTATTTTGATGGTCAGGGTTATGCGGATGCAGAAAAAATGGAACAAATCCAAAGATATCATCATAATCCACATATGTGGGATTATGTACGAAAGAGTCGAATTGTAGTTCCTGATATTATTGAGCTGGCAGAACAACGACAACTGCCGATGGATAAAATTCAGGGATTGTTTGCCGATATGAGTGAGCGTGAAGCGGCGTGGAAAGAACTGGAGAAAGATGAGAAGCTGGAGTTGGTTGGTTCTTTGAAATATAATATTGAAGTCAACGCCGCAGGGGTAAATAAAGGAAAAGGGCTTGTAAAGCTGGGACAATTATTGGGAATCAAAAAGGAAGAGATTATGGCATGCGGAGATGGAGATAATGATGTGACCATGCTGCAGGAAGTCGGTCTTGGAGTTGCGATGGCGAATGCAGAAGATCTGGTGCTACAAGCTGCTGATTGTGTGACAGAAAGTAACGATGAAGATGGAGTGGCAAAGGCGATTGAGCGATTTGCACTTTCCTGAGTGGGAATGAGAGGAGAAGAAGAGATGTTAGAAGCATTAAAAGTAATTATTTTGGGAATCGTGGAAGGAATCACAGAGTGGCTTCCAATCAGTAGTACCGGACATTTGATCCTGGTAGAAGAATTCATTCATTTGGAATTGAGTAAAGAGTTTGTGGAGATGTTCAATATTGTGATTCAGTTTGGCGCAATACTGGCGGTCATTATGATCTATTTTCATAAATTAAATCCGTTTGCAAGGAGCAAAACAAAGAAACAACAGATGTTGACGGTACAGTTGTGGGTTAAGGTTGCGATTGCAACAATACCGGCGATGATCGTAGGTTTGCTCTTTGATGATTATGTAGACGAACATTTTATGAATGCATATGTAGTATCTGCAATGTTGATCATTTATGGTATTCTTTATATTATCGTTGAAAAGAGAAATGAAAATAAAACACCGGCGGTGACAAAATTGACACAGCTTACAATCCCTATGGTATTGGCGATTGGTGGTTTCCAAGTGCTTGCAATTATTCCGGGAACATCACGTTCCGGTGCTACAATTTTGGGAGGACTTTTGATTGGTGCATCAAGAGGAGTGGCTGCTGAGTTTACATTCTTCCTTGCGATTCCGGTCATGTTTGGATGGAGTGCGTTGAAGATGTTGAAATTTGGATTTGCATTTACAGCGCAGGAATTTATTTTATTGTTACTGGGATGCGCAGTTGCATTTGGTGTGTCAGTATTTGCAATCAAGTTTTTGATGCAGTATATTAAGAATCACGATTTTAAGGTTTTTGGTTATTATCGAATCGTACTCGGTGTCATTGTATTCTTATATTTTGGAATTACGGCAGTCCTTTCAATGTAAAAGTGAAAAATTATGCATAAGAAATATTAAAATATGCATGCACAGGCGGTAGAATTGCATAAAAATGAATATTTTTAAAAATAATTGCATAAAACACTTGAAATTCTGCATAAATGTGCTAATATATAAACATGTCGTGCATAAAGATACACGAGTGATATGATTGAGATAGATAATTGGAGGTAGAAAAATGAAAAAGTTATTGGCAGTATGTTTGACTGCAACATTGGTTGCAGGAATGGTCGCAGGATGTGGCGGCAGTGGAGATGAGAAGAAAGAAGAAAGCACTGCAAAAACAGCAAAAGTGATTGAAGTGGATTTGACAGATGAAGAATACGCTTTTGGTGTGGATAAGAATCAGCCGGAACTTCTGGAAGAAGTAAACGCATTCATCAAAGAAATTAAAGAAGACGGAACATTGGATGAAATCTGTGACAAGTATTTCGGCGGGGCAGAGCCGACACCTGTAGAAAGTGCAAAATTGGATGAATCCAAAGATCAGCTCGTTGTAGCTACAAACGCAGCATTTGAGCCATTTGAGTATACAAAGGGAGATGCTTTTGTAGGAATCGATATGGAACTGGCAGCTCTGTTAGCAGAGAAACTTGGAAAAGAGCTGGTAATCCAGAACATGGATTTTGATGCGGTTTGCCTGTCTGTTGGACAGCACAAATGTGACATTGCAATTGCAGGTCTGACAGTAAGTGATGACAGAAAAGAACATGTAACATTTACAGATTCTTATTATCGTGCATCTCAGCGTTTGATCGTGCCGAGCGATGATACAACATTTGATGGAATGAAAGATGCAAAGGAAATCGAAGAAAAGTTAAATGAACTGACAAAAGATGATAAGATCGGAGTTCAGCAGGGAACAACTGCTCAGAGTTACATCGAAGGAAGTGAAGACTTCGGATTTACAGGACTTCCGGCAACATGTCAGCCATATAAGAGTGGATCTCTGGCAGTACAGGATATGCTCAATGGAAATATCAAGTATGTGATCATTGATGCAGCTCCGGCTTCTGCAATCACAGAGTCAATCAACGAAATGCAGTAAGTCGATCGAAACATAAAAGTACATAAGTAGGTCAGAACGGAAAATACGGATTGTATTTTCCGTTCTTGGCGCATTTAAGAAAGGATAACCATGGGAAATTTTGGTCTGAAAGTTGATAAGTTTATTGAAATATTTATTCAGCAGAACGGCTATGTAAAAGTAATCGAAGGATTACAGAATACGGTTCTGATTGCAGTGACCGGTCTGATCATTGGTATTTTAATCGGTACAGTGATCGCAACGGTTCGTGTTTTGCCCAAATACAAAAGACTTCCAAGAATATTAAATGGAATCTGTAGTTTTTATGTGGCATTGTTCCGAGGAACACCAATTGTAGTTCAGCTGCTGGTTGCCTATTATGCATTGATGCCGATGATCGGTGCAAAGCTTCCGGGGCTGCAGGTTGCCATGATTGTGTTCGGTATGAACAGCGGCGCTTATATTTCTGAAATTATGCGAAGTGGAATTCAGTCTGTAGACAGCGGTCAGATGGAAGCGGGACGTGCAGTAGGTCTGAGCTTTGGAACAAGTATGATAAAGATTGTGATTCCTCAGGCAGTAAAGAATATTCTTCCGACACTCGGAAATGAGTTTATTGCCTTGATTAAAGAGACATCCGTTGTAAGTTTTATCGCTGTAGCGGACCTCTATATGGCATTTAATTATATTGGAACCAATAGTTATGAGTTTATGGTGCCATATCTGGTAATGGCATTGATTTATATTGTACTTGTACTAATTATTACATTGTTAGTAAGAATCTTGGAAAGGAGCCTGAACAAGAGTGATAGACGTAATTAATCTTAGAAAAAGTTTTGGTGATCTTGAAATCTTAAAAGGAATCAATATTACCATCAATAAAGGCGATATCGTTGCAGTACTCGGACCATCAGGTTCCGGTAAAAGTACATTTCTTCGTTGCTTGAACTGTATGGAAGATCCTACATCGGGAAGTATTATTTTTAATGGTGTCGATATTGCAGATATGAAAGTTGATATCAATGTACACCGCAGACATATGGGAATGGTATTCCAACATTTTAATCTGTTTAACAACAAAACAGTACTTCAAAATGTTATGATGGCGCCGGCATATTTGCAGTGCAAAGACTTGAAGAAGGTCAAAAACCAGAATCGTAAGATTCGCTTTAAGAATATGTTCCGAAGCCAGAAAGAAGAGTTGATTCCGGTTACAACGACAAAAGAGAAGATTAAAGCAGAGGCAAAAGAAAATGCAATGAGTCTGTTGAAACGAATTGGTTTAGAAGATAAGGCGGGTGTGTATCCGTCAACGTTGTCCGGCGGACAGAAACAGCGTGTTGCGATTATTCGTTCTCTGGCAATGAATCCGGATGTAATTCTTTTTGATGAACCGACATCTGCTCTGGATCCGGAAATGGTAGGAGAAGTACTCGAATTGATGAAAGAACTTGCCCGCGAAGGCATGACGATGGTTGTAGTGACACATGAGATGGGATTTGCCCGCGAAGTGGCATCTCGGGTTATCTTTATGGATAATGGACAGATCTGCGAAGAGGCAGCTCCGCAGGAATTCTTTGAACATCCGAAAAATGAGAGGTTAAAAGAATTTTTATCCAAAATATTATAATGTGCAGGTAGAAAGAAAAGGCAGTTTCCGATGTTGACGGGAAACTGCCTTTTGAAATTTTTCGGAGAGAACATTTAAAAAAGAGAATTTGAGCAATTTAGAAGAAAGTTTACAGAAAGTATTCGGGATGTTAAGATATAGAAAAGATAAAATTGCTTTATAGAAATTAAATGGAGTTTTCAAAATGAAATATGAGAGAATTACGCAAGGAAGTTTTTTGGAGAGACCGAATCGCTTTCTTGCATACGCAGAGTTGGCTGGGAAGAGGGAAGTGGTTCATGTAAAGAATACCGGAAGATGTGCAGAACTTCTAACCCCGGGGGCAGTGATTTATGTACAGGAGAGTGATAATCCGGAACGGAAGACAAAATGGGATTTGATTGCTGTGGAAAAAGGTGACAGACTTGTCAATATGGATTCTCAGATACCCAATCGGGTAGTTCAGGAATGGATCGAAGCAGGAAATTTATTTGAGGATGTGCGGTTGGTGAAACCAGAGACTGTCTATGGTAATTCACGATTTGATCTGTATGTAGAAACCGGTGATAATAGAAAGATTTTTATTGAGATTAAGGGAGTAACTTTGGAAGAAGACGGGGTGGTTCGTTTCCCGGATGCTCCGAGTGAACGCGCTGTGAAACATTTGGGAGAATTGATGCAGGCGGTAAAAGAAGGATATGAGGCGTATGTATTTTTTGTGATCCAGATGAAAGATGTACGTTATTTTACACCAAACAGAGAGACTCATCCGGCGTTTTGTGATGCTTTGAAGTGTGCGCGCGCGGCGGGAGTAAGGGTGCTGGCTTATGATTGTATTGTGGATTCGGACAGCATTACAATTCATAAGGAAGTTCCGGTGGTACTGGGGAGTCCTTTGCTGAAAGAAAGCGTAGAACCGTTGGTTGCCTGGTATCGGGAACATCGGCGGGATCTGCCTTGGAGAGAGCATCCAGATGCATATCGTGTATGGGTATCGGAAATTATGCTGCAGCAGACAAGGGTAGAAGCAGTAAAGCCGTATTATGATAGGTTTTTAGAGGCGTTTCCGGATGTAGAGGCGCTGGCAGCGGCAGAGGAAGATAAGTTGATGAAAATGTGGGAAGGATTGGGCTATTATAATCGAGTCCGTAATATGCAGAAGGCGGCGCGGCAGATTATGACAGAACATGATGGACAATTTCCTTGCGAATACGATGAAATCTTGAAATTATCGGGAATTGGAAATTATACGGCAGGAGCAATCAGTTCGTTTGCGTATGGAATCGCAAAACCTGCAGTAGATGGAAATGTGCTGCGTGTAGTATCCCGACTTCTGGCAAGTGATTCAGATATTATGAAAGCGAGTACGCGGACACAGATAGAAAATATAATTGAAGAAGTCATTCCGGCAGATGCGGCAGCAGATTTTAATCAGGGATTGATCGAACTGGGAGCAATCGTCTGTGTGCCGAACGGAGAGCCTAAGTGCGAAATCTGTCCGGTGGCGCATTTGTGTAAGGCAAAGGAACAGAATATACAAATGGAACTGCCTGTGAAAACGAAGGCAAAAGCACGCCGGATTGAGAAACGTACAGTTTTGATTTTCCGAGACAATGAAACGATTGCGATTCGAAAGCGCCCGGCAAAAGGGCTGTTGGCAGGATTGTACGAATTGCCAAACGTGGAAGGCCATTTGACAAGAAAAGAAGTGATTGAATATGGAAAAATGATTGGTTTAACTCCGATACGGGTAAAAAAACTGGTATCTGCCAAACATATTTTCAGTCATGTGGAATGGCACATGATCGGATATGAAGTATTGGTGGATGAACTGGAAAAAAATTGCAGTGAAAAGATGATCTTTGCAGGTCGGGAAGAGATTGATCAAAAGTATTCAATTCCATCGGCATTTGAAGCATATATTGAAAGAAAATAGCTGCGAACTTTCATAATACAGAGCATACTCTGTTTTCTTGCGCTTGCGGAAAGATTATGATATACTATGAATCATAATTGAGGCAAATAAAGGAGTACGGTCATTTATGAGCGAGAAGATAGAATTATCCAAACAGCAACAGAAGTCGAAAGCGACGAAAGAAAAGATTTTTCAGGCGGCGAAAGCGATTTTAAAGAAAAAAGGGTATGAAGAACTGTCGATTAAAAATATTTGTGAAGAGGCAGGCGTATCGAACGGCAGTTTTTATCATCATTTTAAGACGAAGGATGATTTGCTTTCTTATTACATTGAAGAACAGCCAAGTATTAATCCGGATGTGCTGGAACTTCCGGAAAATGCATCTGAGGCAAAAGAGGCGATTATCCGGGTATATCTGAATTATGTAGCGTACTGCGAAGAATTGGGTGTAGAGTTCATGGCAGGATATTATGACACAAAGAATCAAGCGTTGAATGTGGCTATTCGGACGGAGAGACCATATCCGATTGTAACGGTACAGAATTATGTAGAGAGAGCGGTTGAGGCTGGAAAAATCCGGCTTGACGGAGAAATTGAAGGATTTACAACAGATATTCGTATGATTGTGATCGGAAATGTATTTGAATGGTGCCTGCGCAATGGAGAAGTTGATTTTAAAGGAAATATGCGGCGTTCGTTGGGGCGCTATCTGGACAGTACAATTTGGTAAGTGTATGAGGTACGGAAGATGAAATATACGTTTATAATCAATCCAAAATCTCGTTCGGGGAAGGGGTTGGTTCTTTGGAATCTATTAAAGCCGGAACTGAAGAAGAGACAGATTGCCTGTGAAGTATTTTATACAGAATATGCAGGGCATGCAACAAAGATTGCTGAGGAAGTTACGGCAGATGGGAAAGAGCATACGTTAGTTGTAATGGGAGGCGATGGCTCAATCTGTGAAGTGCTGACCGGAATTAAAGATTGCAGTAAAGTGATTTTAGGGTATATTCCGACTGGTTCGGGGAATGATTTTACAAGAGAGATGAAACTTCCCACCGATCCCAGAGAGGCGTTTGAGCTGGTTTTGAATCCGGGGAGAATTGCACTTATGGATGTAGGCGCTGTGAGGAACGGAGAGAAAATCTGGAGATTTGGTGTGAGTACAGGAATCGGTTATGATGCAGCCGTCTGCCATAATGTGGAAAAATCAAAATTAAAGAGCGTTCTAAATAAAATACATCTGGGGCATCTGGCATACTTGGGAGTTGCATTAAGACGTCTGTTTAAAAATCCTTTCTATGAAATGGATCTGGAATTGGATGAAGGTGAGAGAATGCATTTTCATAATGTATACTTTGTGGCAGCCATGAACCAGCCGTATGAAGGCGGCGGTTTTCGTTTTTGTCCGGATGCGAAGCCGGATGATGGGGCGTTGGATGTGATCGTTGTTTCCAATCTTCCGAGATTAAAAGTACTGGCATTATTGCCTACTGCGTTTTGGGGAAAACATGTGAGATTTAAGGGCGTGGATGTTTTTCGTTGCAAGAAAATTGTGATTCATGCAAATGCGAAAGCGGCGATACATGCAGACGGACAGCCGATCGCAGTAGAGCAGGTTTTGGAAGCAGAAGTAATCCCGCAACAGCTGCGAGTAATCCTTCCGGAATAAAAGAAAATAAAGTGAAAGATTTTGTTAAGGTTTCATGAAATTTATTGTTGTTGTATAGAAATCGTGCTATAATCGGAAACAGTTGATAAAGGGAGTGTTCAGTATATGAACTTAAAAGAAAAAGCATTTGGACTGTTGAAGAAATATAAACATGCGTGGGTATTTAGTTATGCATTGCTGTATATGCCTTGGTTCTTATACCTGGAAAAGCACGTTACACAAGATTTTTATGTGATACATTCGGTGATTGATGACTATATCCCGTTTGTAGAATATTTTATCATTCCATATTTAATATGGTTTGTTTTTATTGCAGTTGTGTTTCTGTATTTCTTTTTTACAGATGTTGAAGGATTTTATAAACTGGCAAAATTAAGTTTTATCGGAATGACAATTTTTTTGGTTATTTCGACTTTGATGCCGAATGGTTTGATGCTGCGTCCGTACGTATTTCCGAGGGAAAACCTGTGTACGGATTTAGTAAGGTGGTTATATCAGACGGATACACCGACCAATGTATTCCCTAGCCTTCATGTATTTAATTCTCTGGCCGCATGTATTGCGATTCATGAAAGTCAGGAACTTCGTAAACACAGAGCGGTACAGTGGAGCGCGTACGTGTTGGCAACTACGATTATATTGGCAACAGTATTTTTAAAACAACACTCAGTAATTGATGTTATGGCTGCTTTTGTATTGGCGTATGCCTTGTATCAGTTTGTATATGTGCCGGTACCGCAGGGGGCGCGTCAGTTGGTTCGGAAAAAGGCTTATCAGGGAAAGTAACGGGCGGTATATTTGCATATTCATTTGAACTACAAATACAAAATATAAATTTGAAATATAAATACAATGAGGATAGAGGAATTAGGAGGAACAGAGAGAATGGGTAAGATTATTTTGACAGGAGACCGGCCGACCGGAAGGCTGCATGTGGGGCACTATGTAGGTTCATTGAAGAGAAGAGTTGAGCTGCAGAATTCCGGAAAGTTTGATGATATATTTATTATGATCGCAGATGCACAGGCGTTGACAGACAATGCAGATAATCCGGAAAAAGTGCGTCAAAACATCATTGAGGTTGCGCTGGATTATCTGGCATGCGGATTGGATCCGGAAAAGTCTACACTGTTTATACAGTCCCAGATTCCGGAGCTTTGTGAACTGTCTTTTTATTATATGAATTTGGTGACAGTATCCAGACTGCAGCGAAATCCTACTGTGAAATCAGAGATTCAGATGCGTAATTTTGAAGCCAGTATACCGGTTGGGTTCTTTACATATCCAATCAGTCAGGCTGCCGATATTACAGCGTTTAAGGCAACGACAGTTCCGGTTGGAGAAGATCAGCTGCCAATGTTGGAACAGACGAAGGAAATTGTAAGAAAGTTTAATTCTGTGTATGGAGATACATTGATCGAACCGGAGATTTTGCTGCCGGATAATAAGGCATGTCTCCGTTTACCGGGAACAGATGGAAAAGCAAAGATGAGTAAATCACTTGGAAATTGTATTTATTTGTCAGAGGAACCGGATGAGATTCAGAAAAAGGTATTTAGTATGTTTACAGATCCGACACATATTAAGGTGAGTGATCCGGGTAAATTGGAAGGAAATACGGTATTTACGTATCTGGATGCATTTTGCAAGGATGAATATTTTGCTGAATTTTTACCGGAATATCAGTCATTGCAGGAGTTGAAAGATCACTATACACGTGGAGGTCTTGGAGATATGAAGGTGAAACGATTCCTGAACCATGTTCTTCAGGCTGAGTTAGAGCCGATTCGTAATCGCAGAAAAGAGTATCAAAAGGATATTCCTTATGTATATGAGATTCTGAGAAAGGGCAGTGAGAAAGCAGAAGCTGTTGCTGCACAGACATTGAAAGAAGTAAAAGAGTCTATGAAGATTAATTATTTTGATGATGTGGAATTGATTCAGAGCCAGGCTGAGAGATTTTCATAGATAGAGAGCGGATGGAACAATAAATA
This sequence comes from uncultured Lachnospiraceae bacterium, assembly GCA_905203555.1. Lineage (GTDB taxonomy): Bacteria > Bacillota > Clostridia > Lachnospirales > Lachnospiraceae > Schaedlerella. The sequence goes on from CAJKWK010000047.1 coordinate 14,888, forward strand.
TAAGAGAAAAGGCGCCTTGAGGGATATTCCTGCAAGGCGCTCTTCTTATCATATAAAATAAAAAAACCTGTAAGATAATCTTACAGGTTACGTGCGCGAGAAGATTCGAACTCCCGACCTTCTGGTCCGTAGCCAGACGCTCTATCCAGCTGAGCTACGCGCACAAGTATGAACTGTCGTTCACAACGTATGTTATTATATAACAAGAGTTGTGGGATGTCAAGCGGTTTGAGAGAAAAAATAAAAAAATTTTACGCTTTGATTGGAATCTTAGAAAGAGCCAGTCTCTAAAGCAAAAAGGTTGAAAAGAGACTGGCTTAGGAAAATTACGTGAAAATATAATTTATTTTTCTCGGAACAGATGTCTCGGAATACCGTCAACAACTACCGGAGATACATCACCCTGGATCAATGGGCGGACGTAACTGATAAATTCTTCTGTTACATAATCGCCTTCTTCGTTTACCCATTCTCTAGGAACAAGTTTTTCATCGTTGGCAATTTTATGCACATCTTTGACTTCGGTACCGGCCTGATATGGATCGTCAGATAATCTCTGTAAAACAACCATTTTTCCTGAATCGCCCTCATCTGCGGCTTTGACTGCAGCACCACCTACCTGATAAGCCTCCAAAATATCAACACGGGAAGAACAGTGGGATGCGGCACGCTGCAGGGTACTTAATTCGATTGCGCGGGTTTTACATCCGATTTCACCTGCTATATAGCTTGCCAGATAGTTTGCTGTACCGGAGAGCTGTTTGTGACCAAATGCATCAACAAAGTCAAGGCTCTGTCCGAGTTCACAGACATAACGACCATCGGCAAGGCGGATACCTTCGGAAACAGCAACTACAACAGACGATCTTTTCTCAAGAAGTTGTTTTACCTTGTTGCCGAATTGTTCTACATCAAAAGGTAGTTCAGGTAAATAAATCAAATCTGGACCGTTACAATCTTCGCCTTGAGCAAGCGCTGCGGCACCGGTCAGCCAACCGGCATTACGTCCCATAATTTCTACGATAGATACAAGACCTTTGTTGTATTCCAGACAGAAACTATCGCGGATGATCTCTTTTACAGATGTACCGATATATTTTGCGGCACTTCCATAACCAGGAGTATGGTCTGTTAATGCCAGATCGTTATCGATTGTTTTTGGACAGCCTACGAATCTGGTAGGGAAACCGGTGATAATTGCATAGTCTGATAATTTCTTGATTGTATCCATAGAGTCGTTGCCGCCGATATAGATGAAAGCCTCGATTTCAAGTTTTTCCAGAATCGCAAAAATCTTATCATATACAGCCCGGTCTTCGTGAATCTCTGGAAGTTTGTAACGACAAGAGCCGAGAAAAGCGGCCGGAGTTCTTTTTAACAGTTCAGCATCCAGTTCTGTTGTGATGTATTCTGAAAGATCAATATATCTTTCTTGCAGCAAGCCCTGAATACCATGCAGCATTCCGTATACTTTTTTAGCACCGCGGTCTTTGGCAGTGCGGAAGACCCCTGCGAGACTTGAGTTAATGGCAGCAGTAGGTCCGCCTGATTGTCCGACAATTACATTACCCTTCATATATAATACCTCCGAATCGATTGTTATGTTTCACAATAGTGAAAACGCCATATTCATATTTTAGTGCATTTTGAACAATTTGTAAATGAAAAAATAGAAAAAAGAGTGAAATATAAACAAAACCTGTAAAAGTATAAAAATAATAGAAACATGAAAAAAATACTTGCATTTTAAAATGAAATCGATTATTATACAAATACTCTGATTACAAATTCTGGAAAATCTGTTTTTCATAATCGGTTCTGATTGGAATTTTCAAAAGTTTGTGAAGTGATTAGAAAGGGGTGGAAAAGGCGTTATTCTGGCAAATTATGAAGTAATAAGGTTTATAGAGCATGGAAACCGCTGCAGACCAATGATGGATTATGTAGCAGGAGAACTGTTGATCTATCGTATCCGGAGATGTCCTGATATAGAAAAACAGACTCTGTTTCGCTGGTTTCATCAGCTGCTTACACAGATTGAGCAATATCAGAAATGTAAGAATCAGCAATGTTACCGCTATGTGAATCCGTATAGTGTATTGATTACACAGGATGAGCAAATTTTACTTTTGGATCTGGATGCTGAAAGTAATGCATTTGTATTGAAAAATCTGCAGAAACGAGCAATGCGAAATCATTTTGTGAAACCAGTGGTTCATATCAAAGAAAATACAAAAATATCTTTAGACTTGTATGGTTATGCAAAGACGATACAGTTTATTCTGGCAGCCACACACGTGGCGCCGTCATTAACCGGTTGGGAGAAACACCGACTGGTCAAACTCATCGATAGATGTCTAAATGAAAATCCAAAAAAACAATATGAAGATTTACAGCAGGTGAAAAGAGACCTGCCGATTGAGAAAATTTCAAAAGAACGAAAAAACAGAAAGAAGATCCTCGTAATAAGTCTGTGTGTGTTATTGACGGCTTTGCTTTGTGGTTTATATTACAGGCAGACTTTACAGGAGAAATATGAACAGCAGAAAAAATATGAGGAGGAAATAGCTGTAAGACAGAAAGGGAAAGTGCCTGAAGAAGAAAATGAAAAGGACAAAACGAGAAACTTGAAGGATCAATTAGATTCTGAAGATGGATTAGATTCTATGGAAGAAGAACTTCATGTAATAGAGCAGTATCTTTTGAGAAATACGGTAAAAGACAATCAAGAAGTCATTCGTCAGGGAGAAATACTGCAAAGAAATCTTCTGCGATATCTGGCGGCAGCGTATGACAGGGAAGAAGAAAAACAAAAAGCGCTGGAAACGTATCGTGCGCTTTGCGGTTTGGAAACGCAGCAGGAATATTTAGAGACGGCATATATAAGGAGAATTGCATTAGAAATAGAATTGTTTGAGTACGGAGAAGAAGCGATTCTGACAGCAAAGGAGGCACAGGAAAAATTTCCGCATTCAGAGGCAATTGCACTGAAGTATGCAGAAGCGGTCTGGCTGTGCAGAGAAATCAGTGCAGAAGAAAAACAAACGCAGATGCAAGTATTATCCGAGTCTTTTTCGGCAGTTAGAGAATCAGAGTATTATAGAAACTGGATAAATGAGCAAAACGCAGAAAAAGAAGAAAAAGAAGAAAAGAGGGCTGATGGGGTTGAAAAGAACGGTACGTAGATTATTTGGGATTGGATTGTTGGTTTTGACGGCAGGAAGAGCTGCAGCAGCAGACGTTCCGGAAGAGGGAGAACAAATAGATGTAACTGCGCCGGAAAAGGTGGAATTTCAATATTCAGATTTAGCGGAAAGGGAGAAGGTGATTTCCAATGAAAAAGTAGAACTGATTTTGAAAAGTCAGGATAAGGAGAGTGGAGTGGCTTTTATATATTATGAAATCAGCGATGGAAGAGAGGGAAAATTGGAGGGAGATGAGGGAAACATCATATTGGAACCGGAGTTTCAAGGAAGAGTGAATGCATATGCTGTAGATCAGGCAGGAAATCAGAGTGAAACTTCTTCATCGAAAGAAATTATATGTGAGAGCGTGGCTCCGGAGATTGTACTGGATTTGCATGGAACAGAAGGGTGGAACTGGGATTCTGTCCCGGTTTCTGTCGGAATCCGGGATCGTGAAATCAGCAGTGGTTTGCAAAGCGTAAAATGTTATGTAAATCATGAAGTTGTAATAAACGAACAGATAGAGCCGGAGAAAGCGGTGAGTTCGTGGAATGGGGAGTTTACCGTAGAGATTGTTTCGCTGAATGGCGTTGGAATTCCGATTGTGGTTGAAGTGATGGATTATGCCGGAAATATTCAAACTGCGAGCCGCCTTGTTTATATTGATAAAGAATATCCGCAGATAGAGATCGCGGGGAGTTATGATAAGATGATTTCCGGAGAACGTGTAAATATGGAGATTGCTGCTGCAGATGAAAATGTATTGGGAAATGGAAAGCTGATGGTGTGGAGAACTCCGCCAAAACAAGAAAGAAGCCTATATATAGAACAAATGCAGGAACAAGCAGTATCCTGTCAGAAAAATGAGAACGGAGAGGCCTGCGTCTGGAATGTTGTGCTGGAGGAAGATGGAGTATACGAAGTAGAAGTGACTGTGCAGGACGCGGCGGGGCATCAGCAGATTCTTCATCAGACCTTAACCATTGATAGGACAAACCCGATTATACGATTTATTGGACAGATGCAAGGTTCGTATATTCCGTATTTTCAATGGAACTATGATGTGAGCGAAATGATAGAAGAGTTTACGGAGTATCAATATCAGATGACCCTGAATGGTAAAATGTATACATCAGGAACTTACGTGGAAGAGGAAGGGGAAAAACTGCTATCTGTCAGTGTGATAGATGCGGCAGGAAATCGTTCTACAGCTGATGCTGTTTTCTACATCGATCATACACCACCGGAGATTCAGGCTTATCAATTGAAGGATGGCGGGATTTATGAAGAAAGTGCGGAACTAAATCTGGAAGTTGGAGAACCCGGAGCGTATTTGGAAGGCGTATTTATTAATTCAGAAAAGATAAATTTGACAGAAGACAGTCGGATTTTTAGTCAGACATTAGAAGAACCGGGAGAATATATAGTAAGAGCCAGAGCGAAAGATCTGGCCGGAAATAAATCTGAGCTGGAGTTGAGATTTCGTATAGAGAAAAAGAGTCTGGCTACAGTACTTTTCAAACCGGTAAAAAAACTGCTGAGTGAAGAAGAAAATCAAAAAGAAAAGAAAGAAGTGCGAAAGGAAGAACAAAAAAAGGAACCTTTGAATGCGGAAGGAGAAAAGAGGGAGATGTCGGAATGGGCAATGGGAATACTGCTTTTCACCGGTATTGTGTCCGGTGCTGGCTTTGCAGGATATTATTTGCTGCGTTATTATAAGAAAAAATAATCTCTAAAAAGGGAGGATGCCGGGTAATCGCTTTTGCGGTTCCCGGCATATATTATGAAAAAGTTTATTCAAAAATTGTCTTGTTGTCTATTCGGAATATCAAATGTTTTATTTGATAGATTTAGTATACGAATTAGAAGTGAAGAAAGAATGATAAGAAAATGAAAGAATTTTTAAAGATAAATGAACAAATTATGAACGATAAAATGAATATAAAAATAGCAAAGAAAAGGAAGAAAAATATTTCGAAAAATTTAAGAAAGGGTTACTTGGAATGAAAAAAGGAATGTGGTATTCTAATTGAAAGAGGAGGAATATGATGACCAGAGAAGAATTTATTACCCAGCTCCGTTTGACGCTCCAGGGTAAGGTAAGCAGTGAAAAGGTACAGGAAAATATCAGTTATTATAATGAATATATAAATGGAGAAATGCAAAAAGGAAAAAGTGAGGCAGAGGTACTTCAGCTTTTAGGAGATCCGGCACTTCTGGCAAAAACGATCATTGCAGCGGATGATGCGGGAAAGCATCAACAGAGTACAATCTATGATGTGGATGAAGATGGACATACTTCGAAGAAGGAAAAACGTGATCAGACATCGGGATTTGGATATTCCGGCGGTGGCAAAGTTCATATGTTCCGAATGGATAAGTGGTGGCATAAATTATTACTTATTCTAATGGTAATTATGATCGTGCTTTTCGTAGTAGCGGTGGTGACTGGATTGATTCGTATATTTGCTCCATTCGTTTTGCCAATCGTGGTAATTATTTTAGTCGTGAGGATTTTTAGCAGACGACGATGAATTATAAGAGACGATGAATTATAAGATATGAAAGAAAATAGAAGAAGATAAAAGAAGATAGAAAAGTAAAAGACCGATGGGGGAGCCATCGGTCTTTTGAGGGGAGTATAAATAATTAATAAGGGGTTGTAGAAAGTCACCTTTCTACAAGCAATAGTATAATATACGAGAAGGGAAAATGCAAGCAGAATTTTTTGTTCCAATGGAAAAAAGGAGAAAAAAGGAAAAAAAGGAAGAAAAAGTAAGTCTTAAAATGCGTATAAAAACAAAACAATAAGGGATAATATGAGTGTACCAAAATAATTCAGGAGGGATATACTCATGGCAAAGAATACAAATAGTACAAACAAAAACTCTTACTCATCTTATGCAGATGAACAGAACAAGAACTCTAACAAAAACACAACATCTCAGAATAAGAACTGCAGAAACAGTTCTGATAAAAACAGCAGCTCTAACAAGAATAGCAGCAACAGTTCTAACAACTATTAACCATTAGAATTTTAAAAAGAGTAGTTTGGTACAGAGAAAAAGCAGTGCAGGACAGAGTAAAGTTGAACTTTACTCTGTCTTTATTTTATAGTAAGATATTTACAAAAGAGGTAGAGAATATGAAATATTTAGAGTTAATTGCACCCTGTCATTTTGGACTGGAGTCTGTATTGAAAAGAGAAATCATAGATCTTGGATATGAAATTTCAAAAGTAGAAGATGGCAGAGTCACATTTTTGGGAGATGCCGAGGCTATTTGCCGGGCAAATATTTTTCTTCGTACGGCAGAAAGGATTTTGCTGAAAGTCGGAGAGTTTAAAGCAGTTACATTTGATGAATTATTTGAAAAAACAAAAGCATTACCATGGGAAACATATATCCCTGCAAATGGAAAGTTCTGGGTAACAAAGGCTGCATCGGTCAAAAGCAAGTTGTTTAGTCCTTCCGATATCCAGTCTATTATGAAAAAGGCAATGGTAGAAAGAATGAAGTCCCGATATCATCAAGAGTGGTTTCCAGAGGATGGCGCATCCTATCCTGTCCGGGTGTTTCTGATGAAGGATATGGTTACGGTAGGGATTGATACCTCCGGAATTTCATTGCATAAACGGGGATATCGACAGATGACCGCAAAGGCTCCGATTACAGAAACCCTGGCTGCAGCATTGATTATGCTTACTCCTTGGAGAAAAGATCGGATTTTGGTAGATCCTTTCTGCGGAAGCGGAACATTTCCGATCGAAGCGGCCATGATTGCTGCGAATATAGCACCAGGTATGAATCGCTCGTTTACTGCGGAAGAATGGACTAATCTGATTCCGAAAAAGCTCTGGTATGAGACGGTTGAAGAGGCGCAGGAATTGATTGACGAGGATGTTCAAGTGGACATTCAGGGCTATGACATTGATGGTGACGTGATCAAGGCGGCTCGGAAAAATGCTGAAGATGCCGGGGTTGGACATCTGATCCATTTTCAGCAAAGACCGGTCAGTGAACTTCGTCATCCGAAAAAATATGGGTTCATTATTACAAATCCTCCATATGGAGAGCGGTTGGAAGAAAAAGAAGCGCTGCCAAAATTATATCGTGAGTTTGGTCAGAGTTTCCAAAAGTTAGATAGTTGGTCAGCGTATATGATCACCAGTTACGAAGATGCTGAGCGGTATTTCGGGAAAAAGGCGGATAAGAACCGTAAGATTTATAATGGAATGATTAAGACCTATTTTTATCAGTTTATGGGACCAAAGCCGCCGAGGCGAGGTTAAGAAACTGAGATGGATGACAGAGGATAAAGTGATGGAAAAGAGAATTGTATTTGCAACAGGAAATCAAAATAAAATGACAGAGATCCGGATGATTTTAAAAGATCTCGGTATGCCGATATTTTCAATGAAAGAACTGGGAATTGACGAAGAAATTGTGGAGGATGGCATTTCTTTCGAAGAAAATGCAGAGATTAAAGTACGTGCAATTTCGAGATTACTGCCGGATGATATTGTTCTGGCAGATGATTCCGGTCTGGAAATTGATTATCTGGATGGGGCGCCTGGGATTTATTCTGCGAGATTTGCCGGTGAGGACACTTCCTATGATATTAAGAATCGGATTTTCCTGGATAAATTAGAAGGGGTTCCGGATAAAGACAGAACAGCGCGTTTCGTGTGTGCCATTGCAGCCGCATTTCCGGATGGAGAGGTACAGACAGTGCGTGGAACGATTGAAGGACAGGTTGCGCATGAAATAGCCGGTGAAAATGGATTTGGCTATGATCCGATTTTTTATGTGCCGGAATACGGATGTACAACAGCTGAGATGGATCCTGATAAGAAAAATGAATTAAGTCATAGAGGCAATGCGTTGCGGGCGATGCGTGCGATTATTGAAACAAAATATAAAGAAGACGAAGGTAAAAATGAAACATTATGAGGGTGTTGATTGTAAGTGATACCCATGGAAAGCATGGTAATCTGGATCGTGCGTTGGAGCGTGCCGGATATATCGATGTTTTTATCCATTTGGGGGATGTAGAGGGCGGCGAAATCTATATAGATGCAGTTGTAGAATGCGAGAAACATATTGTGAGGGGAAATAATGATTTCTTTTCAGATCTGCCAAGAGAAGAAGAGTTTATGCTCGGATCAAAACGAGTGTTTATTACCCATGGACATAATTATTATGTTTCGCTTGATCCGGAAATTATTAAGGAAGAGGGGAGGGCGCGTAAAGCAGACATTGTAATGTATGGACATACGCATAAGCCATATTTGGATGTGGAAGAAGATATTACGGTTTTGAATCCGGGAAGTTTATCGTTTCCACGACAGGAAGGCAGAAAAGGCAGTTTTATGATCTTGGAAATGGATGAAAATGGAAATTGCGATTACAAACAGCTTTATATAGAATAACAGCGTGAAAAAGTGTAGGAACCGGATGGAATTTCATGTCTGGTTCTTGCATAAAATAAAAAAATCAAAAAAAATGAAAAAATATAAAAATAATTGTTGACATTAAAAAATCTATGTTATATAATAACAACTGCGTCACAGGTCAGACGCAAAAGTAAACAGCTACGGGGTGTGGCTCAGCTTGGCTAGAGCGCCTGGTTTGGGACCAGGAGGTCGCAG
>CAJKWK010000048.1 GCA_905203555.1 uncultured Lachnospiraceae bacterium
AAGTAGAGGTTTCACGTACCTAGGGTTAGCCGTCGCGCTAGCGACTTGGTACAATGTACGCGAATAGAAAGAAATAGGACAATAAAGGAGTTATTATGGTACATGAGCATATCATTCGTTCCGTTACAGAGGGCGGAATCGGCTGGGAAATGGGAATTGAGTCCGGAGATAAGCTTTTGAGCATCAATGGACATGAGATAGAGGATATTTTTGATTATCGATATTATATAGAAGAGGAAGAACTTCTGGTGCTGATTGAAAAACCTGATGGAGAGCAGTGGGAGTTGGAGATAGAAAAGGATGAATACGAAGATCTGGGACTGGAATTTGAGCAGGGATTGATGGACGAGTACCGGCATTGTCATAATAAATGTATCTTTTGCTTTATTGATCAGATGCCGCCGGGAATGCGTGATACATTGTATTTTAAAGATGATGATTCCAGACTTTCTTTTTTACAGGGGAATTATGTAACCCTTACAAATATGAGTGAGCATGATATTTCCAGAATCATAAAGTATCATCTGGAGCCGATCAATATTTCTTTTCAGACGATGAATCCGGAACTGCGGTGCAGGATGCTGCACAACCGGTTTGCGGGAGAGGCTCTGAAAAAGGCGGACCTATTATATGAGGCAGGAATCGAGATGAACGGTCAGATCGTTCTTTGTAAGGGATTTAATGATGGAGAAGAACTGGAATTCAGTATTCGTGAACTGACCAGATATTTGCCGAATCTGCGGAGTGTTTCTGTTGTTCCGGTAGGCTTATCGAAATATCGGGAAGGGCTGGAGCCTTTGGAGCCGTTTACGAAAGAGGATGCAAAACAAGTTCTTCAGACGATTCATCGGTGGCAGGACAAATTATATGCAGAGTATGGAATTCATTTTATTCATGCAAGTGATGAGTGGTACTTGCTTGCAGAAGAAGAATTGCCGGAAGAGTCAAGATATGATGGATATTTACAGTTGGAAAATGGCGTCGGGATGTTGAGACTGTTGGAAAATGAATTTGCGGAGGCTTTAGAACAGGAAAAGGGAGATCTTGAGCACCGCCATATAACAGCTGCTACAGGAATGCTGGCATATCCGACAATTTGCAGATTGATGGAGCAGATGCATCAAAAATTTCCTAATACAACGGTAGAGATTTATCCAATCAGGAATTGCTTTTTTGGAGAAAGTATTACGGTATCCGGTCTGATTACAGGCGGAGATCTGATTGCGCAGATGAAAGAGCATACTCTGGGAGACAGACTGTTGATCCCATGTAATATGCTGCGGATTGACGAAGATGTGTTCCTGGATGATTATACTGTTGAAGATGTGGAGAAGGCTTTACAAGTTCCATTGAATATTGTAAAATCAAGCGGTCAGGATTTGTTGGATACAGTACTTGGAAGATAGAAGAAAGGTAGAAATAGAGATGAAAAGAAAACCAGTAGTTGCAATTGTGGGCAGACCAAATGTTGGAAAGTCTACGCTATTTAATGTATTGGCGGGAGATATGATCTCCATCGTCAAAGATACGCCCGGAGTGACAAGAGACAGGATCTATGCGGATGTTTCCTGGCTGGATCGGGAATTTACATTGATTGATACCGGTGGAATTGAGCCTGATAGTAAAGATATTATTCTATCTCAGATGCGGGAGCAGGCGCAGATTGCGATTGATACGGCAGATGTTATTGTATTTATTACGGATGTGAAACAGGGTCTTGTGGATGCGGATTCTAAGGTGGCAGACTTACTCCGGCGTTCCGGAAAACCGGTCGTTCTTGTGGTAAATAAAGTAGATAATTTTGATAAATATATGCCGGATGTATATGAGTTCTATAATCTGGGAATCGGGGAACCGGTGCCGATTTCAGCCGCTTCCCGCCTGGGATTGGGAGATATGCTGGATATCGTAGCCTCTTATTTCCCGCCGAAAACAGAGACAGAGGAGGAAGATGACCGCCCCCGGATTGCGATTGTAGGAAAGCCGAATGTGGGAAAATCTTCCATCATCAATAAATTGGTCGGTGAGAACCGGGTGATTGTATCAGATATTGCCGGAACGACAAGGGATGCAATTGATACAGATGTAAAATATAATGGAAAAGAATATATTTTTATTGATACCGCAGGACTTCGCAGAAAAAATAAGATAAAAGAAGAACTGGAGCGGTATAGCATTATCCGTACGGTAACGGCGGTAGAACGTGCAGACGTAGTGCTGATGGTAATTGATGCGGTGGAAGGTGTTACTGAACAGGATGCAAAGATTGCCGGAATTGCACATGAGCGTGGCAAAGGAATTATCATTGTTGTAAACAAGTGGGATGCGATTGAGAAAAACGACCGGACAATGAGAGAGTATGAAGCAAAGGTTCGCCAGATTCTTTCTTTTATGCCTTATGCAGAGATTATGTATGTGTCTGCTTTAACCGGACAGCGCCTTCCCAAATTATTTGATATGATTGATATGGTGATTGAGAACCAGACGCTGCGAATCGCAACCGGAGTACTCAATGAAATTATGACAGAGGCAGTTGCAATGCAGCAGCCGCCGTCAGATAAAGGAAAGCGGCTGAAACTGTATTATATTACGCAGGTTGCTGTGAAACCGCCAACATTTGTAATTTTTGTAAATGATAAAGAGTTGATGCATTTTTCTTATACCAGATATCTGGAAAATAAAATTCGTGAGGCCTTTGGATTCCGGGGGACTTCATTAAAATTCTTTATCAGAGAAAGAAAAGAAAAGGAGCAGTAGAATATGGAACGTGTCATCTGTTTAGCTGTCGGTTATGTGTTTGGATTGTTTCAGACCGGGTATCTGGTTGGAAAACTGCATCATATTGATATTCGTCAGAAGGGAAGCGGTAATGCAGGAACCACCAATGCACTTCGGGTTATGGGATGGAAGGCTGGCGCTGTTACCTTTTTGGGCGATGTGCTGAAATGTGTGCTGGCAGTCGTACTGATGCGGTATATATATCGGGAATCTGCATATGCGCCGCTGCTTGGAATGTATGCAGGAATGGGTGCAACATTGGGACACAATTTTCCTTTTTATTTAAAATTCAAAGGTGGAAAAGGGATTGCAGTGCTGGCCGGACTGGTTGTTTCGACAAGTTTTTGGATGGTTCCGATTCCTCTGGCGGCGTTTTTGGTTGCAGTACTGTTGACCAGATATGTTTCGCTCGGCTCCCTTCTCGCCTCAACGACTTTTTTCTTAGAGGTGCTTTTATTTGGAGAATTGGGAGGATTTCAGATGGGATTCAATTATCGTCTGGAACTTTATGTAATCGCATTCTTACTGATGGTCCTTGCCTGGATCCGTCATAAGGAAAATATCAAACGGCTCCTGGCAGGAACTGAAAATCGGTTTGGGAGTAAAAAAGAAAGTCCGGAAAAAATAAACAGATAGAGACAGAATATAGAATCGTCAAATACAGGTTGCTTGGAAGGAGATTGGAGATTATGGCAAATGTAGGAATCATCGGTGCAGGAAGCTGGGGAACGGCTCTGGCATCGCTGCTTTATGACAATGGACATCAGGTGACGGTCTGGTCAATTGATGATAAAGAAGTTAAGATGTTGAGTGAAGAACGGGAACATAAAACAAAGCTGCCGGGAGTAAAACTTCCGGAGGAAATGATTTTTACCGGGGACCTGGAGCAGACGATTCTCGGAAAAGATTTTCTTGTGATGGCAGTTCCTTCCCCGTTTACTCGTGCAACGGCAAAGAAGATGTGTCCGTATGTTGCAAAAGGGCAGATTCTTGTAGATGTTGCAAAGGGAATTGAAGAGCATACGTTAAAAACACTTTCGGAACAGATTGAAGAAGAGATTCCTCAGGCAGATGTTGCGGTTCTGTCTGGTCCGAGTCATGCAGAAGAGGTTGGCAGAAAGCTGCCTACGACGTGTGTTGTAGGGGCTAAAACACGAAAGACAGCAGAGTATCTGCAGAAAATGTTTATCAACAGCGTGTTTCGTGTATATACCAGCCCGGATATAAAAGGGATTGAGTTGGGCGGTTCATTGAAAAACGTTATTGCGCTGGCAGCAGGAATCGCAGACGGTCTTGGGTATGGAGATAATACAAAAGCTGCACTGATCACGCGTGGAATTGCAGAAATTGCAAGGCTGGGTGTAAAGATGGGCGGAAAGCTCCAGACGTTTACAGGATTGACCGGAATCGGAGATTTGATAGTAACATGTGCAAGTGTACACAGCCGTAACCGAAAGGCCGGATATTTGATCGGACAAGGAAAATCTATGCAAGAAGCAATGGATGAGGTTCAGATGGTCGTAGAAGGTGTTTATTCTGCAAAGGCAGCAAAAGCTCTGTCAGAAAAATATCAGGTTTCAATGCCGATCGTAGCGGAAGTTAATGCGGTTCTTTTTGAAGGAAAGGATCCTGCCGATGCAGTTGACGATCTGATGCTTCGAGAATCCAGAAGTGAAGTACAGACACTTCCATGGGAAAATGAAGAATAAAAACAGGAATACCCCTCTTTTTTTCTGCATACACTGGTATCAGCAGAATAAGGGGGTATTTTTATGGATACATTTCAGTTATACAAAGATATGAAAGCCAGAACAAATGGCGAAATTTACATTGGTGTCGTAGGTCCGGTGCGGACAGGCAAGTCAACATTTATTAAGCGTTTTATGGATCTGCTTGTTCTTCCGAATATGACAGATGAACATGCAAAGGCAAGAACGAAGGATGAGCTGCCGCAGTCCGCCTCCGGAACTACGATCATGACAACAGAGCCTAAATTTGTACCAAAAGAGGCGGCAGAAATTTCTTTGGCCGAGGATGTGAATGTGAAGGTACGTTTGATTGACTGTGTAGGGTTTATGGTAGAAGGGGCATCGGGGCATATCGAAAATGATGTAGAACGTCAGGTCAAAACCCCCTGGTTTGAGTATGAGATCCCATTTACAAAGGCTGCGTCAATTGGAACACAGAAAGTGATTCATGAGCATTCTACCATCGGAATCGTTGTGACAACGGATGGAAGTATCGGCAATCTTCCGCGGGAAAGCTATGTAGAAGCAGAGGAAAAAACAGTACATGAATTGCAGTCTATCGGAAAGCCGTTTGTTCTGTTGGTGAATTGTAAAAAGCCTTATTCAGAAGAAGCAAAAAATCTGGCTGAGTCTTTGCAGGAAAAATATCAGACAGCAGCTTTGGCGGTGAACTGTGAGCAGATGAAGGCAGAGGATGTGCATCGGATCATGCAGCAGGTTTTGTATGAGTTTCCGATTTCGGAAGTGGAATTTTATATTCCGAAATGGGTGGAGATGCTTTCGAGAGATCATGCGATAAAACAGGATTTATTGAAAACAGTTCGATACGTGATGGAAGAGATGGGAGATATTCGAAGTGCCGCCAATGGAGTCGCAGAATGGGAGAGTGACTACATAGAGAAAATACAAGTAGAGCGGATTGCGCTGGACAGCGGAACAGTACAGATTCAGATTCAGTTTGCACAGAAGTACTATTATGAAGTGCTTAGCGAATTGACCGGTACAACGATACAGGGAGAATACGAACTGATTTCAGTGATGAAAGAACTGTCGACAATGAAAGAAGAATATGTGCAGATTAAAGATGCATTTGCAGATGTGAAAATGAAAGGCTATGGAGTTGTACAGCCGAAAAGGGAAGAGATACATCTGGAGGATCCGGTCATCATGAAACAGGGGAATAAGTATGGTGTGAAAATTCATTCTGAGGCGCCGTCGATTCATATGATTCGTGCGAATATTGAGACGGAGATTGCTCCGATTGTCGGAAACGAGCAGCAGGCACAAGATCTGATCACTTATATCAAAACAGAAAGTGAAACAGAAGATGGGGTGTGGGCAACTAATATTTTCGGAAAGTCGGTTGAAGAGCTCGTGATGGATGGAATGAGGAATAAGATTGCCATGATCAATGATGAAAGTCAGGTGAAACTGCAGGATACGATGCAGAAGATTGTAAATGAAAGTAATGGGGGACTGGTCTGTATTATTATTTAAAGAAATCGCTGCGCTGCAGACCGATGTGTGCCGGCAGCGCAGGGGTGATTTATGTGTCGATCAGAAGTAATGCAGTCCATAACTTTCTCTTGTGGGCTGGGCAAAGAAAAGGTATAATATGAGGTGTTAATGAAAGTAACCCTTTGATTTCATTTCAGAGATAAAAATAATAGAAATACAGGAAGGAAAAGGTGGATTGTGATGAGCAGACAGTATGAAAAATTGATGAAGTGCTATGAATATTGCAGAACAGTCACAGATTTTCAGCCGAAGGTGGGCTTGATACTTGGATCTGGTCTTGGAAATTATGCGAAAAATATGGACGTGGAGTGTGAAATTCCATATGGAGATATACCGGGGTTCCCGGTGTCTACGGTTCAGGGGCATGATGGTCGTTTCTTATTTGGAACGATTGGAACTGTACCTGTCGTTCTGATGAAAGGACGCGTGCATTATTATGAAGGATATTCTATGGAGGAGGTTGTACTGCCAACGCGGTTGATGAAACTTTTCGGGATTGAAGTTCTGTTTTTGACAAATGCGGCAGGCGGAATCAATCGTGTATTTACGACGGGTGATTTTATGATGATCACCGATCAGATTTCAAATTTTGTGCCATCTCCTCTGATTGGGGAAAATGTTGTAGAATTGGGCGAGCGTTTTCCGGACATGACACATATTTATGATGAGGAACTTCAGAAATTGATTCGCGAGGTTTCAAAAGAAGAACAGATTGCAATTCAAGAAGGTGTTTATGTGCAGTCTTCCGGTCCTAATTTTGAGAGTCCGGCTGAAATCCGAATGTTTGCAGCGCTGGGAGCAGATGCGGTTGGCATGAGCACTGCGTGTGAGGCGATCGCAGCCAGACATGCAGGTGTGCGTGTCTGTGGAATTTCCTGCATTTCTAATATGGCAAGCGGACTCAGTGAAGAAGAACTGAGTCATCTGGATGTACAGGAAGTAGCAGACAGGCGTTCAGAGGAGTTTGAACGTCTTGTGACAAAGATAATTGAGAGATTATAAGACTAGGAGCAGAGTATGAATATACGAATTTATAATGTACAGATTTTAACGATGAAAGATGGACAGGCTCCTTTTTTAGGAGAGGTTCAGATTCAGGAGGATACAATTACTTATGTAGGGGAGCCGGTGTCAGAGCAGACAGTGAAATGGGATCGAGAGATTGACGGACAGGGAAATCTTTTGATGCCGGGCTTTAAAAATGCGCATACGCATACGGCAATGACGTTCTTGCGTTCCTATGCCGATGATATGAAATTGGACGAATGGCTGCATCAGCAGGTATTTCCAAATGAGGCGAAACTGACCGGCGAAGCAATCTATTGGTTCACAAAGCTGGGGATTATGGAGTATTTAACAAGCGGCATTACTGCAGCGTATGATATGTATTTTTATGTGGACGATGGAGCCAGAGCAGCAAAGGATTGTGGATTCCGTTATGTGTTCTGTGACAGTATTAATGATTTTGGCGGAACAGTGGAAGGCGTAGAGAAGGATTACCTGCGTTTGAATACGGATGAGAAGAAAGAGATTAGTCATCGAATCGGATTTCATGCAGAATATACCACCAGTAAAGAATTGATGCAGGGTCTGTCTGATCTGGCAGATCGGTATCAGGCTCCGGTGAGTGCACATTGTTCGGAAACACGCAAAGAAGTAGAGGAGTGCAAGGAACGTTATGGGATGAGCCCGGTTGCAGCACTGGATTCGCTTGGAATGTTCCGTCATGGAGGTACATTGTTCCATTGTGTTCACATGGAAGAAACGGATTTTGAAATCTTAAAAAAGAGAGGAATCTATGTTGTAACAAATCCGGCATCTAATTTAAAACTGGCAAGTGGAATCGCACCTGTGCAGAGGTTTTTGAAAGAAGGAATTCCGGTGGCAATCGGAACAGACGGTGCAGCAAGCAATAACTGTCTGGATATGTTTCGGGAAATGTTTCTTGTGACCGGACTGCAGAAGGCAGTGTGTGATGATCCGGAAGCTGTTCCAGCCGATGAGGTTCTGAAAATGGCAACAGTGAATGGGGCGCTGGCTATGGGATTGACAGATTGTGATGTATTAGAGACAGGGAAGAAAGCAGATCTCATTTTAATTGATCTGGCTCAGCCGAACATGCAGCCGCTGCAGAATATAGAGAAAAATCTTGTTTACAGTGGAAGTAAGCAGAATGTGAAAATGACAATGGTTGGGGGAAAGGTTTTATATGAGAATGGGGAGTTCTATTTAGATGTGCCTAAGGAAATCATATATGCCAGAGCAAATGAAATCGCACGACAGATTTTAGGATAAATTGAATCGCGGGGATGGATTTTGGAATAGAAGAGAAACAGTTTTGAAATGCAGTTATAAAAAGGGGAAGTGAAATAGATGAAAGCAGCAATTTTTACAGTGAATACCAGGTTATATAAAGAGAAAAAGGAAAGTCCGGCAAGTGCAGCGTTAAAAAGAGTATTGGAGCATGTGGGGCTGGAAGTCCGCGCAGGGGTTCTGCCGGAAGACAAAGAGGTAATTTCTACAGTTATGAAACAACTTGCTCAGAATCATTCCGTACAGTTAATTTTGACTGTCGGAGCAAATGGTTATTTAAAGAGAGACTGTGCGCCGGATGCATTGGAAGATGCAGCAGACCGTATGCTGCCGGGAGTTCCTGAGGCAATGCGTGCTTTTCAGATGCGCTATTCAAAGAAAAGTATTCTGGATCGTTCTGCTGCGGGAATTTGTGAAAACACAGTGCTTGTGAATTTACCGGGAAGTGCCAAGCTTGCAAAGGAAGGTCTGGAGTACGTCCTTCCGGAGCTGATGCAGGTTGTAGAGGCATTGAATCTTTGAGACGGAGAGGAAGAAAATAGATGAAAGTTACTTTATATACAGATGGAGCAGCCAGGGGCAATCCGGACGGACCGGGAGGATATGGGGCAGTATTGGAGTATGTGGATAAAAATGGGATGCTGCATACAAAAGAACTGTCTCAGGGATATGTGAAGACAACCAATAATCGGATGGAACTCATGGCAGTAATTACAGGACTGGAAGCGCTCAATCGTTCTTGCGAGGTGGATGTCTATTCAGATTCTAAATACGTGGTTGACGCATTTAATCAGCATTGGATCGACGGCTGGCTGAAAAAGGGATGGAAACGTGGGAAAAATGAACCGGTGAAAAACGTAGATTTATGGAAACGATTACTGGCTGTAAAGGAAAAACATACAGTTACATTTCACTGGGTGAAGGGACACGATGGACATCCGCAGAATGAGCGATGTGACGAATTGGCAACCACAGCGGCGGACGGAGATTCCCTTCTTGTAGATGAAGGGGTGTAAGTACGGAAAAAAGGATAGACAAGAGAAAAAAATTGATGTAGAATAAATATCGGTTTAACCAAATGGTTAGATCTATTTCATGTCAAGTAAGACAGACAATCGCGGCTGCAGATGCCGAAAGGCAGCAGGTGAGGAAAGTCCGGGCTTCACAGGGCAGGATGCCGGATAACGTCCGGTGGAGGTGACTCCAAGGCCAGTGCAACAGAAATATACCGCATTAGCAATGAGCCATGCAGTATGATAGCAGCAACATTTGAGTTGTCTGTATGGCTCATTGCTAATGTAAGGGTGGAAAGGCAGTGTAAGAGACTACCGCCTCTCTGGTAACAGCGAGGGCACATGTAAACCCCATCCGAAGCAAGACCGGAAGAAAGCAATGTGGCTGCCCGTCACGCTTTAGGTAGGTCGCTTGATCCCGGTGGTAACACCGGGGCTAGATAGATGATTGTCCAACGACATAACCCGGCTTATCGTTTTGCTTGACTATATAAAAAGTTATCTGCCTTTTACACAACGCAATATTTCGTGTTAAAGGCAGTATTTATTTTGTGAGAAATTACAGATACGAGGTGCGAAAAAATGGGAATGAAGATCAATGCAGAATTGCCCTTGCCGGCAAATTTAAAGGCAGAATATCCGGTGCCGGAGAAACTTCAGAAGATCAAAAGAGAGCGTGACAAGGAAATTAGAGACATTTTTACGGGAAAATCAGACCGGTTTATTGTTTTGGTCGGACCCTGTTCCGCAGACAACGAGGATTCGGTATGCGAATACGTCAATCGTCTGGCAAAACTAAATGATAAGGTTGCAGATCGTCTGATGATCATTCCGCGGATCTATACAAACAAACCACGTACGACAGGAGCAGGATATAAAGGAATGCTGCATCAGCCGGATCCGGATAAGGAACCGGATCTTCTGGCAGGAATCATTGCAATCCGCAAGATGCACTTACGTGCGATAGAAGAGAGTGGTCTGACTGCAGCAGATGAAATGCTTTATCCGGAGAACCGGAGTTATCTGGATGATATCCTTTCTTACGAGGCAATCGGGGCACGTTCGGTAGAAAATCAGCAGCATCGACTGACAGCAAGCGGAATGGATATTCCGATCGGAATGAAAAATCCTACCAGCGGAGATTTCTCAGTAATGTTAAATTCTGTTGTCGCAGCACAGAGTTCTCACAGCTTTATTTACAGAGGGATGGATGTGACTACAGATGGAAATGATCTGGCGCATGTCATATTACGCGGCGGAGTAGATAAATATGGAACCTGTATCCCAAACTATCATTATGAAGATCTGATGCGTTTATTAGAAATGTATCAGAAGATGGAATTGAAGAATCCGGCAGCAGTTATTGATGCCAATCATTCAAATTCAAATAAAAAGTTTAAAGAACAGATTCGGATTACGAGTGAGGTAATGCACAGCCGCAAATATAATCCGGAATTAAGAAGGCTTGTAAAAGGTGTGATGATTGAAAGTTATCTGGAAGAGGGCTGTCAGAGCATTGACAGTGAGATGGTATACGGAAAATCTATTACAGATCCTTGTCTTGGCTGGGAAGATACGGAACGGCTGATTTATGAAATTGCAGAAAAATGTTAAAAGAAAGCACTATCAAATCGCATGTGATTTGATAGTGCTTTTTAATATCTGAATATCAGATTAGAAATTATTTGTTTTTTCCACGATATTTTTCTTCGCAGTACTTGCAGCGATATACTTCATTTTCTTCATCGGTAAGGACAAAGACATGATCCAATCCCTGTTCAATGGAAGTAATACATCTAGGGTTTTTGCAGCGGATGACATTTCTGATCTCTTTTGGGAGATGCAGAGCTTTCTTAGCTACGATTTTTTCATCCTTGATGATATTTACAGTGATATTGTGGTCAATAAAACCGAGGATATCCAAATCCATGAAGTCAATCGGACATTCAATTTTCATAATGTCTTTTTTGCCCATTTTACTGCTTTTTGCATTTTTGATAATCGCAACACAGCAGTCCAGTTTATCCAGATGCAGGTATTTATAGATTTCCATACTCTTTCCGGCTTCAATGTGATCCAGCACAAATCCCTCGGAAATTTTTCCTACGTTCAATTTATTTTCTACCATAAGAAATTCTCCTTTTTAATCGAAAATATTTCACAAGCCCAATGAATTAAAAATCGGGACGTGATTTAATCTACTTTGATTCCCAACAATGTGAGAATGAGTGCCATACGTACATAAACACCGTACTGTACCTGTTTGAAATATGCAGCACGTGGATCTTCATCTACTTCAACAGCAATTTCATTTACACGTGGGAGCGGGTGGAGAACATACATATCTTCCGGTGCAAGTTCCATTTTCTTTTTGTCCAGAATATAGAAGTCTTTCATTCTTACATAATCATCTTCGTTGAAGAAACGTTCTTTTTGTACACGTGTCATGTAAAGGATGTCCAGATCAGGCATTGCTTCTTCCAGGCGAACAACTTCTTTATAAGGAACATTTTTCTTATCCAGAACATCCTGACGGATATAGTCCGGCAGACGAAGTTCTTCTGGAGAAATCAGAATAAACTGGATATTTGTATAGCGAACCAGAGCCTGAATCAGAGAGTGTACGGTACGACCGAATTTCAAATCACCGCAAAGACCGATTGTCAGGTTGTCCAGACGGCCTTTCAGACTGCGGATCGTCAGAAGGTCTGTCAAAGTCTGTGTCGGATGCTGATGACCGCCATCTCCGGCATTGATGATCGGAATCGGAGAGTTGGCGCTGGCAACCATAGGAGCGCCTTCCTTTGGATGTCTCATTGCAACAATGTCTGCATAGCAGGATACGGTACGAATTGTGTCAGCAACACTTTCTCCCTTAGAAGCAGAACTGGAGTCAGCAGAAGAAAATCCCAAAACACTTCCTCCCAGATTTAACATTGCAGCCTCATGGCTCAATCTTGTACGGGTACTTGGCTCATAGAACAAAGTGGCAAGCTTTTTGCCGTCACATGCGTGTGCATATTTCTCACGATGTGTCTCAATGTCCTGTGCCAGATCCAGTAAGTCGTTCAGTTCCTCTACGCTTAAATCAAGAGGACTCATCAAATGTCTCATAAATAACCTCCTTATGATATGCCTTGTGGCAAAATTATTTTCAACGATATTGTAATAAAATGTCGGTTGCTTTTCGTTTCGGCGGATTTGGTTCTTCGTCCGGATATCCCAGTGCGATCAGTGCTGCCAGCTCCTGATCAGACGGAATGTCTAATAATCCGGAAATACCGTCTTCATCAAAAATGCCCATAATCACCGTTCCCAGTCCACGCTCTTTTGCGGCAAGGCAAAAGGTTTGGCATGCAATTCCGGCATCAAACATCTGCCAGCGGTCCTCTTTTTTGGTGGAATAGGAGCCATCACGCTCAAAACCACATCGTCCTTTTAGAAAAGTGACCGCAATTAATACAGGTACCTGACTGATAATCTTGGAATTGTAATCCGGGGTAAATTGTTCTGCAATCGTTCCGAGAACGGAAGAATCTTCAATTGCAATAAAACGGGTAATCTGGGTATTTTTCCAGGATGGGGAATAAGAAACATCAGCAACAATAGAATCAATAATAGAATGTTCAATGGGCTTGGGACTGTATTTTCTAATACTTCTCCGGCTTCGGATACATTCTGTGACGTTCATGTTATAACCTCCATATATGAAACTGATTCTTTCAGCTATTATATACTATAATGTGCGCTTTTTCAACATGATTTCCTTGAAAAATTCGCTTAAAAATAAAAATACAGCATGGATTTTCTAATGGAAATGTATTATAATAGGCAATAATTTGTAGCAGTTCATTAAAGCGGTAAATTGTTACAGTAATATGTAGAACAGATAAAGGAGAGCAGAGATGGCAGCGTTGGAAGAATTAAGAGAGCGCCTGGATCAGATTGATAATCAAATAACGCATCTTTACGAAGAGCGTATGAAAATATGTGAAGAGGTAGGGGCATATAAGGTTCAGAACGGGAAACGGGTTCTGGATAAACAAAGAGAAAAGAACAAACTGGCAGATGTTGCATCAAAGGTAGAAGGAGAGTTTAATAAAAAAGGAATCCGGGAACTGTATGAACAGTTGATGTCGATGAGCAGGAAGTTACAGTATCGGCAGTTGGTAGAAGCGGGAGCTCTGGGCAGACTTCCTTTTATTGAAATCACTTCTCTGGAGAAGGAGACTGCAAGAGTTGTATTTCAGGGAACAGAAGGCGCATACAGTCAGGCTGCGATGCGACAGTATTTTGGAAAACAGTGCAATAATTATCATGTACGGACTTTTCGGGAGGCGATGGAGGCAATTGAAGAAGGGGCAGCAGATTATGCCGTTCTTCCAATTGAAAATTCTTCCGCAGGATCAGTCAATGAAATATACGATCTTCTGGTAGAATTTGAAAATTATATAGTTGGTGAGACGATTCTTCCGATTACACATACCCTGGCAGGACTTCCCGGCACAAATCTGAATGAGATCAAACGTGTGTATTCCAAGGCAGAGGCATTGATGCAGACGTCCCGATATTTAGATGAACATGCACAGTGGGAGCGGATCAGCGTGGTCAATACTGCAGTTGCCGCACAAAAGGTGTTAAAAGACGCTGACCGTACACAGGCAGCTGTGTGCAGTGCCTATGCGGCAGAGGTCTACGGGCTGGAAGTATTGGCAGATGAGATTAATGATGAGAAAAGCAATTCCACTCGTTTTATTGTAATTACAAATCAAAAAGTATTTTTGAAAGGCGCATCCAAAATCAGTATCTGCTTTGAAGTTCCACACGAAAGTGGTTCTCTGTATCAGATGTTGTCACATTTTATTTATAATGACCTGAATATGACAAGAATTGAGTCCAGACCAATCGAAGGCAGGACGTGGGAGTATCGATTTTTTGTAGATTTTGAGGGAAATCTGGAAAATCCGGCCGTGAAGAATGCTCTTCGCGGATTGCGGGAAGAGGCAAGAAATTTAAAGATCCTGGGAAATTTTTAAAAGAAAGAAGGAACGATAAATGCGTACCAATGAGTTGATGTTATATAAAAATATGGAATATGGAGAGATTCTTTCAGATATGACTTTTCTGATGGAAAATTATGATAATGATTTTTATAATCGGGAAGATTTGAGAAGTCTCTTGTTCGAATGTGTGAATGCATTGTTGGAAATTTCTGTCAGTCATGGATTTGAGGGGAATCTTTGGCAGACGTATCTGACGTTTCTTCTGGCAAATGATGAAAATGCATACAGCATGTCCTGTGAAATCGTAGGTCCTGTTGAAGGCAGCATCAATACCATTGCCCGTCATGATTTTGAAATTATGAAAGAATTGTTTGACTATGAGTTCGAACCATTAGAAACGACGCTGGATGCGGCTTGCATTTCTGTTTTAAAAGAATTTAAAAGAAATAATGAAAATAGTCGTGTTTTCAATCGGAGAATCCGGGATCGGATCTGTGATTTGAGTAAGGCATTGGGAGCTGCGAAAACGGTGGATGAATTCCAAAACTGCCTGACGCAGTTTTATAAAGAATTTGGAGTGGGAAAGCTGGGATTGCACAAAGCATTTCGGATTGAGCACGAAGAAGGCAAACAGGCAGAAATTGTTCCGATTACAAAAATTGCACATGTACACTTAGATGATCTGGTTGGATATGAGATTGCGAAAAAGAAATTGATTGATAACACAGAGGCTTTTGTAAGCGGAAAACGTGCCAATAACTGTCTGTTGTACGGAGATGCAGGGACCGGAAAATCTTCCTCCATTAAAGCAATTTTGAATCAGTATTATGATCGCGGTCTTCGGATGATTGAAGTATATAAGCATCAATTTCAGGATTTGAATGCAATTATTTCTCAGATTAAAAATCGAAATTATAAATTTATTATCTATATGGATGATCTTTCATTTGAAGAATTTGAGATTGAATATAAATATTTGAAGGCAGTAATTGAAGGCGGTCTGGAAAAGAAACCGGAAAATGTTCTGATCTATGCAACCTCTAACAGACGGCATTTGATCCGGGAAACATTCCGGGATAAATCGGACCGGGATGAGGAACTGCATACGAATGATACTGTTCAGGAGAAATTGTCTCTGGTTGCAAGATTTGGAGTTACCATTTATTATGGTGCGCCGGATAAGAAGGAATTTCAGCAGATTGTCAGAGAATTGGCGCAGCAAAACCAAATTCGGATGCCGGAGGATCAACTGCTTTTGGAAGCAAATAAATGGGAACTCAGTCATGGCGGTTTATCCGGAAGAACTGCACAGCAGTTTATTGACTATTTGCTGGGACAGGAATAAAAAGTTGATAAGGGAATGGATAATTGTATGAAAAAAAGAACGATTAGAGCACAGAGTGTGTTTCTGATTATATGTGTTTTGGGCTGTATTCTGGCAGGATGCAGTGGAAAAATGACTCCGAGAAAAATTGTAGATCAGATGCAAAAGAAGATTGCCGGAGTCTCTTCTTTTTCCAATAAGGTAGAACTTGATATTAAGATGGAAGAAGTTGTGCACTATACAAAGGTGACGATGGATATGTCGATGGAAAATACGATGGATCCAAAAGCGGGGCATGCAAAGGGAAATGCAGAAGTAGTACTGGGAGGCGTTCAGCTGGACAGTGAAATGGAAATATACCAGATTATGGAAGAGGGAAAGCAAGTGACTTACAGTGGTCTGGATGGTCAGTGGAACAGGGAAACTGCTGAAAGCAGCAGTTCCGGAATTACTCTGGATACAAATCTGTTTACAGAAATCGGGGATTCCATGGATAAGTTTCGATTGGCGGAACAACCGGTGGAGGTAGGTGGAAAAAACTGCTATGAAATGTATGGAAATGTAACCGGACAGCAGTTAGTAGGCGTTCTTGGCAGCCAGATGATCCATGGCTTTGGGCTGGTAGAACTCCCGGATGACAGTGTGATTGCTGAATTGGAAATTCCGATTATTTTCGATGTATATCAGGAAGAATTACTGCCTGCACGTATGCAGGTAGATATGACAGAGGTTTTAAATACGCTTTACGATCAACTGGGAGAAAAAACGGATGTTTCGAATTATACGATTAAGCTGCTTTTTGAGGAATATAATCAGGTAAAGGAAATTCAGGTGCCTCAGGAAATACAGCAAAATGCAGTGCCAGTCAGTGAAATGTAAAAAAGAACAGAGAAAAGGAGACGGAATGAGTCAAAGCTCACTCAGTCTCCTTCTTTGATTTCACTGATATCACTGTCAATGACCAGAGAATAATTGGTATAATATACAACAAATCCCGGTTTGCCGCCGGAAGGCTTTTTGACATGTTTCTTCTCGACATAATCAATTTCAATCTTATCTGCATTTCGCATACTGGAATAATAGGCTGCCAGACGTCCGGCCTCTTCAAATGTAGAATCCGGAAGTTCTTCTCCTTTTGTTTTGACGATCACATGAGAACCGGGCGCTTGCTTAGCATGAAACCACCAGTCGTTTCCGTTGGCAAAATGAAAGGTCAGTTCCTCATTTTGAAAGTTATTTTTCCCGACATACATATCATAACCATCACTGGAAATATAATGGAGTGGTTTATTTTTTATCCGCTGTTTCTTTTTTGTGAATTTACGTTTCATATATCCTGCTGCGATCAGTTCTTCTTTGATTTCTGCCAGATCTTCTTCACTTCTGGCAATATCCAGTGCAGTACGCACAGATTCCAGATAGCGGATATCATCTGAAGTTTCCTGAATCAAAGAGGACAATGCCTCATAAGTTCGTTTCTGTTTATTATATTTATCAAAGTATTTCTTGGCGTTTTCCTGAGGAGACAGCATTGGATCCAGAGGGATTTGAATCATTTCATTGGTATAATAATTAAAAGCCTCTAATGTTTTTGCTCCCTCTTCCAAGTTATATCCGTAGACATGGAGCAGTTCTCCGTAAATCTTATATTTGTCCCGGTTTTCCGTATCCTTTAACTGTTTTATCTGTAGATCATATTTTTTTCGATTTCGTTCCAAAGCGGTCTGCAGGATATGACGAAGATCCGAGGATTTCTGGCGAATCCGGGTGATGGTATTTTTTGCAGCATAATAAGTTTCAAGTACATTGGAAATTTTGTCAAATTCAACACGCCGGTATTCTGTAAAATGGGTGAGTGGTAAGGAGGCAAATTCTTTTGGCTCTTTTCCAAGATAGTAAATAGCAGGGCGGAAAGCGCCTTCTTTTACATTGGTAAAATATAAGGTGAACTGGTTATATAAATGCTGCATAATATCAGCGGAAAGTTCTTTTGGAGGAAGAGAAGAATCGATCCCTGCAATAAAACAGATTTCTTCAGCGGTAACGGGGCTGATTCCGGTGAAACTAGTATAGATCGCTTTGGTAAGCGGCAAAGGTTTTTGCTGTAAAACTGCAGTAAACTCTTCCGGAGTGACAGACAGAGGATCTGCTTTTTCCATTGTATCCGGTATGAAATAAGTTCTGCCCGGAAGAACTTCTCGTACAGAACTCATTTGTGCTGAGACATGCTTGATGCTGTCAATAATCGTACCGTCTTCTGTACAAAAGATCAGATTGCTGTGTTTTCCCATAATCTCAACGATCAATTCTTTTCGGCAGAGGTCTCCCAGTTCGTTGAGATGTTCAATGGTAAAATGAATGATCCGTTCCAGTTTTGGCTGGTAAATATCTACAATCCTGCCGTTGGCGATATGCTTGCGGAGAAGCATACAAAAATTAGGCGCAGTCATGGGACTGGGCTTATTGTTTTCGGTTAAATATATCAAAGGAAGAGAAGCGCTGGCAGATAAATATAGTCTTCGCTGCCCGGAAGGTGATTTGATCGTGAGAAGAAGCTCATCAGTCTCCGGTTGTGCAATTTTCGCAATTCTTCCATTTAAAAGTTCAGATTTAAGTTCGTGGACAAGATTTGCAACCACGATTCCGTCAAATGCCATAGTGTTACCTCCTGATTTTAAAGTCTAATTATAGCATGATTCCGGGGGCGTCACAATATGGAAAGAGCGGAAAACTTTTTTTGAAGAAGTCAAAACTTCCCTTGCAGGAGTTGACCGAATAGGGGGTGTGCGTTATAATGTGCACGAAGAAGCTATTGTAAAAATTACGAACACAGAGGATAAAATCATGATAAAGAGTATGACAGGTTTTGGAAGATGCGAGTATCAGCAGGATTCCAAAAAATTTACAGTAGAGCTGAAAAGTGTGAATCATAGATATTTGGATGTAAATATCCGGATGCCTAAGAAATTAAATTTTTTCGAAACATCGATCCGTGCGCTTTTGAAGGAATATGCGACGCGTGGAAAAGTGGATATTTTTATTTCTTATGAGGATTCCGCAGAAGAACAGAAGGCGTTGAAGTATCATCCGGTACTGGCTGCAGAGTATGTGAAGTATTTTCGACAGATGAGCGAGGAGTTTGGAATAGAGGATGATCTGAGCGCATCCGTTTTGGCGCAGTGTCCGGAGGTACTGGTGATGGAGGCTCAGCCGGAGGACGAAGAGGAACTTTGGAAAGGGCTGAAAGCAGCGTTGGAAGGGGCATTTCAGCAGCTGGCAGAGACGAGGACTGTTGAGGGCGAACATTTAAAGAAGGATATTTTAGAAAAACTGGAACATATGGAAAGTCTTGTTTCCAGAATCGAAGAACATTCTCCGGAAATTGTAGCGCAGTATCGGGCAAAGCTGGAAGAAAAGATGAAAGATCTTCTTGCAGATACACAGATTGAGGAAAGCCGTATTGCGGCAGAAGTTATTTTGTTCGCAGATAAGATATGTACAGATGAAGAAATTGTCCGTTTGAAGAGTCATATTTCTCATATGAGAGATACTTTGGAACTGTCCGAGGGAATCGGACGAAAGCTGGACTTTATTGCACAGGAGATGAACAGGGAAGCGAATACGACATTGTCAAAAGCAAATGATCTGGAAATTTCAAATTATGCGATTGATTTAAAGACAGAGATTGAAAAAGTAAGGGAACAAATTCAGAATATCGAGTAGGAGAAGAAGGATGGAGAAGAAGGGAATCTTAATCGTAGTATCCGGATTTTCAGGAGCTGGCAAAGGAACTTTGATGAAACGGATGCTGGAAAAGTATGAGGATCAGTATGCGCTTTCTATTTCTGCGACGACACGTAAGCCGCGGGAAGGGGAAGTAGACGGAAGAGAATATTTTTTCAAAACAAAAGAAGAATTTGAAAAAATGATTGCGAAAGCGGAATTGATAGAGTATGCTAAGTATGTGGAAAATTATTATGGAACGCCGAAAGCATACGTAGAAGAACAGCTGAATGCCGGAAAAGACGTTATATTGGAGATTGAAATTCAAGGAGCTTTGAAGGTGAAACAGGCATTTCCTGATACACTTCTATTATTTGTTGTGCCACCGAGTGCAGAAGAATTGAAGAAACGTTTGGTGGGCAGAGGTACAGAAAGTATGGATGTAATTCAGTCCAGACTGAGTCGGGCAGTAGAAGAGTCAGAGGGAATGGAAGCGTATGATTATCTGGTTGTTAATGATGAACTGGAGGCGTGCGTGGAAGTGATGCATGGGATTATCTGTGCGGAACATTTCAGAACGCAGAGAAATACGGCGTTTATAGAGCATTTAAAAGAAGGATTAAGAGGTCTGAAAGGAGAAAATTAAATATGTTGCATCCATCTTATACAGATTTGATGAAGGTAGTAAATAAGGACGTTGAAGAGGGCGAAACAAAGGTAGTTAACAGCAGATATTCCATCGTTCTCGCAACTTCTAAAAGAGCAAGACAGATTATTGATGGAGATGAGGCGATGGTAGATGCAAAAGCAGGGGCAAAACCATTGTCTGTTGCCATTGATGAGTTGAATAATGGAAAGTTAAAGATCCTTGCAGAAGGTGCACAGGAAGAAACAGAGGAGATTAGCGAAGAAACACCGGTGGAAGAAACGGTTGAAGAATAAGTCAAAAGGCAGATGCTACGTGTGGTATCTGCCTTTCGAGTAAAAATAGATAAATATCAAAGTGGAGATGTTTTATGAAAATATTATTTATTTCACTCGGATGTGATAAGAACCTGACAGATACAGAGGCTATGTTAGGTCTTTTGACATCTGCGGGTTACGAAATGACAAATGATGAAACTGAGGCGGAGATCATCGTGATCAATACATGTTGTTTTATCCATGATGCAAAAGAAGAAAGTATCCAAAATATACTGGATATGGCAAAGTACAAAGAAAAAGGCAGTTTAAAGGCATTGATCGTTACCGGATGTCTGGCACAAAGATACCGACAGGAGATTCTGGAGGAGATTCCTGAAGTGGATGCGGTACTTGGTACGACAGCATATGACCAGATTTTAGATGCGATCCGGAATGCTTTGGCGGGAACGCCTTCTGTGACAATGGAACCTTTGGATCTTCTCCCTCGGATTACTGCAAAACGACAGATTACAACAGGCGGACATTTTGCCTATTTGAAAATTGCAGAGGGATGTGATAAGCATTGCACGTATTGCATTATTCCGAAGATCAGAGGTAGATTCCGGAGTGTTCCGATGGAACAATTGATTGAAGAAGCCCGGGAACTTGCAGAGCAAGGCGTGAAAGAACTGATACTAGTAGCGCAGGAGACAACATTGTATGGGAAAGATCTGTATGGAAAAAAGTCATTACATATTCTGCTGAGAGAATTATGTAAAATCAGCGGTATCCGTTGGATTCGCGTAATGTATTGTTATCCGGAAGAAATTTATGACGATTTGATCCAGGTGATAAAAGAAGAACCTAAGATCTGTCATTATCTTGATCTTCCAATACAACATGCAAATGACGATATCTTAAAGCGGATGGGACGGAGAACTTCGAAACAGGAATTGATTGATATTATTACAAAACTGCGTCGTGAGATTCCGGATATATGTTTGAGAACAACTTTGATCACCGGATTTCCGGGAGAGACACAGGAACAGCACGAAGAGTTGTACCGTTTTGTAAATGAAATGGAATTTGACCGGCTGGGTGTTTTTACCTATTCACCGGAAGAGGATACTCCGGCGGCTGTGATGCCGGATCAGATTGATGAAGAAGTCAAGGAAGACCGACAGGCTGAGCTGATGGAGCTGCAGCAGGAGATTGCTTTCGAGGCGGCAGAAAATATGACTGGAAGAGAAGTTCTTGTGATGATCGAAGGCAAAGTTGCAGACGAGGCAGTTTATGTAGGAAGAACATACCGGGATGCGCCTAACATTGACGGATTGATCTTTGTGGAGACAGGAGAAGAGCTGATGTCGGGAGATTTTGCAAAGGTGGAAGTGACCGGTGCGTTAGAGTATGATTTGATAGGAGGATTAGTAGAATGAATTTACCAAACAAATTAACAGTACTTAGAATCATTATGGTTCCGTTTTTTGTGTTCTTTATGTTGACAGATGTAGGAGGAGCGGCAAATAAGTGGATAGCGCTTGTTTTATTTTGCATTGCCAGTTTAACAGACCTTTTGGATGGAAAGATTGCAAGAAAATATAATCTGGTTACCAACTTTGGAAAGTTTATGGACCCTTTGGCGGACAAACTACTGGTATGTTCTGCTATGATCTGTCTGGTTGAAATGGAACAGCTTGCTGCATGGATCGTGATTGTGATCATAGCAAGAGAGTTTATCATTAGCGGATTCCGTCTGGTGGCTTCTGATAATGGAATTGTTATTGCTGCAAGTTACTGGGGAAAGTTTAAAACAGTGTTCCAGATGGCGATGATTATCGTTTTAATTATGGATCTTGGCGGAATTTTTGACCTGATCGGAAATGTTTTGATCTGGATTGCACTTGCTTTGACGATTATTTCCCTTATGGATTATGTTTTGAAAAATAAGCAAGTATTGACTGAGGGTGGAATGTAATGAATCTTTTTGAAACGGATAGTCAGTGTCAATTGGAAGAACACCTGGTTTCATTACTAAAAGCTGGAAATATGACGGTGAGTACAGCAGAATCCTGTACCGGAGGGTTGATCTCCGGAGCAATTATTAATGCTGCAGGGGCATCGGACGTGCTGTCGGAAAGTTATGTTACATATGCGAATGAAGCGAAGGAACGCCTGGTTGGAGTACGGCGTCAGACGCTGGAGCAATATGGGGCGGTCAGTGAAGAAACGGCCCGGGAAATGGCTTCTGGTGCAGCAGCGGCAGCCGGGAGCAGCGTTGGCATAAGTTCTACAGGAATTGCAGGGCCGGGAGGCGGAACAAAAGAGAAACCGGTGGGACTGGTGTATATTGGCTGTTCTATAGAAGGAGTGGTGCAGGTGAAAAAATGTATGTTTTCAGGGAACAGAATGGAAAATCGTCTGCATACTGTGGAAGAGGCATTGAAATTAGCTATTCAGATGTTGGAAGCAAAGAAATAGTTTTAAGAATGTCAAAACTTGTAGAAAGTGACAATTGACGTAGAGAGATTTTTGTGCGACAATAAAAATAAGTGTGATGTTAAATTTTTATCAACATTATACAGGAGAAAAATCATTCATATTTGAAAGGAGTATTAACATGATTTATTCACATGAAGTAGAAATGATGTGTCCGGTGGCACAGGGTGCGAATCACGGACCGGCTCCGATTCCGGAAGAAGCAAAATGGGTAAAAGCAAAAGAAGTAAAAGATATTTCCGGCCTGACACATGGTATTGGCTGGTGTGCTCCGCAGCAGGGTACCTGTAAGCTGACACTGAATGTAAAAGACGGTATTATCCAGGAAGCTCTTGTTGAGACAATCGGATGTTCCGGTATGACACATTCCGCAGCTATGGCATCTGAAATCCTTCCAGGTAAGACTATTTTGGAAGCATTGAACACAGACCTTGTTTGTGATGCAATCAATACAGCAATGAGAGAATTATTCCTTCAGATCGTTTACGGAA
>CAJKWK010000049.1 GCA_905203555.1 uncultured Lachnospiraceae bacterium
CTGAGTCCAGGTCGTATGTGTAGAAACGCAGTTCCCGTCCCCTAAAGGGACTACGGACAGCTTCGGCTGTTCTTATGGGAAGCACGTGACTTTAGTCATGTGAGGCTTCACAGGTTTTAATGGAGGAACAAAATGAATAAAGAGAGCCAGATAGGCCAGAAAAGTAGAATTTACCTTTGCAGTGAATGTGGTAAGCCCATAGAGGGCGACCATATATACATAAAGACCCGTAGGGGAACAGAGTTACGAATCCACAACCAATGCATTCCGAAAGGGCCGAGAAGGTAAGAAATGGACAAATTAACGCAAAAAGATAAGCAAAAAATCCAGAGGCAGAAAAGGAAAGAAACTATAGCTCGAATAGCTGCTATGCAGACTTTACCTTATGAGGTAAGTTCTTTCGATAAACTGGAATACGCTCTGGAAGTTTATTGTAACGGAGCATTCGTAAGGCAAATTGATGTTTATGACACTTATGAGGAAGCAACTCAGGAAAAAGAGCAATATCAAGAACCTCTGTTTCCAGGCGAATATCTACGCATCCTCTGCATCGCTTATGGAAAAGAACAAGAAATCGGTTGTTTTCATCCATAATTAAATACAGAACAGTCCGTACCTATGCGCTGTCTAAAAATAACCAAATAGAAAGGAAATCTTGTGAAACCGAATATTTTTTATCATGTGACAACAAATAACAGACTGGAGCTCATCCAAAAAGAAGGGTTGAGACCAGTCCTTGGTACAAACTCCATGCTTGTTGGAGAAACGGAACCCTGTATATATCTTTGTAAGGAATCTGGAATCGCGTTTTGGAGCATCATTCTTGACGCTCCGGTTGTACTTCAGGTAACGCTAACAAAAGGGCAGTGCGACAGATTAGAATGTTCCGTAGACAATGAATATGAAGAATATTATCTAAAAGAACCGATCTCGCCGGAATGCATCGTACAGATTCCTTGTCCAGATAGAATGCCTGTTATGCAGGATTTATGTATAAGCGCCATTACAGAAATTGGCAATTTATGCGCAGAAATCCTTGAATACCGATGGGAAGAGAGGAATCTGCTTAAAACAGCGGGAAAGAAAATGGAAATAGAAGAAATGGAGAGGTTGTGTCAGAAAACAAAGATGACACTGCAGTGCTTTCTGAGGCATCTGGACTGGTCTTGTCTGACAGATAACGAAATCAGGTCACAGATTGAATTAAGCGCATGCGAAGGCAGCTCTTTTGTTGATAAGGATGAAGATGGAGATTCGCTGTATCAGAAAATCTCTATGTATGAGAAGGATGAACTACAGAAAACTTCTGAGGAGTTGTCTGCATATATTAAGGAAGTATTTTTCGATTTCCTGGATATCAACACAACAGATTGTATCTAAACAAGATTGTCAATTTGCCTGACTCAAATGAGTCAGGCATTTAAGGCTAGGAGGGATATATATGAGGATTCCCTATCAGGGGCACTCTGTTTGCATCAACAAAGAAAAATGGAGCGCTCTTTCTGTATCGGGAAAACTTAAGTGCATCACATCTTATTTTAAAGAACAAAGTCAGTATCTTTACCAAAGATATAAAGATTACTGGCTGGGCTGGGTGATCGTACATGTACAGACCATTGGTGGAACGGGTTATGATCCAGAACCAGTTTATGAAGTAACAGTTTGGGCTGGCAGAAAAGGCAAGGGACAGACCTTTAACACGCTTTCCAAAGACTTGTGTCAGTATCTGGTATCTTCTTGGGAGCATAATCAGGAATACCATTTTTCACTCAGTGTTGAAGATGGCTGCATTTCACAAAGTTATACCTTTAACCGGTACCAGAAAAACCATCTGATCAAGCAGTTAAAACCAATTCTTGAGCAAGTTTGGTACTGCGACATCGAAAAAAAGAAAAACAGTCCGATTTAATCGTATAAGACAGGAAAAGGAGGAAAAGTGTGGTTACTCCAATATCACAACAACGAAAAGTACAAAACAACATCATTTCTATTCGCCCATTTAAAAAATCAGATTTTGTGATGGTCGAAGCAATGGATGAGCGATCTGGAAATGATGTTGCGCAATGGGTAAATGATTTGGAAGATGGAGATTCCAACGACTACTCTTGGGGGTGTTTTCTGGGAAACGAGATGATTGGATATTGCACAATCGGTTATGCGGATGATTTGGGTAATCGCGTGCATACCTATCCTGGATACTCTATAGACTCTCTAATCTTATCTGATGTTTATATCAAAAAAGAATATAGAGGAAACGGTTATGCATTGCATATGATTTCAGAAGTGATTCAAAAACACCGAGAGCAGGAAAACGAACTTGTGTTTGTTACGCTGCTATATGACGAATTAAGCAAATTTTATCAGAAGTTAGGATTTCGCTGGGCGTTTGAAAAAGAATACCTGATGGTCTTAGAAAAAGAAGAAAACTGCTGCAATGCAATGTAAACATTGAAGGGAGAAAAAAAATGAAAATAGAAATACCAGAACACGTTATGTCTATCATTGCTCTGTTAGAGCGAAGTGGGCATCAGGCTTATATAGTTGGAGGCTGCGTGAGAGATGCTTTACTGAATCAAGTACCACACGACTGGGATATTGCGACATCCGCCAGACCGGAAGAGATTAAAATGGCATTGGCTGATATTCCGGTTCTGGATACAGGAATGAAACATGGAACAGTCACGGCGATCATAAATCATGAGCCTTTTGAGATTACAACTTTCCGAACAGAAGGAAGTTATTCTGATGGAAGACATCCGGATCAGGTAACTTTTGTAACAGACATCCGAGAAGATCTTTCCAGAAGAGATTTTACCATCAATGCCATGGCATATCACCCTGTATATGGTCTCATTGACCCATTTGATGGCATTAGTGACTGTAAGCGAAAGTTAATCCGTTGCGTTGGAAATCCAGCAGATCGGTTTACAGAGGATGCGCTGCGTATGATGCGGGCCATCCGATTTGCCGCCCAGTTTGGATTTTCCATTGATGAAGCCACCTGGAATGCTGCAAAAGAATCGGTTTACCTGCTTGGAAAAATATCCATGGAACGGATACAGACCGAATTGATGAAAATCATGCAGGCTGAAGCTCCGCATAAATTTTTGGATCAGTATCAGGAAGTGTTTGATTACATAGTCCCGGAATTTCTTTCCATGCATGACTGCGAGCAGAATAATCCTTACCATGTCTATGACATCTGGCGCCATACCATGAAAGTTTTGGAAAATGTAGAATATGCCTCTGCCGATCCGATTATACGCATGACTGCACTGTTTCACGACATCAGTAAGCCGCAGTGTAAGGAACATGGTACAGACGGATACGATCACTTTCATGGACATGCAGAAGAAGGAACAAAAATCGTACGCATGATCCTGCGGCGCCTAAAGTTCGATAACAAGACCATTTACCAGGTCGCACAGCTTGTCGAATGGCACGATAAAACCTTCTCCTGTAAGAAAAATCAGGTAAAGCGTTGGATGAATGAATTAGGTGAAGAGCAGTTACAGCGGCTTTTCATTCTTCGAAGAGCTGACATTTTGGGACAAGATCTCAGATTTGCAAAAGAACGACTGGAAAAAGTTGATATAATGGAATCACTTATGAAAGAAATTTTGGAAGAACATCAGTGCTTTCAGTTAAAAGATATGGCTATCAACGGTTCTGATCTGATACGTATGGGTGTACCGGAAGGAAGGCAGATCGGACAGATCCTTCATTCGCTGTTTGAACTGGTTTTGATGGAACAATGCGAAAATAAACGGGATACACTAATGGAGCAGGCAAAAAGTATGCTGGACGCTTCTTAGGACATCAGAGCGGAAGTCCTAAAATAATTCCAAACCATAACTCCTTATTAAGGAACCTTTCGGGGTTCCTTTTTTGTTTACGAAATGTATCCTCTTCCATAATTGTACCGGAAGAGAAAAAGGCATAAGAGAAAAAAGAATTGTGCCGATTGATCTCCAAATACATAAGACCCAGTTATGGGCAGAAGGAGAACCAATATGAGGAAAGAGAATTTAAACAGAGAGAGCATCCGTACACTTTTAGTAAACGATCCAAAGTTTGCTAAGAAATTTAACCGCATCGTGGCAAAAATTCATTTTCTGCATGTCACTCAGGCGCGTGCTGCACAGACAACAGCATCTCCAGAAACAATTGCCGAATGCCGTGAAAAGGCACTGGCGCTGTTATCAGGAATTATCAAGGATATCGTAAACTTAAACGATATCTACAACAAGGAATGTATGGGTTACGTGGAAGGTCTGCGGGAAATCCAGACAAAATGGGATCTGGCAGACGAGTTCTACCTAACAGCAGTAAGCCTGATGAGCGATGATGAGGCCGCCGATGCGATTGCTGCGGCTCAGCTCTAATATGAAACAACCATGCCTGCAGGAAAAGGCTGCAGGTGTGGTACTCATTCTCGGCACAAAAAAAGAAGAAGGGCGAAAGCTCTTCTTTTTTTGTCCTGAAAATACACGCAGCCCCTGAAAGAACAGGGAATGGAGAAAGGGATTAAAATCCAAACAGATCCTCCCTTCCCTCCATTCTCGCAATATCCCTCAGCAGTTCCAAGCGCTCCCTGGAAAGTTCCATAAGTCGCACATTACTCATAAGATCAGCACGATCTACTCGTTTTAAATCCAACTCAGTTTCTGTGCCATTTGCAAACCGATCGGCCATATCCCAATCTCCGGTTCCGTTTTCAAGCCCCAGGTCATATCCGAGTTTATTCATCTCTGCTTCCAGTTCCTTCAGTTTCTGTTTCTTCTTTTCTAAAATGCTTGTCATCGCCGTATTCCTTTCCGATTTTGTGCCAGTATAGCATATTTTAGTGGAAGAGAAAAGGAAAAAAGTTTGCGGATAAGCATTTTGGCTTTTTTTTGCCAATCTCTTAATACCTTTGTCAGCCACGTGAATTATGGGATTCGATTCTGCTCGAAAACATTCAAAAAACTATGTCTGGCACAATAAGAAACATAACAGAAAAAAATAAATGTGTGAAGCATAGAAAAAGGAAATG
Source organism: uncultured Lachnospiraceae bacterium (assembly GCA_905203555.1). Taxonomy (GTDB): domain Bacteria; phylum Bacillota; class Clostridia; order Lachnospirales; family Lachnospiraceae; genus Schaedlerella. Next base: position 5,036 of record CAJKWK010000049.1, read on the forward strand.
AACATGGAAGATTCCATTACCAACCATCCCGTTCCATAATTCATACGAAATACAAAAGAAATAGAGAGAGGAAAGGAGAAAAGAATGAAACGGAAACGATCAAACGAGTATGTGCCGGTGCAATTCGCAAAAGCCATGATTCCAAACAGGGAACAATTACTGTGTGACGATGTTGGGATTTGTTTTGATTTTTTACAGCGCCATAAAAATATCATGACCGCATATGGGTTATTTTCTTCAGATGAAGACTGCAAAAACCTGTCCAGAACAATGTATATAGTGCGGGACTGGATGCGGACGAAACAGGCGTACAAGATCACAAAAGAACTAGCTGATGACTTGTTTGACATGGATGATTTAGATTTTCCAGCGAACTCACTGCATCTTCCATACCGCACAATCTTTATGGATTTTAGCGAACTAAATTTACCGGCCGTAGGCACGCAGATGGAGGGAAAAGATTATATCATTTATGGTGTATTTATGACACTAGGGGAAGTCATGTATTATGGAACTCCGGCTATCATGTGCGGATTTGTCACTGTAATGACAAACAAAAACGGAATCAATGATGAAACAGATATTGGATACGGAGGGATTGCATTTGATTACAGCGATACAGATGACGGAAAAACATTAAAGGATAAAATTAACGATCTGACAAAAGACTTTGTTGGTCCAAAAGACAGCCTGATCAAAGCCCTGTTATTTGCAGCTTATCTATCCTGTGAGCAGCCGGATATTGAAGAAAACGAAGTTCAAAAATCATTTTACCGTCCATCGGAGAAATTAAAAACTTCTTCTGTACGCAAATGGGACGTCGGAATTCGATATACGAGAGAAATCAGGCAGCATCAGAAAGAAACTTCTCGTTCTGCCGGAACAGGAAAAGGGACAGCAAAACGCCCTCATATCCGGAAAGCCCATTGGCATGTGTACCGGTATGGTAAAGGCCGTACGCAGAAAAAAGTACTTTGGATTCCACCTATTGAGGTAAATTGTAAAACAAAGCCGGAACTGCCGGTGGTAGTTAGAAATATTACCAGGAGAGAAAAAGAAGGAGGAGACTCGTGAACGGAGTGATGGATTACAATTGGCTTGGTATTGCATTTATCGACGATCAACTCGCCCCTGAAATCCATGAAAACATCGAAAAGAAAATGGATGAGTTGGAAGAGCAAGTCAATGCGATGTTCGATCAATGGCTGGAAGAAAATGGACTCGAAAGAGCGATGGGAATTATTATCTCTAAACGAGAAACCAGTCAGGATAAGGGATGTCATCAATACGGAACCTGATAGAGAAAGTGTGATCCGCACATTTAAAGCTATGCGGTTTTTTGCCAAAAATCATGCAAAGGAGAAGAATATGTTTGAAAAAGAATGGGAAGCCATTGGAAAAGAATGGGAAAATCTGCAAACGATGAGCTGCAAACCAACTGCTAAGAAACTACCGAAAGGTTACATCATAGACGAGGAACAGTCAGTTAAATGGAACCGGGAGCAAGTAGAGCAGAATCATCTTGCGTACAACAACGAGGTAAAACAGCTCAATGCAGAAAAGAATCGGAGGCGGAATGAAATCTGCCAGCGTATTTATGATTTAATCCAAAAAGAAGTCGGTCCAAAGCTTCATCGTACTGGAGCCAGAAAGATATGGGAAATGGCATATAATCAATCTCGTTCCTATGGATTTGCAGCGGTGTATTGGAGAATGACCGATTTAATTGACTTAGCAAAAGTGATTTTAAATGAAGAAAAGAAAAAATAACAAATCGTTCTCAAAATTCGATCGCATACAGAAATAGAAGCCAAAAAAATAAATAAAACGGAGATAAGAGAAAATATGTTAGAATTGAAAGGAAAATATAATACCGCAAAAGTATTTACAGACATCATCGATGAGGCATCGATCTCGCAAATTATGCTTTTGTTAAATCAGGAATTCGTATCCGAAAGTAGGATCCGGTTAATGCCAGATGTACATGCCGGGGCCGGTTGCACCATCGGAACCACGATGACCATTCGGGATAAAATCGTCCCAAATCTGGTCGGGGTCGATATCGGCTGCGGAATGGAATGTGTAGAACTGCGAGAGAAGGAGATTGACCTCAAAAAACTGGATCGGGTAATTCATGAAAAGATTCCGGCAGGCTTTCGGGTTCGTGACCGAATTCATCATAATTACTACCACTGTGCTTTGGATAAGTTGCGCTGTATCGATCATATCAATGTAGATCGGGCTGAAAAGAGTCTTGGAACGCTTGGAGGCGGCAACCACTTTCTTGAAGCGAACAGAGACGAGAATGGCACCGTTTATTTGGCGGTACATACTGGCAGCCGACACCTTGGTCTGGAAGTAGCACAGTATTATCAGAATGAAGGATACCTGGCACTGAACAAGTGCTCTGACCTCGATAAAAAAGAACTGATCGCTCAATATAAGAGAGAGGGAAGAACTAAGGAAATTGAAAAAGCATTGAAGCAGATGGAGAATATCAAAAAGACCTCGATTCCAAAAGAACTCGCGTATGTAGAAGGAAAGCTATTCAACGATTACATCCATGATATGCAGATCGTGCAGGATTACGCCACATGGAATCGAAAAACCATCGTAGAAGAAATTCTGAATGCTATGGATCTGATGGCCGTTTCAGAATTTACGACTATTCATAACTATATCGACACTAAAGCGATGATTTTAAGAAAAGGAGCTGTCTCAGCCAAACTCGGAGAACGACTGATTATCCCAATCAACATGCGTGACGGAAGTTTGATCTGTAATGGAAAGGGAAATGAAGATTGGAATGAGTCTGCCCCACATGGCGCTGGTCGTCTCATGAGCCGCTCAAAAGCAAAAGAGGCTTTTACAGTCGATGAATTTAAAGCGCAGATGAACGGTATTTATACGACTTCCGTTGGTATGGATACACTCGATGAATGCCCGATGGCATACAAGCGTATGGAAGATATTGTTGGAAACATCGTTGATACCGTTCATATCGAGAAAGTCATCAAACCAATTTATAATTTTAAGGCAGGCGGAGAATAGGTAACAATATGTCAACTACTCGGAAATCCCATAACTGAGAATTCCCGCTTAGTAATCTTAAAAATGCAAATATCATCGAGAGGAGGAAACAGGGATTGCGCAGCAGTTTTTAGCTGTATCGCCCACGCCTGATCCAGTGGGTCAGACGTGGTACCCTGAGATAAATATGGAGAAAAATCTAATGGATATTCAGAAGAAACTGGAATACTACCGGGAGAAAAAAGTAGGAAAGCGGTATCGGCATTTTAAAGGTACAATCTATCTGGTATCGGATATTGTGATAGACTGTGACACCTTAGAGCTTCTGGTGATATACAGGGATTTTAAAAATCCATCCTTAACCTGGGCTAGATCTTTAAAAGAATTTGAATCTCCCGTAGACAAGTATGTATATCCAAAGGCAACGCAAGAGTTAAGATTCGAACCCATGGATACGGAGGAGATCCGCTGTGTATTAACGAAAAAAGGGGAAGAGGCTGTTAGAACCTTTATCCGGGAATGCGAAGCAAAGCGAAAAGAAATTCTGGACGCTGGATTGGATACAGCAGACGAAACAACACTCCCTACGGTGGAAGACATTCAAAACGACATCATGTCGTTTCCGATAGAGAATGGATGCTACTACAATTGTTGGGGTGTAACGGATCATTACGACTCGGACGTATTAAACCTGAAGCGGGGTATTGACTTTTACATGTAAATCAGAAAGGAAAAAACAAAAATATGTTGGTTAAAAGAACAATGAAAGTTGATGTGGAACTCTTTGAGGTTGGCGATATTATCAAATTCAAGCTGACAGACGGAGAAAAGGTACAGGCTATGGCAATTAAGCAGACACCCGAGGGTATGCTGTTTGTGCTGGTAGATTGCCTTGCGAAAGAATATCCGATGTTCAATGACATTGACGATATGGACGAGGACGATATTTCCTATGCTACTTCCGATTTGCGTAAAGCTTTGAATGGAGAAATCCTTGAGAGATTCCCGGAAGAAATCAGAAATCGCATGGTAGCGGTCAACGCCGAGGGAGATATGCTTCGTATTCCTACCGAGTGTGAAATCTTCGGAGAGAATGTCTACGGACAGGAAGAAACCGAAAAAGTTAAACGCTGGAAGCCTATGAAGAAAAAGAGAAATCGTATTGCTCTCCAAGGAAAAAAGGGTGCTTGGAAATGGTACTGGCTTATGAATCGTCATAAGGACTACGCTTCCTCTTTCGCCGATGTCAACAACAACGGTGATGTGCGCTACGGCAACGCTTCTCTCTCTCGTGGCGTTCGCCCGGTATTTTGTTTGTCGGACATACAAAAGGAGGAGTTATGACATACACAAAAACATTGCAAAAGGCTATTGACGAATATGGTCTTAGACTGATCCATACGGGCGGTCTTGGATATGAAGGAGCGCGTTATACAAATAGCGAGTTATGTTTCGAATGGCAAGAAGAAAACCAAAGCGGCCGGTATGTATTCGAGTTTAATTACTTCGATCAAAGTAAGGCAAAATGGCTGACATTCGAAAAAGTTTGCAACACCAGAAAAGAAGCAGAACAAATTAAGAAGAAAGAATTTGGCAGGCGGCTTTGGGATTCCAGACACTTGTTTTTCGAAGGAGCTGGGATAAGAAAACAGCTGGCAGTGTAATTCATTTCTCCGATAATACAAAAAACCTTTTCAAAGAAGTCCGGAAACGGGCTTCTTTTTTATAAGAGCCTCATTTCTTTATCCAATCTCATTCCATAATTAAACCGAACATGGAAAAGAAATTTGAGAGGAGAAATATATGAGAATTAAAACAAGTAAACGCGGTCTGACATTTTCTTTTCAGGAAAACGAACACTTTACCGTTGGAGCAAAATATCGTTATATCCTGGATGTAACAAAAAATGAGATTGTCATTGTACCGGACATAAACGGGACCAACACGATCAGCCGGAAAGGACCAAACCATAAACCATTGATCGACATCCGCAGCAACGATGTAAAACAGCTGATCGCTATGGCATCCTATCTGGAAATCAGTATCGAGGATGACAAAATTCAGGTATCTGTAGTAAAAGAGGTTCCAGGAATTACGGACCAGACCAGTGATATAGAACTGGCAGAGCTCATTGACCGAACGGAACATCACACAATCACAATAGATCGCAACCTGATGATGCAAAATAATCCCGTCATTTATCAGGTGTTGGAAGCAGCGGGGTTGTTTTCTTCTGTAACAGTAAAAGAGTTGTCTTGTGTTTTTGATGTCATCAGTCTCTTTTCCGGAGCGGGACTTCTGGATTACCCATTCCGCATGGATCCGGCATTTGACATCAAAGCCGCTGTCGATTTTGACAAAGATGCCTGCGAAACTTACCGTTACAACATTGGAAACCACATCCTTTGTGCAGATATGCGGGAGGTAGAACCGGATATGCTGCACTGTCAGAAACCGGATCTGATTATCGGTGGTCCCTGCTGCCAGGGATATTCCAATGCTAACCGGCATAATATCCAGTCTGAAACGGCAGAAGAGAAGCGCAGCCTTGTTGACGACTATCTCCGGATTGTAAAAGCAAAGCATCCATATCTGTTTGTTATCGAAAATGTTCCTCAGTTTATCACAAAAGAAAAAGGAAAATACCTGGAACGGGTACTAAGTTCCCTTCCGGAATACCAGATCACCTATCAGATCGTTTCCGATCTGGAAGTAGGAGGTTACACCAAGCGCCGCCGAATGATTTTAATCGGAAGCCGGATTGGAAAAGTAATGATACCCGATGTGGAACTGTCTTCACATCGTACAGCTGGAAATGCATTGATCAAGGTCGATGATACCTGGTTTAATGCCGGAGATATTACGAAGCCTGGCGCAGATACTGTGCGGAAAATGAGTTTCGTACGACCTGGCCATAATTACAGAGACATACCTGACATGAAAGACCTGGATCGGCATAGCGACACATACCGACGTCTTTCCATGGCTGAGCCGGCGCCGACGATTGTGAACTGGAGAAAGGTAAATATGATGCCGCCAGTCGGAAACCGAATTTTAAGCGTTTCAGAGGTGGCTGCCCTTATGGGGCTTCCCAAAGCATTCCATTTGTTCGGCTCCTTAAACTCCAAACAGCAGCAGCTTGGAAATGGCGTAACAATAGCCATTGCAAGTTTCGTAAAAGCACTGGTAAAAAATAAGCTGTATGCGTTTGCAAAAGATCAGATTTGTTTGGTCTAACGGCTCTGCACACTGTCATTGCTTCCAGTGGCAGTTTTTCCACGGAGAAAATGTAATTTTAAAAATGGAGGATAAAAAGCGATGTTAAATCAGATAATCAAATTTGTCGAAAAAAATGTAGATGGTTGCGGTACAGATGCAGAAGTAATGGTGTTAATCCAAACAGATGGATTGTTAACAAATGGGCACAAAATGCGTTTGGAAAAAGCAATCGAAGATATCCGAACCGAATGGGAAGACGATGACTGGGATACTGATTCTGTTGTAGAAGAAGCTATCGTAAGAGTGTTTGGCGCCGATGCAGAAGTTAAAACTGTGATTCCAGATCTACTCATAGAGTTGTAAGAAACTCTCTTCTCAAAATGTGCGAGGTGATATTATTGATATACGAAAATATGACACAAACTGCTGCAACACATACTTGTATTGCGACCGCAGTAATTTCCTATAATCGGAAAGAAAGCGGATGGCAATTGGATGAAATTGAGCAATATTCTAAAAAACTCTCCGCAAGAGAACGATTCAACATCCGTCTGACAATTGCAGAATTAACGGAACGCTATCCAAAGGGATGTACAAAAGAAACGATTCAGGACCTCCTTGAGCGCGGGGCGAAAGAAAGTCCTGTGTATCATGGAAAATACCTTTTAACTGATCAGACAGAACATTATATCAGAGAGATGGTATTTTTAACCCTCCCTAATAGTCCAGATTGTCAAGGAGCAATCCGCTTTTACCAAAAATAGTAGCTCTGTCTTTTTCCAGCTCCTCTCATTTCATATGAGGGGAGTTTTGTTGTATCCAATCCCATAATTCTCCTGAAATACGAAAAGGAATTTGAGGAAAGGAAAAGGTCATAAAAAATGAAAAAGGATACACAACAGATTGCCGTAGCATTTACGACAAAAGATTTAGATCCATATCTGGAAGAAATCCGAAACGGAAAATTGAAGGACTTTATGGATAGTCAATGACCACCGTCTGATTCCATGAATCAGGCGGGGCTTGTAAAAAGCTGATTGACTAGCCTCAGGGGTCGGGATGCAGGATACTGCAGCGAACACCTACGTTGTCCTGGCGTTCACACCCATGGATGTGATGCCTAGTCCATGGCTCTGTGTAACCGTGTTTAAAAGTCCTGAGGTAAGGGACGGTGATGCGGCTGTCAGAAACCAGGATAACATTGGCGAAGGCAAATAACTGACCGGAATGTGACGGTATGACCGTTACACGAAGGGTAAGACTAACCGCATTCAGTTGCGGAGAAACGAGGAAACTATGGTTTATGTACTGGATATCAGCGGGAATCCGCTGACTCCCACAAAAAGACATGGGAAAGTCCGGCATCTTCTGAAAACCGGAAAGGCAGTCTGTGTGAAACGGTGTCCGTTTACCATCCGGCTGACTTACCAGAATGCAGGACCGGAACCGAAGGGGTTATCACTTGGCGTGGACTGCGGTTCCAAGCATATAGGACTTTCCGTCTCATCGGAAGAACAGGAATACTATTCTTCCGAAGTGGAACTACGGCAGGATATTCCTGCAAACCTTTCTACCAGAAGGGAATTCCGAAGGGCCAGACGGCACAGGAAGACGCGTTACCGGAAGCCCAGGTTTTTAAACCGGACCGCTTCCAAAAAGAAAGGATGGCTGGCACCATCCGTCATGCAGAGAGTGGAGTCACACCTGAATCGGATTGACAAAGCAGTAAAGATGCTACCGATCAGGGAAATCAAGGTAGAGGTTGCGGCCTTCGATCTACAAAAGCTGCAGGCAGACTTAAAAGGATTGAAGCGGCCAAAAGGAGAAGAGTATCAACAGGGGCCGCAGCTGGATTTCTGGAATGTGAGGGAATATGTCCTGTTCCGGGATCACCATGAATGCCAGTGCTGCCATGGGAAGTCCGGGGATAAGGTGTTAAATGTCCACCACCTGCGTTCCCGCAAGGTAGGAGGAGACGCTCCGGACAACCTGATCACCCTATGCGGATACTGCCATGTGCAGTACCACAAAGGAGAACTGGAACTTCCGGAATCTGCAAAGAAGCCGAAACCACTGCGGGATGCCGTATTCATGGGGATTATGCGGTGGATGCTTTATAACCGATTAAAGGAAATCTACGAACCACAAGGTATCAAGGTAAAGCTGACATATGGTTATATCACCAAACATACCCGGATTGAGAACGGTCTGGAGGAAAAATCCCACCGCCTGGACGCTTTGTGTATTGCAGGTCATCCAAAAGCAAAGCGCTGTGAGGAATGGTTCCTGCAAAAGAAAGTCCGCTGCCATAACCGGCAGCTGCATAAAGCAACCATCCAGAAAGGCGGAGTCCGGAAAGCAAATCAGTTACCTACAGTGATAAAAGGCTTTCGGCTGTATGACAAAGTCCTGTTTCAAAACAGGGAATGTTTTATCTGGGGCCGGAGAAAGACAGGATACTTTACCTTGAAAACACTGGATGGGATTATGATCTGTGATGGGGTTAGTTCAAAAAAATTAACTCTGCTGGAGAAACGCAAATCTTATCTTACGGAGAGGAGGAAGCAGGAATTGTGTAACAGCTTTTAGCTGTATCGCATTCACCCACGCCTGATCCGACGGGTCAGACGTGGTACCCTGCGATAAATAATGGAGATCCAGTTCGCGGAGCGGCAACGCTGGAATATCCCATGGTGGATATCGAGGTTAATCTTCACTCCAAAGGCCAATTAGACGGAGAACCCGGAGATCAGACACCATCCATCAGTTATTTCTGCTGCCGCAGAGATGAAGATGGAGAATGGTACTCCGTCGATTATATCGGTGACGAACCCAATGTAGACTGGAATTCGGAAAATTGGCGGCATCAGCTTATGATGGATATGTACCGGGTATTGCAGGAATATGTTTCCAAAGATAGATACAAGTTGTGTCCACCGGATGAACAGCTGCTGCAATGGGATGTCGCGATTCATTCGTTAAAGGAATGTAAAGAGAGTCTCGATACTCCAACTACTAATGCAGAAGCAACAGTAGCACAGCACCCATATAGTATAGCTGAGTTGGAAGACATGATCCATGGCGTGATCCGTTTTGCCGGCGACCAATCGTTAACCGAAGGGTACGCATACCTGGAGGGAATGGGTTTTACTCAGGAGCAGATGCGTTTCTTCGGCTTCGATGTGGATGGGGCGCTCAAAGAACTGGAACAGGAATATTGCGACTACTATTCAAAAGAAAAAGAGGCAGAAATCGTCATTCGAGTGCGCAACTGCGACGGCGTAGAGGTGTGTTATGAATATCCGACACTGGAAGACTTGCAGACAGAGTGGAACAAAGAGCACGAATCGCCCGTCATTCCAATGTTAGATGACCAATTACTTTTTGGTCGAGTGGGAGAAACGGAGGTTACAGGCGCAACTGCAGAAGATGTTTTTCGATATCTGAAGGAAACTTGCGAATGGGAATATTAAAGCAAAAAATATTAAAAAGGAGAAAAATATGCATTGTTATTATCAGGGAACATTACAGGTAACTGGTGGAAACATCAATGATGTAGAGCGTACAGCAATGAAATACATTGGAAAATGGATCTATGTGGAAGGAATCCAGGAAAATTCCGGAACGCTTCTTGTAGATTTTTCAGATGCCAGCACAGTATGCGAAGATGATGTCCGTGGATTTGTCGCCGAAGCAGCAGAACACGACTGGAATGTCAACGGTACATTATCATATTACGGAGATTATGAAGGATTCATGGTAATCACAAATAATGTCATTGAAGAAATTTCACCGGAGGAAATGGTAATCCGTAAATATCTGGATACCCCTTCCGTAAAAGCAGAAAAAGAGCTCGCAGACAAAGCAGTTTCCATGGCTTCGTATCTGTTTTTGCGAATGATATATGCAAAAGAAGCATATCCGCAAACAGTGGTAGAAAATATGGAATGGATCATTGATGAACTGCTCGAAGACCACCCAGCTGAAATTTTAATTCAAAATCTGAAGCAGGAATTGGAAGAAGGGGTTTATGAGGGAGCACCAAATGCCATCTCATTAGTGTTGTCAGAGAATTTCGGTTTGGATGAAATTCAATGTCACAAAATTATTAAAATGTTGCAAGATTGGATACCTGTGGAAGAGAAAGAAAATGTGTAACTACCTAAAAATATAGAAACGGAGAATATTTTATGGATGAATATAAGAAAAATCAAGTAGCTAAAATGTTTTGGGACGAGTTAAGTACGATGTTATGGGAACAAAAGTTGTCCCCTTGGGAAAATAGTTTCAATCAAAAACGTATGGATCTTATTTTTGCAGCATGTATGGATAAAGCGGAAGCGAACGAAAGTCAAATGAAGATTCTTGTAAATGCTGTGGATGTTCATCGTGTTTTCAGAGACTTCATTGTAGGAGTGCTGCTGGAAATGATTATGAAATAATTACATCATCATCTGCTACAAATTATAATGTGATAGATAACTCCCAGGCTACTTCATATGTCCTGACCCAAAGCCGCCATTCTCTTATGATTTTTATCTTGGGGTAGGCGGCTTTTTTATAAAAAGTATTTTTTTTGTTATCCGCAGACTTCATTCTTTGCATGATACTGAGATGTTCGATATCATAGAAATACTTAATAACCGTTCGTATACTACTAAAGTTCTCAAGAGAGGAGGAACAGGAGATTATCCTGCAAAAAAATAATGAAAAGATTAACAGACGATAATGGTTTATGTGTGGATTGCGATCGAATCGGTTCGTGTAAGCGGGATTGCGATATCAAACAAATGTACGGTCAACTGAAGAAATATGAGGACATGGAGGAAAAGCTTACTAAGATATATGGAGAATGCGATAATTTGTTGGAATTAGTTATCGATCTCCTGATTAAACACACTAATGCAGAACTCCATATCGGAGAACCGATCAAGGCAAGGCTTTTAACGGACGATACTGTAGATAAGTGGCAGCGTTGGAAGAAAGCCGACGAAGAGGGCCGACTCGCAGAGTTCCCATGTAAGGTCGGAGATATCGTGCATGTCATTGTATATCCAGAAAGCGAAAAGCACCGAAACATCTATCAGGATAAGGTATCTTCCTTATACATCAATGAAGACGGCGTGCAAAAGGTAGAGCTTGAAAGGTATTATAGAGATGCAGAAGTGTCTGAATTCGGAACGCTGTTTTTCGTATCGAAAGAAGAAGCGAAAGAAAAACTAAAGGAATATGGAGGGATAGGATTAATATGGCAATCTACATAACAGGCGACTGCCATGGCGATTACCGCCGGTTTAATACAGAATATTTTCCGGAACAAAAAGAAATGACGAAAGACGATTATGTCATCGTCTGCGGCGACTTCGGATTCTGGTCTAAAGAACCGGAACAGCTATGGTGGCGTGATTGGCTTGAGAAAAAACCATTTACAACGCTTTGGGTGGACGGAAACCATGAAAATTACGACATGCTAAAGGAGTGCCCGGCAGAAGAATGGAATGGTGGTAAAATCCAACGGATTACGCCATCCATTATCCATTTGATGCGTGGCCAGGTTTTTGAGATTGACGGATGCCGACTTTTTACTTTCGGCGGCGCCCAAAGCCATGATATCCAAGGCGGAATCCTGGAACCAGACGATCCGGATTTCAAGAAAAAGAAGCATGAACTCAATAAAGGATTTCTACCTTATCGCATTAACCATATAAGTTGGTGGAAGGAGGAACTTCCTTCTAAAGAAGAATACGAGGAAGGTTTGCGAAATATCAAGGCATGCGGAGGAGAAGTGGATTATGTAGTCAGTCATTGCGCTTCTACTACCGTGCAGGCAATCTTAAGCGAAGGAATGTATAAGCCAGATCGTCTCACGGATTATTTAATGGAAGTGGAAGAAAAGTTACGGTTTAAGAAGTGGTTTTTCGGACACTACCACGATAATCGAAATGTGGATAACAAGCATGTGCTGCTCTACGAGCAGATCGTAAGGATCTGGTAAGGAAATTTGAGATTTAGAGGAGAAAAATGATACTGCCAAAAGAGGAATATATAAAAGTCAAGGAAAATGGGAGAATCGTGACCCTCTGCACTGTGCGTCAGAAAGCATTGCATACCATCGGATATAATTCCGGGCATGTGGGAAGGCGACTCTATACACGACATGGAAGACGATATTATAAGCCGTTTCGGAATTATTTTTGCGGCAAAGATTCTGATTTGGACAAGTTGGTTGATGCTGGGTATATGGAATCATATGAGGAGAAAAAAGTTAAAACTTATTGGTTTAATCGAAACGGTCTTGACTGGCTCGGAGAACAGCTTGGCATATATATCTATGATGAAGATAACTGACATTTTGAGGAGGAAACCATTATGAAACGATGCATGACATGCGGCAAAAGCTTTTCGGAAACCAGATCTGACCAGATGTATTGTTCTCCAAAATGCCGGTATCGTTATTATCATCCCCAAAAGGATTACCTGATTCTGCCAATAAAAAAGCAATGGTTCGATATGATCTCTGCTGGAGAAAAAACAGAAGAATATCGAGAGATTAAGCCTTATTGGGATAAGAGATTTAAGGAACATTTTGGCTGGAATTTTGGTGGAGACGATATTTTCGAATGGCATTTCGATTCAAAACCAAAACAAATGCTGTTTCGCAATGGATATAGCGAAAATGCTCCATCAATCCTTTGCGAATGTACAATCCGTATTGGAACCGGAAAAGAAGAATGGGGTGCCCAAAATGGTGTAGAGTACTATGTTTTGGAAATACGGAAAATTCTAAACAACTACTCGGCTACCTCATAACCCAAAATTCCCGCTTAGAAATCTTAAATAATAAGGAGAAAAAACATGACAGTAAAGGAGTATAACACCATTGTATATCCAAAAATCAGTCAGGCAACAGTCTTTGTGCATGGAATCGAACACGCAATTCAAAAAACAAGTGATCCCGATGAAGTACAGAAGCAGCTGATATGTATAGGCTGGTCGAAAGATTGCAAGGAAATAATTTTGGAAGCCCTTGAGTATTGTCAAAAAATGCAACTAAATCAGCTAAAAAAAGAGGAAAACATATGAGAAAAATCGAAGAAAAAGACAAATGGGATTCTTTGGATCCCTTAGAATTTGAACAGTTGTCGGAACATGCAGAGGAACTCTTAGAGGCATCGAACCTGTTGTATGAAGTGATCAATGCTTCCTGGAAATGTTCCAGGGATTGTCTGAGTATTGAAGTAAACGGCCAGAACCAGAGCATTCGGAATCTCTACTGGGATTGTAAGCAGAACATGGAAGCTGCCGAAAAAGGAGGTATCAGAACAGAATTCCTAAAAATGAGTATCTTAGAAAAAACGTTTCAGTATGCTCTGCCCCTATTGCTTGTCCGAGTAGAGGAGTTAGTAAACGGCGATAGCCGGCAGATAGAAGCAGTAAAACGCCTTCAGGAAATTTTTTCTGATAACCTGTATAAGAAAATGTGGGAGAGAAAAGCAGAACAGTATCGGAAAATGCTGGATGATATGGGATTTGCAGTAACATCCAGTGATTATCAGGATCTAACAGCCATTATGGATCCATTGCTGAATGCTTTTACATTGTATGAAGGATTTCACTATAAAAGTGCTCCGACCATTTTGCAGATCCGCAGCGGCACCCGTTCCGAAAAAGAGCCTTTAATCATGCGGGAAGTGTGTAAATACAGCTCCGAAAAAGACTTTGTGGATGCCATTGAAGAATGTGGCAAAGAATGTGTCATTGCTTTTGGAGCCATTGAAAAAACAAACCGTCAGGTAAAAGACTATTTTTATGAATGGCAGAAGGGGTTTCCGGAAGAACGCCAGCGTAATTATATGTATCATGATCATCTGACCGAAGAAGAGTATCTGAATCAAATTGCAAAATATACACGCGGCGTTTGGCTTTGTGTAAAATGCGGAGAAGCTGTCTATTTGATGAAAATGCCACATTACACAGGTGACTACGCTGATCTTACAAATCCAGATTCTTTATATTGCTATGGAAAAAGAGCTGGTTATGCACCATACGCAATCTTTTATAAAGATATGGCGCCAGCCAAAAAAGACACAACCTTTTTGGCTATTCCAAGAAAGGGATATCTCCTGTCTGAGTTGGTGGACGATCAGCAGAAAGTCTGGCTCCCGGTATTTTTAAATGAAACAATCGAACGGTTTTTCCATGCAGCGCCGGAAACAAAAGAAATCATATTGGCAGAGGAAACGGGCGTATCCATAAAGGATAGGAATGGAGCCGGTACAGAGATTGTTCCTGCTGGGAATTTATTTCCTGCGGCACCGACCTGGATTTATGAAGCAAAGGATCCGGAAGAAATCTTTCAAGATGAGCCTTATATTTTGGCTTTGGTCAAGTATTTTGGCGTAACTCAGAATGATTTACGTGATGTGCCGTTGTGTCCACGAGAAAATAAGACAGAAGAAAAAATGAGAACGGAAGTGGAAGGAAACATCCAAGCGGCATATTTAAAAATCCTAGGTGAACATGTGGAAGATTATGTCAGCCAGGCAAACGAAGTAAGGAAAACTATCGTCGAACAGATTCTATTCAACAAAGGATATGAAAATGATATTATTGAAGAAGCTTTAAAGGGAAGTTATGATTCCTTTACTGAGGTAGTCATCGACGGAACTCCTGTATTGGATAAGGACGGAAATCCGATCATGATCACTAATCCAAAGGCAACTTCGTGGAATGCGGAACCAAAACAGATTCCTGAAATAAGTAAGACAAGTACAGATGACTGCAAAGCCTACCGTATGGAATATTTGGGTCGGACAGTACGGCCCAAAATATATTGGGTCGGAGGACCAACGAATGCAAAACCTCCGGTAGTCCTTAAGATCCGGCCGCGTACAAAAGCGGATTACGAAGTTTTCTTCCACTCGGTGGGAGTGGAAATGCCGAAATATTTTAATCTCATTGATGAAATTACGGAATTCCGTGAAAAATATGGGCTGTATCGAAAAGGAAATTTCGAATACTGCAATGTGTTGGCAAACATCAATCTTTGCATGAAAAAGACGGTGTATAAGAAATTCAAAGGAGGAAAAATGTAGAATTGGATCAGGACAGAAAGAATGTTCTGGTTAAGGAAAACAGCAAAAACTGCCCTGCGGTAGATTCTCTGGATGGGCCGCTCATTTCGTAATCGCGCATAATCACCCAAGCGGGGATCCTACCCTCTCAGAGGAAGATAAGAAAGTAACACGAAAAATCAGCGAGGCTGGCAAAATAATGGATATTAACCTTCTTGATCACATTATCATCGGCGAGGGATGCTATTGGTCATTCAAAGAACATTCGGAAATATAAGTTAAATTGATCAGAACTTCAGAAAGGCACGGGAAACCGTGTCTTTTCTTTTCGAAATCCAGCCCTCTTAGATTAGGAGATTGACATTACTTCTTAGATAGTATATACTTGTATATACAAAACATAAGGAGGATAATTTGATGTTAGCGCAGGTAAAAGCATGGGGAAACAGTCAGGGCATCCGGATTCCTCAAGAAATTTTAAGAGAAGCTCAAATCAAACAGAACGATTTCTTGGAAATGGAAGTAATTGCTGACGGAATCGTGCTTAGAAAAAAGAATCGGCGTCGCACTTTGGCTGAACGCATCGCAGAATTTGGTGGTACCTTGGAACATGTTCCGGAATATGATTGGGGAGAGCCGGTAGGAAGAGAGGTGTGGTAAAATGTTCCCCATTAAGCAGGGAGATATTTTAAAGGTTGAACATATTAAGGGATGCGTATTAGTAGTAAGCAATGATGTATTTAATCAATACGAAAATGCGATTGTATGTCCAATTTCTAAGGATCAGCAGGAAACGGCGCTTCATATTCCTATTGAAACTTCGGAGATAAAAGGAACTGTATGGTGTGAGCAGTTGAAACTACTGGATCTTCGAGTACGTGGATTTTCAAAAGTAAGTGAACTGAAATACGAAGACATGATGAATATTACAGATGCAATTCAAAGTATTTTCGACTATATGCAATAGGGCGCCTATCGAGGTAATCCGAAATCTGACAGGAGAAGCAATATAATAAGAATATGATCAAATCATACACATTAGACTTACATGGAAGCATTGAACTTCAGAAAAAATGTCCAGCATACGCAATTCCGAAGGAATGCTACAAAAATGTATATCATATTGCAGTAAACACTAACATATTTCAAAATCGAAAATGGAATGAAAAATGTATTGCTTTTGGGTATATTAATAGTGTAGGATTTCCGATTGCAATACGTCATGCTTTTTTCATAATCGATAATCAGGCTATAGATCCAACCCTGATTATATGCGAATCAATATATTACATTGCAGAGATATTTTCTTTATCTGAATACTGTAGTCGCATTTTGAAATCTGGGTATTACGATATGCATAACGATGTGGGACTAATTGAAAAAGAGAAAATTTTAATGAAAGCACTGAAAGATAAGGAGATATATTGCTGTGGTTAATTGTATCCTCAAAAAACAAAAAATAACTTTCTTGTTTTCTGATGGAATTGTTGGGATTTCCGAGCATAAATCCTCGATCATTCAATAACGGAATAGTTCACAGGAAGACTGCATATTACCTTAAAAAAACTGACCAAAACCAAAGAAAAGGCATGGGAAACTATGTCTTTTATTTTTGGTTTGTAAAAAAGTTCAGAAAAACAGATGATTTTCTTATCCGCATAATTCAAATGTTGTCCAATAGTTTCTTCATACGGTAAAATATAAACAAAGAAATATATTTTGAGGTGTTTTATGAAAATTACAAATCGTTATAATGGCTATCTAGCGGTACAAACAACACGCGGCATGGAAATTGTAAGATCTGTATCTGTGCCAAAATTTACAGAGTTGGAACCGGCACAAAAAGATCTGGCAGTGTACAAAAGCGGAAAAAAAATAGAAGCAACAGGGGAATTTTGGATTTCCAAACCGCTGCCGAATAATCAGTATATGATCGTGGATTGGCCGTATTAGAAGAAAGGGGAGAATACCATGAATTTCGCAATCGCAAGAAAAACAGACGAACATTTTGTTGCAGGAAAGAGATATGAATGTACGAATACTTACGGTAACTTCATTGATGTTCTGAGCGAAGATCAGGAGTTGGTTAAAGTCGATTTGTCAGATGCAGAGTTTCTGTTTGTGTTAAATGTAATAGAAAACAAAGAAAAGAAGGCGATATACGAAGAATTAAAGAGTAGTACTTCCATCGAAGAAGCGGCTGAACTGTTGTCATGTATCACGCAAGGCTGTGGCGAGTGTTCTCCAGACAGCGAGGAACAATGCATTTCCTGTCTGACAGAATTGTTAGCAGAAACAGCCAGCTCCATCACAGAAAGTTGAGGCAGATAAGGAGGCAGGATGATACTCAATATTATGGAATTCCAAGCAGAAAACCCCGGCCGTTCCAAGAACGCCCGTGGGATGAATGCGTCATAGTTTTTTAAACTGCCGTTTCCGGTAGGCTCTTTTTGATGTTTCTCCGTCTTCTGGCTTTCGATGTATCCCTTGACGGTTTCCATAGAGACTGTCCCCGTCGTTGCAACGAAGTAACTTTCGCTTCAGAACGGAGTATCCTTCCCATAAAGATATTTCCCGATCTTGTCAGGGAATTTACTACGCATCTCCCTGAAAACACGAACGAAAACATATGTTCGCTATTTCATTGACTATAGTTCCGATATCATTTATAATCATGATACAGTCAATATCCACAGCTGATATTTTCGGACGATAAGCAGAAAGGAGGTATCCGGTATGAAA
>CAJKWK010000050.1 GCA_905203555.1 uncultured Lachnospiraceae bacterium
TCGGCGATGTATTTTGTTTACATTCATTGTCATTGGATAGGAAATGTGATATATTATAGTTAGTTTTTCGTGTCTTTGTTAGGCATGAAAGTGTTGTGCACAACGGAAAAAGATCGTTGGAAAAAGGGTGAGGGGTGCACAATGCCTATATTATGAAAAAAGAACAGGGAGTGGTAAACATGTATCAGGAAGAGTACAAACGTTGGTTAGAAGCAGATTTGGAAGATGCAGACCTGAATCCGGAATTATCCAGGATTGAAGGGAATGACGAAGAAATCAAAGATCGATTTGCAGTTGCATTGAAATTTGGTACAGCAGGATTAAGAGGCGTACTTGGGGCTGGAACGAACCGTATGAATATTTATGTGGTTCGTCAGGCTACACAGGGACTTGCAAATTGGGTTAAAACACAGGGTGGAAATCAGACAGTGGCAATCAGTTATGATAGTCGACTGAAGAGTGATGTATTTGCGAAGACAGCAGCAGGCGTACTTGCAGCGAATGGTATTAAGGTTCGGATTTATGATGCGCTGATGCCGGTACCGGCGCTTTCTTTTGCAACACGTTATTATAAGTGTAATGCAGGTGTTATGGTGACAGCATCACATAATCCGGCAAAATATAACGGTTATAAAGCATATGGTCCGGATGGATGTCAGATGACAGACGATGCGGCAGCAATTGTATATGAAGAAATTCAGAAAACAGATGTACTGACCGGTGCAAAATATATGTCTTTTGCTGAAGGCGTAGAAAAAGGCCTGATTCGTTTTGTGGGAGACGAATGTAAGAGAGCGCTTTATGATGCAATCGAATCTCGGCAGGTTCGTCCGGGTCTTTGTAAGACAGCGGGTCTTAAACTGGTGTATAGTCCGCTGAATGGTTCCGGTCTGGTTCCGGTTACACAGATTTTAAAGGATATCGGTATTACAGATATTACAATTGTTCCTGATCAGGAGTATCCGAATGGTTACTTTACAACTTGCAGTTATCCAAATCCGGAGATTTTTGAAGCGCTGGAGCAGGGATTGAATCTGGCGAAAGAGGTTGGAGCAGATTTGATGCTGGCAACAGATCCGGATGCAGACCGCGTTGGTATTGCAATGAAGTGTCCGGATGGTTCTTATGAACTGGTTAGTGGAAATGAAGTAGGAGTATTGCTGCTTGATTATATTTGTGCAGGACGTATCGAAAAGGGTACAATGCCGGAAAGAGCAGTAGCAGTGAAATCTATCGTTTCTACTCCGCTGGCAGATGCAGTAGCAGAACATTATGGTGTAGAGATGCGAAATGTACTGACCGGATTTAAGTGGATTGGTGATCAGATTGCACAACTGGAGGCTGATGGTGAGGTAGACCGGTTTATTTTCGGATTTGAAGAAAGTTACGGATATCTTGCAGGCCCTTATGTGAGAGATAAAGATGCGGTAATCGGTTCTATGCTGATTTGTGAGATGGCTGCATATTATAGAAGTATTGGAAGTTCCCTGAAACAGAGAATGGAAGAGATTTATACAGAATATGGACGTTATCTCAATAAGATTGACAGTTTTGAGTTCCCGGGGCTTTCCGGTATGGATAAGATGGCTGGAATTATGCAGAATCTGCGTGAAAATCCACTGTCTGAGATTGCGGGACTGAAAGTTGCACAGGTTGTAGATTATCAGAAACCGGAAGAAACAGGACTTCCGGCCGCAAATGTGCTTGTGTACAAGTTGGAAGGCGGAGCAACAGTTATTGTACGTCCGTCCGGAACAGAGCCGAAGATTAAGATTTATTATACAACATTAGGTAAAGATCTGGCAGAGGCTCAGGCACAGAAGGATGCGTTTGCAGAAGCTCTGAAACCGATAATGGCATAAAGCAGTATGCACTGATTTCAAATTTACATAGGAAATGATAAAACCGGAAGACGATGAAAAGCCTTCCGGTTTTTATGCGCTCTTAGATTTTTTTATATAAATTTTTGGAGGTTTTGCGTATAAAACCCTCCTTGCGCAATCTGGTGCAAAGCGATAGAATATATCTATAAGTATTTAGGGAGGCGTATGATATGGTAATGGTAAATGCAATGGGAGATACTTGTCCCATTCCGGTGATCAAGACAAAGAAAGCGATACAGGCACTAACAGAACCTGATACGATCGAGGTTTTAGTGGATAATGAAATTGCAGTGAAGAATGTGTCTAAGATGGCTGCAGCAGAGGGCGGAAGTGTTAGTTCGGAGCAGCTCGGTGAAGGGGAGTATAAGGTGACGATAGTCATATCTGATAAAAGATCTTCAAAGGCCGGAGACGGACAAACAGATTCGAATGCGAAAACAGTGTGCATAGATGATTGCTGTACAGGGAAAAATACGGTCATAGTGATTGCGTCAGACCGCATGGGTGAAGGCAATGATGAGTTGGGAAAGGTTCTGATTAAAGGATTTATTTTTGCGGTAACACAGTTAGAGGAACTGCCGAAGACGATTCTTTTTTACAATGGCGGAGCGACGTTGACAACAGAAGGTTCAGAGTCTCTTGCGGATCTGAAGCTTTTGGAGGAGCAGGGCGTGGAGATTTTGACTTGTGGAACTTGTCTGGATTATTATGGATTGAAAGACAAGCTCTGTGTAGGAAATGTTACAAATATGTATACGATTGTAGAGACTATGAATGCGGCAGATAAAATTATTCGTCCTTGATTCATAGGTGGAAGGGCGAACTTTAAACGAGTAGAAGGGAGGCAGTTGACTTATGAAGACAAGAGAGGAAATTCGCTTGACTCAGATGAGCAGCACTGCAGGATGAGCGGCCAAAGTCGGTCCTGAGACCCTTGCCCAGGTTCTGGGTAAGCTGCCAAAATTCCAGGATGAGAATCTCCTGGTGGGACTGGAGACATCGGATGATGCTGCAGTTTACAAAATAACAGACGAAATAGCGATGATTCAGACGGTGGACTTTTTTACGCCGGTGGTAGATGATCCGTATATGTTCGGCCAGATAGCGGCTGCAAATTCTTTGAGTGACGTATATGCAATGGGCGGAGAGCCTAAGATTGCGTTAAATATTGCTGCGTTTCCAAGCTGTCTGGATCCGGAGATTTTGGGAGATATTTTGCGCGGCGGTGCAGATAAGGTGAAAGAAGCGGGGGCTGTTCTGGTGGGAGGACATACCATTCAGGATGATGAACCCAAGTATGGTTTGAGCGTGTCCGGATTTGTGCATCCGAAGAAAGTATGGAAAAATTATGGGTGTCAGCCGGGGGATATTCTGATTCTGACAAAGCCGATCGGAAGTGGTATTGTCAATACTGCGGTGAAAGCGGGAATGGCATCGGAAACTGCGATCATGGCAGTGACAAAAGTGATGGCGTCATTGAATAAAACTGCAAAAGAAGTGATTCAGAGATATCCCATTTCTGCATGTACGGATGTTACCGGATTTGGCCTTCTGGGGCATTGTGCCGAGATGGCATCGGCGAGTGATGTGACGCTGGAATTGGAACCAAAGAAGGTTGCATGGATTGAAGAGGCGGATTCT
Source organism: uncultured Lachnospiraceae bacterium (assembly GCA_905203555.1). Lineage (GTDB taxonomy): Bacteria > Bacillota > Clostridia > Lachnospirales > Lachnospiraceae > Schaedlerella. The sequence continues at coordinate 3,525 of CAJKWK010000050.1, forward strand.
TATGCGAAGATGGGGCTTGTGCCTGCAGGCGCTTATCGAAACAGGGAACATTCCGGAGAAATGGTGGATGTTGGGAATGCGGAAGAGCATGAGATTGATCTGCTCTATGATCCGCAGACTTCCGGTGGATTATTATTCAGCATTGCGCCGGAATATGTGGACAGCGTGCTCAAAGATTTTGCGGCCAGCGGGATCGAAACAGAAGTTTCGGTTGTAGGGGGAGAAACGAAGGCTGGAGAGAAGTGGATTCGTCTGGTGTAGGAGTATGAGATGAATAAGAATCAATTGTTTCGCAAAATTCCAAAAATGGATGTGCTGCTTGCACAGGATGCGGTACAAAAGATGATCACTATGTATGGATATGACAGTGTTTTGAATGCTCTTCGCAGGGAACAGGAAAAACTGCGTTTGGAAATTGCCTGTTGTACAGATGAGGATCGGATGGAAGAACAGATTGCAGAACTTGCAGATCGGGTGCAAAAGGAATTGGAAAGCGCCTATTGCCCACAGTTGAAAAAAGTGTTGAATGGAACCGGTACGATACTGCATACTAATCTGGGGAGAGCGCCTCTTCCGGGTGAATTGGTGAGCGAGGCAGTAAGTGCGGTTCGTGGCTATACCAATCTGGAATATGATCTGGACAAGGGAACACGAGGAAATCGCGGAGAAGTTCTGGAGAGACTTCTCTGCGAGATTACACAGGCGGAAGCTGCGGTAGTGGTCAATAATAATGCTGCCGCAGTTTTGCTTGTGCTAAATGCAGTTGCCAGAGGCGGCGAGGTGCTGGTTTCTCGTGGGGAACTTGTGGAAATCGGAGGACATTTTCGAATTCCTGATGTGATGGAAATGAGTGGAGCGACCTTGGTTGAGGTAGGAACAACCAATAAAACTCGTCTATGCGATTACGAACAGAGGCTCTCTGAGAATACAAAAGCTGTTTTAAAAGTGCATACAAGTAATTACCGGATCGTAGGCTTTACAGAGGCAGTGTCGGTGGAAAGTTTGCGTAATCTTCCGGTGCCTGTGATCGAAGATTTGGGAAGCGGTGCACTGATAGACTTAAAGCGGTATGGACTGCCGGGAGAACCGGTTGTGCAAGAGGCGTTAAAGAATGGAGCAGATATTGTCTGTTTTAGTGGAGATAAACTGCTAGGAGGTCCGCAAGCGGGGATTATTGTGGGAAAGAGGTGTTATGTGGAACAGATGCGTAACAATCCTTTTTATCGTGCAATGCGGATTGATAAATTGACTGCGGCAATTCTGGAGCGTGTTCTTCTGGAATATCGTTCAGAAAGTCGAGCAGTTCAGAATATCCCAGTACTTCGTATGATTACGAAAAAGCCTATGGATGTGGAGCAGGATGCAAAACGGTTGAAGAGAATGTTAAAACGAGCTGGATTGGCAGCGGAGCTGGAATTGTATCCGTGTGAGTCACAGGTCGGAGGCGGTTCGCTGCCGTTGACAACCCTTCCGAGCATGGCAGTGGCCTTTATGCCTTATGAAATCAGTGTTGAAGAATTGGACCGAAGGATGCGAATCCTTCCGCTTCCGGTTATAGGGCGGATAGAAAAAGGAAAATATTTACTGGATATGCGTACTTTTGAGATGGAAGATGCGTCTCGATTTATAAAAGAACTAAAAGAAGAGGATATATTAAGGAGAACAGATTTATGAATCTGAAACAACTGGAAGCCTTTGTGCAGGTGGCAGAGAAGAAAAATTTTTCAAGAGCGGCAAAAGCAATGTTTTTGACGCAGCCAACAGTAAGTGCACATATTTCCGGACTTGAGAAAGAGTTAAATACCAGATTGCTGATTCGAAATACAAAGGATGTGGAACTTTCGGAAGAGGGAGAACGGCTGTATGAGTATGCAAAGCAGATTACCTTGCTGACTGAGCAGATAGTACAGGAGTTTGGCAGTGAGCCGGATGTGGAGGAACAGTCAACCGTTACGATTGCAGCCTCGACGGTGCCGGCACAGTACCTTCTTCCTGAAATTTTGGCAAAGTTTCGTCAGAAATATCCGAAAGAACAATTTCAGATTTTGGAAAGTGACAGTACCGGCGTTGTAGAACAAGTAGCTGCAAGAACTGTGGATATTGGGCTGACCGGGACAGAATTATTCAAAAAGCACTGCGAGTTTCTTCCGTTTTATGAGGATGATCTGATCGTTATTACACCGAATACAGAACAATTCCGCAGAAGAAAGCAAGGTAGTGAAAATCGGGTTTTGGACTGGCTGCGAAGCGAACCGCTGATCATACGTGAAGAAGGCTCCGGAACGAGAAAAGAAACGATGAAAATCTTGCAGCAGCTAGGATTGTGTACAGAAGAACTTAATGTGATTGCCAGTGTGGAAAATCCTGAAACGATCAAACGCTCAGTGAGCAGCGGGATGGGGATTTCTGTGTTGTCGGCTCTGTCTGCACGTGATGCTGTGAGCAATGGATCTGTTCTTGGATTTTCTCTGGATGAGATGCAGGGAAAACGTCAGATATATGTTGTGTATAACAAAAATTTTCATTTGAGTCCGGGAGCGGAGCGTGTCTTGAAGATAATCAGAAAAATGTATCCGCAGATGAAAATGTAAGAAAATGGCGGAAAAATAAGAATAACGGAAAAAATACAAGAAAGTCTGCTTATAGATATTTTCTATAAGTGGACTTGTTTATTATGTCTTTCAATTAGACTCTGTCATAGAAGACAGGTATACTTACATATAGAGAATAACGGAACAGAAACGAGATGACAAACATGATTTATATGGATAATGCTGCGACTACACTGCAGAAACCAAAATGCGTTGCACAAGCGGTAGTGAATGCAATGAATTCTTTTGGAAATGCTGGTCGGGGACTGAATGATGCGTCTATGGGAGCGGCAAGAGTGATTTATGATACGAGGGAAAAGCTCTGTCGTTTATTTCATGGCGAAAATCCGAGGCAGTTTGCTTTTACATCCAATGCAACAGAAAGTTTGAATATTGCGATTCAGGGACTGATTGGTCCGGGAGACCATGTTATTACAACTATGATGGAGCATAATTCGGTTTTGAGACCTTTGTATGAACGGGAAAATGCCGGAGCTGAATTGACGATTTTGAAATGTGATGCACAAGGGAATATTTCTTATGAAGAGATGGAGAAGGCAATCCGCGAGAATACAAAAGCAATTGTCTGTACACATGGCTCCAATTTAACGGGGAATCTGACGGATATCGGACGAATTGGCGCAATTGCAAAGAAACATGGGGTATTGCTGATTGCAGATGCTTCTCAGACGGCAGGATTGATTCCGATTGATGTACAGGCGATGCAGATCGATGTGCTTTGTTTTACCGGGCACAAAGGAATGTATGGTCCGCAGGGAACCGGCGGTATTTATGTGCGTTCGGGAATAGAGATGAAGCCTTTAAAACGTGGTGGCAGCGGGATTGAAACTTACAATAAAAACCATCCTGTTCAGATGCCGACTGCTTTGGAGGCAGGAACATTGAACAGTCATGGGATTGCCGGTTTAAATGCTGCACTTTCTTATATAGAAGAGACTGGTCTGGAACAGATCCGGCAGCTTGCAGTTGACCGGATGTGGCAGTTTTATGAAGGAGTACATAATTTGCCCTTGGTAACGGTTTATGGTGATTTTTCGACGAGAGAACGTGCGCCCATCGTGTCTTTAAATATCGGAGCGTATGATTCGGCAGAAGTCAGTGATGAATTGCTGACGGAGTATGGAATTGCTACAAGAGCCGGCGGGCATTGTGCGCCGCTGATGCATACGGCATTGGGAAACGTTGAACAGGGAGCTGTTCGTTTTAGTTTTTCTCATTTTAATACAGAACAGGAAGTGGAAATGGCAATTTCTGCAATGCATGAATTGGTTGTTTAAACTTTCTTAATTTGCTGCGGAGAAAGTGAAACATATATTAAGAAAAGAAAGAGGAAGGGAGATAAAAAATGAATTTATCAGACTCAAAGAAAAAACTTGCACTTGCAGGTGTGCTGTGTGGATTGGTAGCAGCGGCACTTGCATATTTTGGAAACCCTGCGAATATGGCATTTTGTATCGCATGTTTTATTCGTGATACGGCAGGCGCGCTGGGAATGCATCAGGCAGCTCCGGTGATGTATGCTCGTCCGGAAATTATCGGATTGGTGCTGGGAGCATTTATTATTTCAGTGGCAACGAAAGAATATCGTTCAACAGCCGGATCAGCTCCGATGATTCGATTTATTCTCGGAATGATCATTATGATCGGTTCGCTCGTGTTTTTAGGCTGTCCGCTGCGTATGGTGATTCGTATGTCGGCAGGAGATTTGAATGCATGGGTAGCATTGATTGGATTTGTACTTGGAGTTGCAACAGGTGTGTTGGCGCTGAAGAAAGGTTTCAGCCTTGGAAGAGCGTATGTGACGAATGCGGCATCCGGCGCAGTTCTTCCGATTATTACAGTTGGAATCTTGATTCTTCTGACAGCTACTAATTTGTTGAAATTTAGTGAAGCAGGTCCGGGAAGTATGCATGCACCGATTATCATTTCTCTTATCGGCGGACTTCTGTTTGGAGCATTTGCTCAGAAATCCAGAATGTGCTTTGCGGGTGGAATCCGCGACGTGATTTTGATGAAAAATTTTGATCTGCTGACGGTAGTGGGAAGTCTGTTCGTAGTGATGCTTATATATAATGTAGCAACAGGCGGATTCGTACTTGGATTTGATACACCGGGAATCATTGCACATTCAGAACATTTATGGAATATTCTTGGAATGTATGCGGTAGGATTTGCTGCTGTTTTGGCAGGTGGATGTCCGCTGCGTCAGTTGATTCTTGCAGGACAGGGTTCTTCCGATTCTGCAGTAACTGTACTGGGAATGTTTGTGGGTGCTGCTCTCTGTCATAATCTGGGACTTGCATCCAGCGGAACTTCCTTGAATCCGGAAACAAAAGAAATGGTTGCGGGAGCAGTGACAACCAATGGTAAGATTGCATTGATTATTTGTATTATCGCATGTTTCCTGATTGCATTTACATGTAAGCGAAAAGCAGCAAAGTAGAATGAGTGAAATTGGAAGAGAAAGGAAGAGGAAGAATGAAAGTAGTAGACGCAAGAGGACTTTCTTGTCCGGAACCATTGATGTTGACGGCAGAGGCATTGAAAAATGCGACAGAACCTGTTAAAATTCTAGTGACAGAACCACATCAGAAAATGAACGTGGAAAAACTTGCAAAGGATCGCGGCAAAAAAGCAACAGCAACAGAAACAGCTGAAGGTTTTGAGATTGTAATTGAGTAAGAGTTTGACAGTGTGGTCTTCGGACTGCACTGTTTTGCAATTATATCAGACGAGGCTGGTTTCAAACGTTGTATGCGAAGAGACTTGGGCGCGGTAGGTGAAAAATGAGAAAAAAAGAATTGAAATTAGTTGTTGCATTTCATACAACAGCAGATGCAATGGCAATGGAAAAGATTTGCAAAGAAACAGGGACTCCGGGAAGGCTGATTCCGGTTCCGCGAGTGATCTCGGCAGGGTGCGGGCTGGCCTGGTGCGCAGAATTGGAAGACCGAGAACAGATTATTTCAGTGTTAAGGAATGCGGGGATTGAGGAAGAAGACCTGCATGAGTGCCTGGTGTGAATTGTCAGGTAATAGAAATATGGGGGCAGAAAGGCAACTGGTGTGTCTCCCGGTCTTCAAAACCGGTGTGGGGCGGATACGTCCCGGATGGGTTCGATTCCCATATGCCCTCGCCAGAAAAAATTATAAGGATAATAAGCACGGATAAAACAGAATGCCCATTCTTTCAGGCATTAAAGGCCTAACAGTAAGTAACACTTCAGTTTTGTGAAAAAACAGCTGCATATTAAATTGTATCTAAAAAAATACAATTTTTCGAAAAAACTACTTGAAATATTAGAAATGATTCGTTATACTAAGAGAGCTGTGGCATGATAGCTATGAAGCGTGAGGTTGCTGCCAAGGCGCGAGGCGCACAAAGGCAGGTTTTCCGTGGAGCGAATGTCAAGTTAGGAAACTGGCGACAAGTCACTGTACGAATCACAACTGATTACTTATGACCAAAAGGGAATAGTATGAAACAACGTGTGAGTTTCTCACGACACACACGGGAGAGTGTACAGTCACCGCTTGTCGTACTGAAGTTAAAAGTACGAAAAGGAGGCGACTTTTTTTATGGCAAGTCAAGTAATGAGAATCACATTGAAAGCGTATGATCACCAGCTGGTAGATGCATCCGCAAAGAAAATCATCGAAACTGTTAAAAAGAATGGAGCACAGGTGAGTGGTCCGGTACCACTTCCGACTAAGAAGGAAGTTGTTACAATTCTGAGAGCTGTACACAAGTACAAAGATTCCAGAGAGCAGTTCGAGCAGAGAACTCATAAGAGACTCATCGACATCATGACACCAACTCAGAAGACAGTTGATGCACTGTCCAGATTGGAAATGCCAGCAGGTGTTTACATCGATATCAAGATGAAAAATAAGTAAAACATTACGTTAACACTTAGCAAGGCATAGGAAACATTTTAATTAAGAAACAGTAATTCCTAACATTTAGGATGAGCACCCGAGTGGCGCTCCGCTGTAAATAACAGGAGGTAGTTATAATGAAGAAAGCTATTTTAGCGACAAAAGTCGGAATGACTCAAATCTTCAACGAAGACGGAACATTGATTCCGGTAACAGTTCTTCAGGCTGGCCCTTGTGTAGTAACACAGGTTAAGACAGTTGAGAACGATGGTTATAGCGCAGTTCAGGTTGGATATGTTGACAAGAAAGAAAAGATTGTCACAAAAGACAAGAGCGGCAAGAAAGAAATCGCACACAGAAATGGTGTGACAAAAGCTGAGAAAGGTCACTTTGATAAAGCTGGCGTTTCCGGTAAAAGATATGTAAAAGAGTTCAGATTTGAAAATGCTGAAGAATACACACTGGCTCAGGAAATCAAAGCTGATATCTTCGCAGCAGGAGATAAGATTGATGCAACAGCAATTTCTAAAGGTAAAGGTTTCCAGGGTGCAATCAAGCGTCATGGACAGAGCAGAGGACCTATGACTCATGGTTCGAAGTTCCACCGTCACGCAGGTTCCAATGGTTCTGCATCCGATCCGAGTAAGGTATTCAAAGGTAAGAAAATGCCTGGTCAGATGGGTAACAAGCAGATCACAGTACAGAATCTGGAAGTTGTAAGAGTTGATGCTGACAACAACCTGTTGCTGGTAAAAGGCTCTGTACCGGGACCGAAGAAATGTCTCGTAACAATTAAAGAATCAGTAAAGGCTGCGAAATAGTCTGACATCAGGAAAGGAGGAACACACAGATGGCAAACGTATCTGTTTATAATATCGAAGGTAAAGAAGTTGGTACAATCGATTTGAACGATGCTGTGTTTGGTGTTGAGGTGAATGAACATCTTGTACACATGGCAGTCGTAAGCCAGCTTGCAAACAATCGTCAGGGAACACAGAAAGCAAAAACACGTTCTGAAGTTTCCGGTGGCGGAAGAAAACCATGGAGACAAAAAGGAACAGGTCATGCAAGACAGGGATCCACAAGAGCTCCACAGTGGACAGGTGGTGGAGTTGTATTTGCTCCGACACCAAGAGATTACTCTTTCAAGATGAACAAGAAAGAGAAGAGAGCAGCTCTGAAGTCTGCATTGACATCCAGAGTAGCAGAGAACAAGTTCATCGTAATCGACGAGCTGAAGTTCGACGAGATCAAGACAAAGAAATTCCAGGAAGTTTTGAACAACCTGAATGTAAATAAGGCACTGGTTGTGTTGGAAGATGACAATAAGAATGTAGAAATTTCTGCAAGAAACATCGCTGGCGTTAAGACAGCTAAGACAAACACAATCAATGTATTTGACATCCTGAAGTACAACACAGTAATCACAACTAAAGCTTGTGTTGCAACAATCGAGGAGGTGTATGCATAATGGCTAACGTACAGTATTATGACGTAATCCTGAAACCGGTTATTACCGAAAAGAGCATGGAGCTTATGGCAGACAAGAAATATACTTTCTTGGTTCACACAGAAGCTACAAAGTCTCAGATCAAAGAAGCTGTTGAGAAAATGTTCAGTGGCACAAAAGTAAAAAGCGTAAACACAATGAACATGGATGGAAAGAACAAAAGAGTTCGTGGAACATATAAGTTCGGAAAAACAGCTAAGACAAAGAAAGCAATCGTTCAGCTGACAGCTGACAGCGCAGATATCGAGATTTTCGAGGGTCTGTAAAATAGGAAACACCATAGACGCTAAGCTCGAGAATACCTCGCTAAGCGGACCGGGTGTACTTTCGCACTAAGCTCGGGGAACACCTCGCTAAGTGCTCAATGTATACGGTGCAAATCCGTGAAACTAATAATTAGAGCAAACGAAAGGAGAGACAGTAATGGGAATTAAAACATATAACCCATATACACCTTCCAGAAGACAGATGACTGGTTCTGATTTCTCTGAGATCACAAAGACAACTCCTGAGAAATCCCTGTTGGATTCTAAGAAGAGACAGGCTGGTCGTAACAGTCAGGGTAAAATCACAGTAAGACACCGCGGAGGCGGAGCTAAAAAACAGTATAGAATTGTAGACTTTAAGAGAAAGAAAGACGGAATTCCGGCAACTGTAATCGGTATCGAGTACGATCCGAACAGAAGTGCTAACATCGCTTTGATCTGCTACGCAGACGGTGAAAAAGCATACATCCTTGCTCCGGCAGGACTGACAGACGGAATGAAAGTTATGAATGGACCGGAAGCAGAAGTTCGTGTAGGAAACTGCCTGCCACTTTCTGAAATCCCGGTTGGTACACAGATCCACAACATTGAGCTTTATCCGGGAAAAGGCGGACAGCTTGTTCGTTCTGCAGGAAACAGCGCACAGTTGATGGCAAAAGAAGGAAAATATGCAACACTGAGACTTCCGTCCGGTGAGATGAGAATGGTTCCGATTATTTGTAGAGCATCCATCGGTGTTGTTGGTAACGGAGAGCACAACCTGATCAATGTAGGTAAGGCTGGACGTAAACGTCACATGGGTATCAGACCTACAGTACGTGGTTCCGTTATGAACCCGAACGACCATCCGCATGGTGGTGGTGAAGGTAAGACTGGTATCGGTCGCCCAGGCCCGAGTACACCATGGGGCAAACCGGCACTTGGTCTGAAGACACGTAAGAAAAACAAAGCTTCTAACAAGTTGATCGTAAGAAGAAGAGATGGTAAAGCAATCAAATAATTCGTAATTAAGGAGGTTAGAACCTATGGCTCGTTCACTTAAAAAAGGACCATTTGCAGACGAGAGCTTACTGAAAAAAGTAGACGCTATGAACGCTGCAGGTGATAAATCAGTTATTAAGACATGGTCACGTCGTTCTACAATCTTCCCGTCATTTGTAGGTCATACATTTGCCGTACATGACGGAAGAAAACACGTACCGGTGTATGTTACAGAAGATATGGTTGGACACAAGCTCGGTGAGTTTGTAGCAACAAGAACATACAGAGGTCACGGAAAAGACGAGAAGAAGTCCAAAGTTAGATAATAAACAACGTTTTGAAAGGAGGGTTCATCCATGGCTAAAGGACATAGATCCCAAATCAAGAGAGAAAGAAATGAGCAGAGAGATACAAGACCGTCAGCTAAGATTTCCTACGCTAGAGTGTCTGTTCAGAAAGCTTGTTTTGTATTAGATGCCATCAGAGGCAAGGATGTACAGACAGCGCTTGGTATCCTGGCATATAACCCAAGATATGCTTCAAGCGTAATCGAGAAGTTATTAAAATCAGCAATTGCAAATGCTGAAAACAACAACGGTATGAGCGCCGAGAACCTTTATATTGAAGAGTGTTATGCAAATAAAGGACCGACAATGAAGAGAATCAGACCGAGAGCACAGGGCAGAGCTTATAGAATCGAAAAGAGAATGAGCCACATTACGATTGTGCTGAATGAAAGATAAGGAGGAACATAATGGGACAGAAAGTTAATCCTCATGGCTTAAGAGTCGGAGTTATCAAAGACTGGGATTCCAAATGGTATGCAGAGAAAGATTTCGCTGATAACCTGGTGGAAGACCACGAAATCAGAACATTTTTGAAGAAAAGATTATACAGTGCCGGAATCTCTAAAATCGAGATCGAAAGAGCTTCCGACCGCGTTAAGATCATTGTTTATACAGCTAAGCCGGGTGTTGTAATCGGTAAAGGCGGAGCTGAAATCGAGAAAGTAAAAGGTGAGCTTGCTCAGTTCACAAACAAGAAACTGATTGTGGACATCAAAGAGATCAAGAGACCAGACAAAGATGCTCAGTTAGTAGCTGAGAACATTGCACAGCAGCTTGAGAATCGTATCTCATTCAGACGTGCTATGAAATCTTGTATGTCCAGAACAATGAAAGCCGGAGCACTTGGTGTTAAGACTTCCGTATCCGGACGTCTCGGCGGAGCTGATATGGCTCGTACAGAGTTCTACAGTGAGGGAACAATCCCGCTTCAGACACTGAGAGCTGACATTGATTATGGATTCGCAGAAGCTGACACAACTTACGGAAAAGTCGGTGTAAAGGTTTGGATTTACAAAGGCGAAGTTCTTCCGACTAAAGGTAATAAGGAAGGGAGCGATAAATAATGTTAATGCCAAAAAGAGTTAAACGTCGTAAACAGTTTCGTGGTACTATGAAAGGAAAAGCCCTGAGAGGTAACACGATTTCATATGGTGAATACGGTATTGTTGCTACAGAACCTTGTTGGATCCGTTCCAACCAGATTGAGGCAGCCCGTATTGCTATGACACGTTATATCAAGCGTGGTGGTAAAGTTTGGATCAAAATCTTCCCAGACAAACCGGTAACAGCAAAACCAGCAGAAACTCGTATGGGTAGCGGAAAAGGTGCATTAGAGTACTGGGTAGCAGTTGTAAAACCAGGTCGCGTAATGTTCGAGATCGCAGGAGTATCCGAAGAAGTAGCTAGAGAAGCTCTGCGTCTTGCAATGCACAAATTACCTTGCAAATGCAAAATCGTTTCTCGCGCAGAATTAGAAGGCGGTGATAACAGTGAAAATTAATACATTTGTAAACGAATTAAGAGGAAAATCCGTAGAGGAATTGAATCAGGAATTAGTAGCTGCTAAGAAAGAGCTTTTTAACTTGAGATTCCAGAATGCGACAAATCAGTTAGATAACACAAGCAGAATTAAGGAAGTAAGAAAGAATATTGCTCGTATTCAGACTATGATCACAGAAGCTGGAAGATAATCGGCAGTGATTAGCGACTTCCCTATAAAAAGAATTCGAAAGGAGTAGCAACTGTGGAAGAAAGAAATTTGAGAAAAACACGTACCGGCAAGGTTGTCAGCGACAAAATGGACAAGACAATCGTTGTTGCAGTTGAAGACCACGTTAAGCATCCGCTGTATAAGAAAATCGTAAAGAGAACTTATAAGCTGAAAGCTCATGACGAGCAGAACGAATGCCGCGTTGGTGATACAGTAAAAGTTATGGAAACAAGACCGCTGTCTAAAGATAAGAGATGGAGACTTGTAGAAATCGTAGAGAAGGCAAAATAATTGCTTTACATTTGTGAGTAGATTAAAGGAGGTTTACCTGCATGATACAACAGGAAAGTAGACTTAAAGTAGCCGATAATACAGGCGCAAAAGAGCTGCTGTGTATCCGCGTGCTTGGCGGTTCTACAAGAAGATATGCCAACATCGGAGACGTAATCGTTGCAACTGTTAAAGATGCAACACCAGGCGGCGTTGTTAAAAAAGGTGATGTTGTGAAAGCAGTTGTTGTTCGTTCTGTAAAGGGTGCACGTCGTAAAGATGGTTCCTACATCAGATTCGATGAAAATGCTGCAGTTATCATCAAAGATGATTTGAACCCACGTGGAACACGTATTTTTGGACCAGTAGCTCGTGAGCTTCGTGAGAAACACTTCATGAAGATCGTTTCTCTGGCTCCGGAAGTACTGTAAGGAGGTGCGTAAGAATGTCAACTATGAAGATTAGAAAAGGTGATACTGTAAGAGTAATCGCCGGAAAAGATAAAGACAAAGAAGGCAAAGTTCTTGCTGTAAATAAAAAAGACGGAAAAGTTCTGGTTGAAGGCGTTAATATGCTGACAAAGCACACAAAACCGAGCATGGCTAATCAGAATGGCGGTATCGTTCATCAGGAAGGACCGATTGATATTTCTAACGTAATGTATGTTCATAAAGGACAGACAACAAGAATCGGTTTCAAGATGGATGGAGACAAAAAAGTTCGTGTTGCAAAATCAACAGGCGACGTAATCGAAGACTAATTTGAGGAAGGAGGTCCAGAACTTTGAGTAGACTGAAAGAAACATATCAGAATGAGATCGTTGAAGCAATGATCAAAAAATTTGGATATAAAAATAAAATGGAAGTGCCGAAACTCGATAAGATCGTTATCAACATGGGCGTAGGCGAAGCAAAAGACAATGCAAAAGTATTGGAGTCTGCAATTGCTGATCTTGAGAAAATTTCAGGACAGAAAGCAGTTGTAACAAGAGCAAAGAATTCCGTAGCAAACTTCAAAATCAGAGAAGGTATGGCTATTGGATGTAAGGTTACACTGAGAGGCGAAAGAATGTATGAATTCGCTGATCGTCTGATCAACCTTGCACTTCCGCGTGTACGTGACTTTAGAGGTGTAAACCCGAACGCGTTTGACGGAAGAGGTAACTACGCACTTGGAATCAAGGAACAGCTTATTTTCCCGGAAATCGAGTACGATAAAATCGATAAGGTAAGAGGTATGGATGTAATTTTCGTTACAACTGCCAAAACTGATGAAGAGGCTCGCGAGCTTCTGAGACAGTTCAATATGCCGTTTGCAAAGTAATTAAGGAGGAGAATCATGGCAAAGACATCTATGAAAATCAAACAGCAGCGTAAACCAAAATTCTCTACAAGAGAATATAACCGCTGCAGAATTTGTGGTCGTCCGCATGCATATTTGAGAAAATATGGTATCTGCCGTGTCTGCTTCCGTGAACTGGCATACAAAGGTCAGATTCCGGGAGTTAAGAAGGCAAGCTGGTAAACCGAAAGAGAGTTCTTTTCGAATTTAGGGAAAAGAACTTCCTTGAATGTTAATAAAGTATAGAAGGAGGATACATCCACATGACAATGAGTGATCCAATTGCAGATATGCTTACAAGAATCCGTAATGCAAATACTGCTAAACATGATACAGTTGATGTTCCTGCATCTAAGATGAAGATTGCGATTGCAAACATTCTTTTGGATGAAGGATACATTGCAAAATATGATATCGTAGAAGACGGAAACTTCCAGACAATTCATATCACATTGAAATATGGTGCTGATAAGAACGAGAAAGTTATCTCTGGTCTGAAGAGAATTTCCAAACCGGGTCTTCGTGTCTACGCAAACAGCGAAGATATGCCAAAGGTACTTGGCGGACTGGGTACAGCTATCGTATCTACAAATAAAGGTGTTATCACAGACAAAGAAGCAAGAAAGCTCGGCGTAGGCGGAGAAGTATTGTGCTTTATTTGGTAGGCCGAAAGCAACTTAGTGAAAGCAAGCCAAAAGGCGCAGCTTGAACTTAGTGCGAGGTCGTTCTTGGCGCTTAGCGAGGTATTGTCGAGCTTAGCAAGAAGAACTTCCTTAGCTATCTGAAGCACTAGGTTCGGGGGAAACCTCACCAAGTGCTCAATGCAACTGAAAACAGAGCGGACAAAAGCATCCGCTCCGAAAATCTAAGTTAAAATAGGAGGATAAAGGTATGTCACGTATTGGAAGACTGCCAATCGCAATTCCGGCTGGTGTTACAGTTGAGATTGCTGAGAATAATGTAGTGACTGTAAAAGGTCCTAAGGGAACTCTGACAAAAGAGCTTCCGGTAGAAATGGAAATCAAACAGGAAGGCGAAGAAGTAATCGTTACAAGACCAAACGATCTGAAGAAAATGAAATCTCTTCATGGTCTGACAAGAACACTGATCAACAACATGGTTGTTGGTGTTACTAACGGATACGAAAAAGTTCTGGAAGTAAATGGTGTTGGTTACAGAGCCGCTAAATCCGGAAACAAATTGACACTGAACCTTGGATATTCTCATCCGGTTGAGATGATTGATCCGGAAGGTGTTGAGACTGTTCTGGAAGGACAGAATAAGATTACTGTAAAAGGTATCGATAAAGAAAAAGTTGGCCAGTATGCTGCTGAAATCAGAGACAAGAGAAGACCGGAGCCATATAAGGGCAAGGGAATCAAGTATGCTGATGAAGTGATCAGACGTAAAGTTGGTAAGACTGGTAAGAAATAATTAAGGAGGGTGTGAAAATGGTTAGTAAAAAATCAAGAAGTGAAATTCGCAGAAAAAAACACATGAAATTGCGTAACCGTTTCAGCGGAACAGCTGAAAGACCGCGTTTGGCTGTGTTCAGAAGTAATAATCACATGTATGCACAGATTATTGACGATACAGTTGGAAACACTCTTGTAGCAGCTTCCACTCTTCAGAAAGATGTGAAAGCAGAGCTTGAGAAGACCAACAACGTTGATGCTGCAGCATATCTTGGAAAAGTTATCGCTGAGAAGGCAAAAGAAAAAGGTATTACAGACGTAGTCTTTGACAGAGGCGGCTTTATATACCAGGGTAAAATTCAGGCATTAGCAGACGCAGCAAGAGAAGCTGGGTTGAATTTCTAGGAAGGGAGAACACATAATGAGACAGGAACGTATTGATGCTAGCCAGTTAGAGTTAGAAGAAAAAGTGGTATCAATCAAGCGTGTTACCAAGGTCGTAAAAGGTGGTCGTAACATGAGATTCACAGCTTTAGTAGTTGTTGGCGATGGTAAAGGCCATGTTGGTGCAGGCTTAGGAAAAGCTACTGAAATCCCGGAAGCTATCCGTAAAGGTAAAGAAGATGCAGCAAAGAAATTGATTGAAGTTGCACTGGACGAAAATGATAGTGTAACACATGATATTATCGGTAAATTCGGAAGTGCTTCTGTACTTTTGAAGAAAGCTCCAGACGGTACTGGAGTAATTGCCGGAGGTCCGGCACGTGCGGTTATCGAGTTAGCAGGTATCAAGAATATCCGTACAAAATCTTTAGGATCTAACAACAAGCAGAATGTAGTACTTGCTACAATCGAGGGTCTGAAGAACATCAAGACTCCAGAAGCTGTTGCTAAACTTCGTGGAAAATCAGTGGAAGAGATTGTGGGCTAATTATAGGAGGTAATTAGAATGGCAAATTTAAAAGTTACACTTGTAAAGTCTACCATCGGTGCCGTACCAAAGCACAGAAAGACTGTTGAAGCTTTGGGACTGAAGAAGCTGAATAAGACAGTTGTATTACCGGATAATGCAGCAACAAGAGGTATGGTACAGCAGGTTAGACATTTAGTGAAAGTTGAAGAAGAAGCATAATCATAACAGATAAGGAGGTAATATCATGGACTTATCAAACTTGAGACCGGCAGACGGTGCAAAGCAGAGTGATAATTTCAGAAGAGGCCGCGGACATGGTTCAGGAAACGGTAAGACAGCCGGAAAAGGTCACAAAGGTCAGAAAGCTCGTTCAGGCGGCACAAGACCAGGCTTTGAAGGTGGTCAGATGCCTTTATACAGAAGAATACCTAAGAGAGGTTTCACAAATAGAAACTCTAAAAACATCGTAGGTATTAACTTGGGCGCACTTGAGATTTTCGAAGATGGAGCTACAGTATCTGTAGAGACATTGATTGAAACAGGTATCGTTAAGAACCCAAGAGACGGCGTTAAAATTCTTGGAAATGGTGAGTTAACTAAGAAACTGACAGTTCAGGCAAATGCATTTAGTGCATCTGCAGCTGAAAAGATTGAGGCACTTGGTGGAAAAGCAGAGGTGATCTAATGCTAAAGACATTACGAAGAGCGTTTAGTATAGAAGATATCCGTAAGAAATTATTCTACACATTTATGATGCTTATCGTTGTAAGACTTGGTTCCCAACTGCCGACGCCAGGCGTGAACCCAACCTATATTCAGAACTTTTTTGCGAATCAGACCGGTGATGCATTCAATTTTTTTGATGCATTTACCGGGGGTTCCTTTACGAACTTCTCAGTGTTCGCACTGAGTATTACACCGTACATTACATCTTCTATTATTATTCAGCTTCTTACAATTGCAATTCCGAAATTAGAGGAAATGCAGAAAGAAGGAGCAGATGGAAGAAAGAAACTTGCAGCAATTACACGTTATACAACAGTTGCAATTGCTTTGATCGAGTCAACAGCAATGGCAGTTGGATTTGGACGTCAGGGATTGTTGGTAGAATACAATTTTGTTAATGCTGCAATTGTGGTATGTACACTGACAGCAGGGTCGGCTTTCCTTATGTGGATAGGTGAGCGTATCACAGAAAAAGGTGTTGGAAATGGTATTTCAATCGTTTTGTTGATCAATATTATTTCTCGTGTGCCAGAAGATCTGGTAAGACTGTACACACAGTTCATCCAGGGAAAAACAGTGGCAAAAGGAATTCTTGCAGGTGTGATTATTCTTGCAATTCTGCTGGTAGTAGTTGTATTTGTAATTGTTCTGCAAGGCGGAGAAAGAAGAATTGCCGTACAGTATTCTCAGAAGATTCAGGGAAGAAAGACATACGGCGGACAGTCTTCACATATTCCACTTAAGGTAAACACCGCAGGAGTAATCCCGATTATCTTTGCGTCATCTTTGATGCAGACACCGATTATCATTGCACAATTCCTTGGAAAAGGAAATGGAACAGGTATCGGAAGTCAGATCCTTCGTGGATTAAACTCCAATAACTGGTGTGATCCGGACAACTTAATATATTCAATAGGACTTGTTTTTTACATTATTCTTACAATATTCTTTGCATATTTCTATACGTCAATTACATTCAATCCGTTGGAAATTGCAAACAATATGAAGAAGAGCGGTGGCTTTATTCCAGGTATTCGTCCTGGTAAGCCAACGACAGAATATCTGACACAGATCCTTAATTACATCATCTTTATTGGTGCATGTGGACTGGTTATTGTTCAGGTAATTCCATTCTTCTTTAATGGTGTATTTGGAGCAAATGTCTCATTCGGTGGAACATCTTTGATCATTATCGTAGGTGTTGTACTTGAGACAATCAAGCAGATCGAATCACAGATGCTTGTTCGTAATTACACAGGATTTTTGAATAACAAGGGCAATTCTATGAAAAACAGTTTCCTTGGATACTAAAAGAAATATTTAGCTCGCTGTGCTTTTCCGGAGAGGAAAAGCGCAACGGGTTAATGTCATATTATGAAGAATTAGCGAGGAGGTATGCAGTATGAAGATTATTATGTTAGGTGCTCCGGGAGCAGGAAAAGGTACACAGGCAAAAAAGATTGCAGATAAGTATGCGATTCCACATATTTCTACAGGTGATATTTTCCGGGCAAATATTAAAAATGGCACTGAGCTTGGTAAGAAAGCAAAAACCTATATGGATCAGGGACTGCTTGTTCCGGACGAACTGGTAGTAGATCTTGTAGTTGACCGCGTAAATCAGGAAGATTGTGCAAACGGATACGTTCTGGATGGTTTTCCTAGAACAATTCCACAGGCAGAGGCTTTGGATCATGCATTGAAAGCTCTGGGGCAGAAAATGGATTATGCTATTAACGTAGAAGTTCCGGATGAAAACATTGTCAACCGTATGTCTGGCAGAAGAGCATGTGTAGACTGCGGCGCTACATATCATATTGTATACGCACCAACAAAGACAGAGGGCATTTGTGATAAATGTGGCGGTAGTTTGATTCTGCGTGATGATGATAAGCCGGAAACAGTTTTAAAACGTCTTGGTGTATATCATGACCAGACACAGCCACTGATTGATTACTATACAAATGCAGGTATTCTCAGAGAAGTAGATGGCACAATCGATATTGATGATGTATTTGCAGAGATTGTAAAGATTCTGGGAGAATAATACATGATACTGGAAGCAGGAATGTTTGCGAAAGCAAAAGCAGGACATGACAAAAATTGTATATATGTCATTATTTCTGTCAATGATGAATATGTATATCTGGCAGATGGGGACGCAAGACCCGTCTGCCGTCCAAAAAGAAAAAATAGAAAGCACATACAGCCGATCACGTGTGTGCGCTGCGAATCTATTACAGATGATCGGATTATCAGGAATGCAGTGAAAACAAGAAAAGAAATAGAAAAAACTGGAATTATATAAGTGCAAAAAGCACAGGAGGATTGAATATGTCAAAAGCTGACGTAATTGAGATTGAGGGAGTAGTTGTTGAAAAACTTCCAAACGCAATGTTTAAAGTAGAGTTAGAGAACGGTCACATTGTTCTGGCACATATCAGCGGAAAATTGCGTATGAATTTCATTAAGATTTTACCGGGAGATAAGGTAACATTGGAGATGTCACCTTATGATTTGAGTAAAGGACGTATTGTTTGGAGAGATAAATAAAAAAATGTACATTAGTCAATGATGTGACACCAACTTTTCAAAAATAAAAAGAGT
>CAJKWK010000051.1 GCA_905203555.1 uncultured Lachnospiraceae bacterium
TCAGTTGTCAAGGAACTAAAATCAGATGTTGGTGTACTTTTGACACCCACATCATTTTATATTCGTAAGAATAATTTTGATTAATGCCGATACTTCCATATCGATCTCTGTTTCCCGGACCGAACAACTCTGAACTTTGAAGATTTTTTGTTCTTACTATATAATCGATATTTGCACTTTCTAATTTATATCGCATATCAGATTGGCGTTTCATATCCATAGTAGTAATCAAAAGTTTTCGATTAAAAATAGTTATCATAAAAATCCTCCTTTTCTTGTCTGGTTTCCGTTTTGTTATTTTAATAATATCATTATTTATATAATTTAAAAAGTAATATATTGAAGAAAATTTTAAGTGATTCGCAAAATGATATAAACGAAATGATAAAATTTATTGATAACCAGAAATTATAATGTTAAGATAGAATAGTATAAGAATGCGTTTTATGATGATTCATATCAAAAAAGGAGGATTACATTTTGCTTACGATTCAGAATTATGTAAAGGCGAAAACCTTGGAAGAAGCTTATGAATTGAATCAGGCTAGAAGCAGCCGGATAAAAGGCGGTATGATGTGGTTGCGTTTGAGCAATGCAAATGTGAAGACAATGATTGATTTGTCGGAATTAGGGTTAGATCAGATTGAAGAAACAGAACATGTTATAAAGATCGGGGCAATGTGTACGCTGCGTCAATTGGAACAGAGTGAAGAAATCAAGGCATATTGTGGGGATGCTGTTCAGGAGGCGGTTCGTCATATTGTAGGAGTACAGTTTCGCAATCAGGCAACTGTTGGGGGAAGCATTTATGGTCGATATGGGTTCTCAGATGTGCTGACTTGTTTGCTGGCAATGGATACTTTTGTAGAGTTATACAATGGTGGAACGATACGTTTAAGAGAATTTATAGAGCGAAAGAAAGACAAAGATCTTTTACTTTCTATTATCATCAGAAAGCAGCCAAGAAAGGTTCGTTATCTTTCTGTACGTCAAACCAAAACTGATTTTCCGGTGCTGACCTGTGCTGTAGTGACAGGAAAAATACATGGAAAAGAATATTGGTATTTTTCAATTGGTGCAAGACCGATGCATGCTGAGCTGCTGGAAAAGGAATGGACGATACCGGATGATGTAACCAAGGAACAGCTTGATGCGTATGCAAAGGAAGTTGCAGATAGTTTCCGATATGGCTCCAATATGAGAGGAAGTTCTAGATACCGGAAGCATTTGGCTCAGGTTTTGGTTGCACGTGCAATGGAGTCAATTATTACGGAGGGACGATAAGATGGAAGTACAGTTTCGGTTAAATGGAAAACAAGTAAAAACAGAAGTGGCCGCAGACAGTATTTTGTTGGATGTATTGCGTAAGTTGGGATGTGTCAGTGTGAAATGCGGATGTGAGACAACGAACTGTGGGCTTTGTACTGTATGGATCAATGGCAAAACCCGTTTGTCCTGTTCTGTATTGGCTGCAAGTGTAGAAGATCAGGAAGTGACAACTTTGGAAGGATTGCAGGAAGAGGCTGCGGAGTTTGGGCGATTTCTGGCAGAAGAAGGAGCAGAACAGTGTGGGTTCTGTTCGCCGGGATTTATTATGAGTGTATTGGCTATGGTACGTGAATTAGATAATCCGACGATTGAAGAAATGAAAGAATATCTGGCAGGAAATCTTTGTCGTTGTACCGGATATATGGGACAGCTGCGTGCGATTCAAAAATATATGAAAGCAAAACGGATGGAGTTTCAGGAATCCGGAAAGGAGGCGCAGGCATGAAGTATGTAAATAAGGGAGTACCAAAGGTTGATTATGAAGCATTGGTAACCGGTCAGGGAGTTTATGTAAATGATCTTGCTCCGGCGGATTGTCTGGTTGTCAAGGTGTTGAGAAGTCCGCATGCACATGCATTGATTGAAGATATCAATATAAGTCGTGCCAAGGCGGTTCCGGGGATTGAGGCTGTATTTACATATAAGGATTGTCCGGATAAACGATTTACGCTTGCAGGACAGACGTATCCGGAGCCAAGTCCGTATGACCGTCTGATTTTGGACAAACGCGTTCGTTTTGTCGGAGATCCGGTTGCAATTGTGGCCGGTGAGACCGAAGCGGCAGTAAAAAAAGCGCTGAAACTGATCCGGGTAAATTATGAAGTGTTGGAGCCGATTTTAGATTTCCGCAAAGCAAAAGACAATCCGATCTTGGTGCATCCGGAAGAAAATTGGAAGAGCTGTATTCCGGTTGGAGCTGATAATAAGAGAAATCTCTGTGCGCATGAAGAATGCGGAGAAGGAGATGTGGATGCGGTTCTGGATTCCTGTGATTATGTGGTGGATGAGGTATATCATACAAAGGCAAATCAGCAGGCGATGATGGAAACGTTCCGCGCATATTCATATAAGGATACCTATGGAAGATTGAATATCGTGTCTTCTACACAGGTTCCGTTCCATGTGAGAAGAATTATGGCAACGGCGCTGGATATTCCAAAGTCCAGAGTGCGTGTGATCAAACCGAGGATCGGTGGCGGTTTTGGTGCAAAACAAACCGCAGTGATGGAAATGTATCCGGCGTTTGTAACCTGGATGACCGGCAAGCCGGCAAAAATGATTTTTACAAGAGAAGAATCTATGATTGCATCTTCTCCGCGGCATGAGATGGAACTGCGTGTTCGGGTTGGTGCAGACAAGAATGGAATCATTAAGGCAATTGATGTCTATACATTATCCAATACAGGTGCATTTGGAGAGCATGGGCCGACGACAGTTGGGTTGTCGGGGCATAAGTCTATTCCATTGTATGGAAAAACAGAAGCGTTTCGGTTTGTATACGATGTCGTTTATACAAATACGATGTCTGCAGGCGCTTATCGTGGATATGGCGCTACGCAGGGAATTTTTGCGGTAGAATCTGCAGTGACAGAACTGGCAGAAAAAATGAATCTGGATCCGGTGAAATTGCGTGAGATGAATCTGGTGAAAGAAGGACAGGTTATGCCTGCATATTATAATGAACCGAATTCCAGCTGTGCTTTGGATCGATGTCTGGCAAGGGCAAAAGAGATGATCGGATGGGATTCCAAATATCCGACGGTTGATATGGGCAATGGAAAAGTTCGCGGTGTCGGTGTTGCAATGGCAATGCAGGGGTCCGGAATCTCTGCGCTGGATACAGCTTCTGTTTCTATCAAGGTGAATGATGATGGATTCTATACTTTGATGATCGGCGCTACAGATATGGGAACCGGTTGTGATACTGTTTTGAGTCAGATAGCGGCAGATTGTCTGGACTGTAGTATGGATGAGATTATTGTGCATGGAGTAGATACGGATGTATCCCCATATGACTGCGGTTCTTATGCGTCCAGTACAACTTATGTAACGGGAATGGCGGTTATGAAAACATGTGAGTCATTACGTGAAAAAATATGTGCCAAAGGAGCGCAGTATCTGAATTGCGAGAACAATGATGTGGAATTTGACGGCGAGAAGGTAACGAATCTGAAAACCGGTGAATCTATTACACGTGCAGAAATCGGAAATAATGTGATGTGTAATAATAATGAAACTTTGAGTGCGAGTGAAGCATTTACTTCTCCATTTTCTCCACCACCGTTTATGGTTGGAATGGCAGAAGTAGAGGTTGATCGGGAAACAGGAGAAGTGGAATTGATCGATTATGCTGCAGTCGTAGATTGTGGTACTCCGGTCAATCCGAATCTGGCGAGAGTACAGACAGAGGGCGGAATTGCACAGGGAATTGGAATGGCGCTTTACGAAGATGTGGTTTACAATGCAAGTGGAAAGAACTACAGCAATTCCTTTATGCAGTATAAGATTCCGAGTCGTTTGGATGTGGGAACGATTCGAGTGGAATTTGAGAGCAGTTATGAACCGTCAGGTCCGTTTGGCGCGAAGTCAATTGGTGAAATTGTAATTAATACACCGTCTCCGGCAATTGCGAACGCAATTAGTAATGCGGTGGGAGTGCGAGTGCGCGAGCTGCCGATTACAGCAGAGAAAATCTACTGGGGAATGCAGGAAAAAGAACAGAAATAGAATACAGAATAGAAAATGGCATGTCATCGTCTAGTAGAGATGACATGCCGTTTTTTGATAGGCGAGCCGTTCTGTTCCATCTTCCAGATAAATGACGCCGCAATAATGAAATCCGTTTTTATCCAGGAGATGCTGCATAATCTGGTTGTTACGATGGGTATCGATTTTGAGATTGCCACATTGTTCGAAAGCCCAGTTAATGCAGTAGGAGGCGGCACCTTTGATCTTACCATCGGAGGTGATTCTGTGAACGACACCGTAAGGGGCATCGTTGAGCCACTTACCCTCGTAAAGGCGGGCATAGGTATCGTCTTTCCCAATGCGGAAATAGAAGGTAGCGTGTATAACGCCGTCTTCTTCGCAGACATAGCTGTTTCCTTCTGCAATGTCCTGCTCTAAAACAGCGGCAGGTGGATAGGAATTGCCCCATTGGGTTGGGTTGCCATGCTGAGCCATAAAAATTCGTGCCTGTTCATATAAGTCTGATAAAATATTAAAATCTTCGGAAGTTGTTTTCCTGATCTTCATGTTGTGCTC
Organism: uncultured Lachnospiraceae bacterium; assembly: GCA_905203555.1. GTDB lineage: Bacteria > Bacillota > Clostridia > Lachnospirales > Lachnospiraceae > Schaedlerella. The sequence continues at coordinate 4,594 of CAJKWK010000051.1, forward strand.
CAATCATTTATTTATTTATTTCGATAGCTGTTGTTAAAAATATAAGTAGAATATATTTATAAAAATCATACCATATTTGGTATGAGCGTGGCAAGAGGTCTACTATATATTAGAAAATCAAATAAAAAATAATAAGAAGAAGGACATCTGAAATCAGAGGATTGTACAAAATAAGATACATGAAATACAGCACTTGTTATTTATTTAACTAAATGATATACTGAGCCGGTAAAAGAATAGAATGACTAGAGAAATCAGAGGAGGTTATTGGAAAATGGCACAGTTTGAACAGTGGGAAGGATTTGCCGGAAAAAACTGGAGAAACTCTGTAGATGTACGTGACTTTATTCAGGAGAACTATACTCCATATGATGGAGATGAATCATTCCTGGAGGAGCCTACCGAAGCAACAGATAAACTTTGGGGAAGATTGCAGGAATTACAGAAAGAAGAGCGTGCAAAGGGCGGCGTGCTGGATATGGAGACAGAGGTTGTTTCCGGTCTGACAGCATATGGCCCGGGATATATTGATGAGAGCCTGAAAGATCTGGAGAAGGTTGTAGGTCTTCAGACAGATAAACCGTTGAAAAGAGCATTTATGCCTTACGGTGGTATCAACATGGCAGTAAAGGCTTGTACAACATATGGCTATGAGCCAAGCGAAAGATTAAAAGAAATCTTTACAAAATATCACAAAACTCACAACCAGGGAGTATTTGATATTTACACACCAGAGATGAAAAAAGCTCGTCACAACAAGATTATTACGGGACTTCCGGATACATATGGACGTGGACGTATCGTTGGTGACTACCGCCGTATCGCTCTGTATGGTATTGACTTCCTGATTGAGAAGAAACAGTATGATTTCGAGCGCTATGCAAGACATGGCATGAAAGGAACAGACTTCCGTCTTCGTGAAGAGCTTGCTGACCAGATCCGTGCATTGAACGAGATGAAAGAAATGGCTGCCGTATACGGATTTGATATTTCTCAGCCGGCAAAAGATGCTAGAGAAGCAGTACAGTGGCTGTACTTTGGATACCTTGCAGCGATCAAGACACAGAACGGTGCTGCAATGAGTGTTGGACGTATTTCTACATTCCTTGACATTTATATTGAAAGAGATATGAAGAAGGGTATCCTGACAGAGAAAGAAGCACAGGAATTGATTGACCATATCGTTATGAAGTTCCGTATGGTAAAATTCGCAAGAATTCCTTCTTATAATGAATTGTTCTCAGGAGATCCGGTATGGGCAACTCTGGAAATGGGTGGTCTGGGACAGGATGGACGTTCTATGGTTACAAAGAACGATTATCGTTTCCTGCATACACTGGAGAATATGGGACCGGCTCCGGAGCCGAACCTGACAGTTCTGTATTCCGAGAGACTTCCGGAAAACTTCAAGAAATATACATCTCTTATTTCTGTAAAGACAAGTTCTGTACAGTATGAGAACGATGATGTTATGCGTCCGGTATGGGGCGATGACTACAGCATCTGCTGTTGTGTATCTGCAACACAGACAGGTAAGGAAATTCAGTTCTTCGGAGCTCGTGCAAATCTTGCAAAATGTCTGTTGTATGCAATCAACGGTGGTGTAGATGAGAAGACAAAGGTACAGGTAGGACCGGCTTACAGACCGATTACTTCTGAATATCTGGATTATGATGAGGTAATGGAACGTTACGATGAGATGATGGAGTGGCTGTCCAAGCTGTATGTTGATACACTGAACATGATTCACTACATGCATGACAAGTATTACTATGAAGCAGCTGAGATGGCATTGATCGACACAGATGTAAGACGTACATTTGCAACAGGTATTGCAGGATTCTCTCATGTAATAGACTCCTTGAGTGCAATCAAATATGCGAAGGTAAAAGTAATTCGTGACGAAGATGGGCTGGCAACAGACTTCGAAATCGAGGGAGATTTCCCAAGATACGGTAACGATGACGATCGTGCAGATGATATTGCAATCTGGCTGTTAAAGACATTTATGCACAAATTGAGCAAATGCCATACATACAGAGATTCTGAGCCGACTACATCTATCCTTACAATTACATCTAACGTTGTATATGGTAAGGCAACAGGAACTCTTCCGGATGGAAGAAAAGCAGGTGAGCCACTGTCACCGGGAGCTAACCCATCTTACGGCGCAGAGAAGAATGGTCTTCTTGCATCTTTGAACTCTGTAGCAAAACTGCCTTATGAGCTGGCATTGGATGGTATTTCTAATACACAGACAATCAGCCCAAGTGCACTTGGACACAATGACGAGGAACGTAAGGTAAATCTTGCTCGTGTTATGGATGGATACTTCCACCAGGGAGCTCATCACTTGAATGTCAATGTATTTGGTACAGACAAGTTGATCGATGCAATGGAGCATCCGGAGAAACCGGAATACGCTAACTTCACAATTCGTGTATCCGGATATGCTGTTAAGTTTATCGACCTGACACGTGAACAGCAGCTTGATGTTATCGCAAGAACATGTCACGAGGCTATGTAATAAACGATAAATAATAATTGTAAAAGGGTCAGATTCTATGAAGAGTCTGACCTTTTTTAAAGGAAAAGGAGAACGTTATGGCAGACCAGGAATTAAAAGGATATGTTCATTCACTTGAGAGTTTTGGTTCCGTTGACGGACCGGGAGTACGTTATGTGATCTTTTTGACAGGCTGTGCCATGCGCTGCCAGTTTTGTCACAATCCTGATACATGGAATATGCAGGCGGGCACATTGTATACAGCCGATGAGTTGTTGAAAACAGCGATGCGTTACCGCACGTATTGGGGAGAAAAGGGTGGAATTACGGTTAGCGGTGGAGAGCCGCTTTTGCAGATTGAATTTTTGACGGAGCTGTTTCGAAAAGCAAAAGAACAGGGAATTCATACAACATTAGATACCAGTGGAAATCCTTTTACAAGAGAGGAACCGTTCTTTGGAAAAATGCAGGAGCTGATGAAGTATACAGATTTGGTAATGCTGGATATCAAACATATTGATAAAGAGGCACATCAAGTACTGACCGGATGGTCCAACGAGAATATTCTGGATATGGCGAAATATCTGGACGAAATCGGAAAACCGGTTTGGATTCGTCACGTCCTTGTTCCGGAGAGAAGTGATGAAGATACAGCTTTGGAAAGACTGCATGAATTTATCGAAGGACTGGGAAATGTGGAAAAGGTAGAAGTACTTCCGTACCATACGCTCGGCGCTTACAAGTGGAAAGAACTGGGATACGAGTATCCTTTGGAAGGTATTGATCCTCCAACAAAAGAACGCGTAGAACATGCAAAACAAGTATTGCATGCAATGTAAAGAAAGCAGGCGGATTCTTAGAGTATATAGAATCTGTCTGCTTTTTTTATGGGGATTTTTAAGAGAAATATAGATTAAATTAAGAATTCTTAAGGATTGTTTTGGGTATAATTTAAAAGTTATCTGTTAAGGTAAAAATAAGAGGTGACGAAATATGAAATATGAACTAATTCGTTATATAGGCAGTGGAATCTGTACAACGATGGTGAATATCGGCGCTTTTTACGGACTTCGGACACTGTTTGGAGTGCCGATTTCAGCTGCCAATCTGATTTCTATTTTAACGGCGATAATCTTTGCTTTTTTTGTGAATAAAAGATTCGTTTTCCGAGCAGAAAGTACAAAAGATACTGAAAAACAATTTATTCGGTTTATAGGGATGAGAGGAATTACCTTTGCAGTAGAGTTATTTGGTCTGGAATGGCTTGTTTTTATGGTCCATTTTCCGGAGATGTGGGCAAAATTTAGTATACAGTTCTTTGTGATTGTGATGAATTATGTGATTAGTAAGTGGTTTGTGTTTGCAGATGGGAGGCAGAAAAATGGAGAAGATAACAGTCATAGTTCCATGCTGGAATGAAGAAGAGGCATTGCCGATTTATTATGAAGAAATGTGTAAAATCAGACAGAAAATGAAACCGGTGGAAATAGAGCTGTTATTTGTGGATGATGGTTCAACGGATCACACGCTTTCGATCGTAAAGCAATTTTATTTGCGGGATAAGCAGTGTAAATACTTGTCTTTCTCCAGAAATTTTGGTAAAGAGGCTGCAATCTATGCAGGATTGCAGAACGCAGATGGTGATTATGTGGCGATTATGGATGTGGATCTGCAGGATCCACCGGAACTCTTACCGAATATGTATTCCATTTTGCAAGAAGGCTATGACTGTGTGGCTACAAAACGTGCGACGAGAACTGGGGAACCGAAATTGCGCTCGTTTTTCTCGGATTGTTTTTATAAGCTGATCAATCGCTTATCGGATACAGAGATCGTGAGCGGTGCAAGAGATTATCGGCTTATGAATCGAAAGATGGTACAGGCTGTTCTGGAGATGAGTGAGTATAATCGGTTTTCAAAAGGGATTTTTGAATGGGTCGGGTTTACGACGAAATGGTTGGAGTTTGACAATGTAGAACGATCCGCAGGACAGACAAAATGGTCTATGAAAAAATTGTTTTCGTATTCTATGGAGGGAATTACAGGTTTTTCAGTTGCGCCGCTTTCTTTTGCATCTGTGATCGGTGTGTGTTTCTGTTTATTCTCATTTCTGATCATAGCAGTCATTGTTGTGCGGACGCTGATCTGGGGAGATCCGGTGGCAGGCTGGCCGTCGCTTGCCTGCATTATTTTCTTTGTAGGCGGAATACAGCTATTATGTACCGGGATTGTAGGACAATATCTGTCCAAAACCTATTTAGAGACAAAGAACAGGCCGATTTATATTTTGAAGGACAGCAGCAAAGAAATCAAAGGAGGGGCACATGTTACAGAAAGTGTTTGGGGCAAACGTAGACTGGATCAGTCAGCATAGCGTGTTTCCGGAATATTTTCGGCAGCAGTTTTATGAAACCGGGACGGTGTTCCCGGAATTTGCAGCCAATATCGGCGGTGGGCAGAATATGTATCACTTTGCATATTATGGGTTATATAACCCGTTGTATCTTCCTGCGTATTTTCTCCCATTTGTAAAAATGAGCGATTATCTGATGGTTATCAGTGTGTTGTGTCTGCTGGTAGATGGATTTTTATTTTATAGATGGCTGAAAACCAATGGCGTTTCAAGAGAAAATACATTACTTGCAACCTTTTTGTTTTTGCTGGCCGGGCCGATGATTTTTCATTCCTATAATCAAATTATGTTTGTAAATTATATGCCTTTTTTATTATTGGGATTGATGGGGGTGGATCGGTTTTTCAGAGAAGGAAAAAGAGGATTGTTGATTTGCAGTGTATTTTTGATGATTTTAACGAGTTTTTATTTCAGTATAGGCGGACTTTTGGTTCTGTCGGTTTATGGAATCTATTGTAGTTGGTGGAACCAGGAAGAGAAAGGAAAGGTGACAGTCTGCAATTTTGGAAAAGATGGCGTGCGATTTATCGGGATGCTGCTGACTGGAATTTTCTCTGCAGGATTTCTGCTCGTTCCAACGGCGATGGCGCTGCTGGGAGGAGAACGAAAAGGGGAGATGCAGCAAAGTCTTGGTTCGCTGCTGATTCCGAATCCGGAAGTATTCAGATTCGTATATCAACCTTATGGAATTGGTCTCACAACTTTTGTGATTACAGTATTGCTGACGGGTTTGGTCTATAAAAAACAAAGCGAAAAATACTTGCATTTTGCCTGTGGGATTCTATTAGTGCTCCCGATTTTTTCTTATTTATTGAATGGCGGTTTGTATATCAGAGACAAGGCATTCATTCCACTTTTGCCAATGTTATGTTATTTGATTGCAATATATTTGGAAAAATGCAGGCGCAGAGAATTTTCTGCCCGAGCGGTACTGGTACCGCTGTGTATTACTTTCCTGTTTGTTTTGGTTGGAAGAGTACAGCAAGAGGGAAGTGCATATCGTGGTCTGGTGGCAGCAGATGCAGCGGTGATGCTGCTTTGTGGAGTATATTATGTCTGGAAACGAGGAAGTGAAAAGAGTTTTATTGTATGTTCTGTTTTGTTTTTGAGTGTGTTTGGAGTGGCTTATCAGGGAAAGATGAATCGCATGCTGGATGGCTCGTTTTATGAGCAAGTGACAAATCGGGAATATGAAAATCAAGTGAATGAGCTGCTGAACAATGAAAAAGGATTTTACCGGACAGAGCAGCAGGGGAGCAGTGCAGAAAATGCTGCGAATCTGAATCGGATCTGGTCTGCAAAACAATATAGTTCCTCCGTATACTCTTCTACATACAATGCAGAGTATCAAAGGTTTCGGACGGAAGTGTTTGATGTAGAGCAGCCTTATCGAAATGTGTTGATGCAGGCACAGGCGGAAAATGCCGTTTTTCAAAGAGTGATGGGAGTGAAATATATTTTGTCTTCCGGGGAAGTACCGGGATATCAGGAAAGTTCCGCAGGAATCTATAAGAATGAAGAGGTATTTCCGGTTATTTATGGTACAGATCAAGTGGTGTCTCAGACGGAGTATGAAACATATGAGTTTCCATATAATCAATTGGCGTTTCTTTCCCATGCCGTTGTGCCGGGGGAAATTCCAAAGAAAATGCGGCAGCAAAATGCAGAAGACATATTTGAAAATATGGAGGTACAAGAGATTCTAATCGATCTGGAGGCGAAGAAAAATGCCGGAGATAAGAATATTGTTTTGGATAAAGAACAAACAGGAACTCTCTTCTTTCTGCAGTTTGATGTGAAAAATCATAAGGAATCGGATGTCTGGGTCAGTATCAACGGAGTAAAAAATAAACTTACAGCCGCAAATCATATTTATTACAATGGAAATGAAACATTTACCTATGCAATTGCTTTGGAGGAAGGGCAGCTAGAGATCCCGATTGCGTTTAGTGATGGAGACTATGAAATAACGAATGGGAAAGGTTATCTTTATCAAAGGAAGGAAGAGACTCCGGTACAATCAGAATTTAAAATGTGGAAACAGGATACAAATGGAAATCAGATTGTCGGAGAAATAAATATGGTGAAAGATGGATATATGATTACTTCCATACCTTATGAGGATTCATTTACAGTTAAAATAGACGGAAAGAAACGAAATTATGAAAAAGTAAATACAGCATTCCTGGGATTGCCGTTGGAGAAAGGAACTCATGAAGTAGAGATTGTGTATCATGCACCGGGGGCTGTCGCGGGGAAGATGGTAACAGGAGTCGGTCTGTGCTGCTTTGGAGGCCTCCTTTTTCTACAATTTCGGAATAAGAAAAAAACTCTTTTTGCCGATCGCTGCGTGTAACCCGAGAGGCTGCACGCAATGTCAGTAAAAAGAGTTTTGGTTTTTAATATTATGTGAATTGTTCTAAAGAATTAGTCTTCTTCTACAAATTCATCTTTTCCTACTCCACACCAAGGGCATACCCAATCTTCCGGAAGATCTTCGAAAGCTGTTCCCGGCTCGATTCCGCTATCTGGATCGCCTACTTCTGGGTCATATACATAACCACATGGTTCACATACATATTTTTTCATGTATAATTCCTCCTTCACATAAATAATAACTGTCGTGGACGAGAGTTCTCTCATCTGACGATTATATTATATAAAAAAAGTAAAAGTTATTCAATAATTTTATTTGATTTGCCACATGATATTTATAGGAAAGATAAATGGGAGAGTTGGAGAATGGAAAAAAGGATAGAAGAATCATTGTGGAAGAAATCAGTGGAGATTGCAAGCCGTTCGGTGTTGGAGACAGATATAGAAACGGATGTTGCGGTGATCGGCGGTGGTCTTGCGGGAATATTGACAGCATATTTTCTGGAGCAGGCAGGAAGAAAGTGTATTGTACTGGAGGCGGATCATATCGGCAGCGGACAGACTGCAAATACGACGGCAAAGGCACTCCGGCAAGAGTACAGAACCGCATCTTCTGGTTACAAATCGGGGGAGGGTGTGTGCAAAGCAGATCGTGTTTGCGTGTCACTATCCATTTGTGCTTAGACCGGGCTATTATTTTTTGCGGATGCATCAGGAGAGAAGTCTTATGAATATCTGATGCATGAGGCTGAGAAATATTTTGGGGAAGTACAGGTGAAGTATCAGTGGTCCGCACAGGACTGCATGACGTTGGACAAAATTGCATATATCGGACAATTTGGAAAATCAACAGAAGATTGGTTTGTGGCAACCGGATTTCAAAAATGGGGAATGACTTCTTCGATGGCTGCGGCTCTGATTCTGACGGATTTGATGTGTGGTCGGAGCAATCCTTATGCGGAGGTATTTTCGCCACAGCGGTTAAATGTACTGGCATCTGCGAAGACATTTCTGGAAGAGGGGAAATATGCGGCTGTCAATCTTGCAAAGGAAAAGATGATGGTTCCCGGTATGATTACCGGGGAAGACTTCTGGACGGGCTGGCGCAGACCGCCTCTGCAGCATGTCAGTTGCAGAAAAAATAGAAAGTCATGCTGCAGAAGACAGTTTACGTCAGGGGTTCCGAATCACAGAGGAAATTTTCGCAGTGTTTTTCGGATGAAGTAGATTGCAGGAATCGTAACAATAAATTCTGTTATCGGAAGGGTCAGCCAGATTCCGTTGATTCCAAACAGGAAGGAGAGCAAAAATGCCATTGGAATCACAAGAACAAATCCTCGAAAAATGGAAAGGGTAAATGCCTCCTTCGGATGATCGGTGGAACTTAGGAAGGTGGCTGTGATGATGTTGATTCCTACAAAGAGAAATGCGGTGAAATAAATATGCATTCCATTTTCTGCAATGGCATTCAGGATCGGATCGCTGTCTTTGTTGAAGGCAGCGACGATTGGCTGAGACCAGATAAATGTAACTAAATAAGAAAGAACTGCAAGCACAACGGAGGTTGTAAAGGCGTAGCGCAGTACCTGACGGATCTGTTTATGCTCACGTCTTCCGAAACATTGGCTGATCACCGGCTGAACTCCCTGGGAAATTCCGGTATACATGGAAGTCAGGACAAGAGCGATATTTGCAATCACACCATAAGCCGCTACTCCGATATTGCCACTGATATTTAAGATCAGAAGATTGAATATCAGCATGACGATACCGGAAGAGACTTCTACAATCAAAGAAGAAGAACCAAGGGCACAGATATCCAGAATGCGTTTCAGGGATGGACGTATACGGCATAAATGGAACTGGTTGTTCTTTTTGATGAAATGGATGGAAAGCACCAGGATACTCAGGACCGGAGAGGCTGCTGTAGCAAGGGCAGCTCCCTTCATTCCCAAGCCAAATGGGAAGACTAAAATGTAATCCATAATAATATTGGAAAAGCTTCCGGTCAGCATTGCCATCATAGAAAGCTGAGGAGCCCCATCATTTCTGACAAAGCAGATTAATAAATTGTTACACATGAAAAAAGGTGTAAAAATCAGGATGATTCTTATATATTCTGTAGTCAGCTGTAAGGTTTCGGCATTGGCTCCCAGAAGTATGGAAATCGGTCTGGCAGCTGTGATTCCGAGAATCAGAAAAATGGATGACCAAAATAGCGTAAAACAAAGTGCCTGTGTGAAAATCTGTTTTTGTACAGCGGAATCTGCATTTCCTTTGGAAATAGAGTAGCGGGTTGCGCCGCCCATGCCGATCATCAGTCCAAGACCGTTCATGAAACTGTAGATCGGAATTGCCAGATTGAGTGCGGTCAGACCGTTCGCACCGACACCCTTGGCGATGAAAAAGGTGTCTGCTAAAATATAACAGGACAGACCGATCATGCCGAGAATATTGGCAGATACATATTTAAAAAATGTTTTTGTGATGTTCTGCATATGTGTTTCCTCCTTAAAAATGATATGTATAAATGTTTTTAGAAAAAAAGACATCCGTCTTCCACGCCTGCTTGATACGGAAATCACCGTACAGGGCCTACCGGCTGGAATACGAATGTCTGAAATTCATCTACCCGGCGGCAGATGACAGAACAAAACTAAATTGATTTTATAGATTTTTAATCCGAAAGAAGTTTAGCATAGAATAGAACAGAAATCAATGCTTTTTTCCAAGTTCGGTTTGTTGTAAAATAAGAGTCAGAATATAAGACTACAGAAAGAGGAACGAGTATGAATAAAAAAGAAGTATTAGAGATCAGGAAACAATTTTCATTTGCAAATTGTGCGATTACAAGAATTTGCGGATGTTATGTCGATCATGAGAAGAATAAACGGATGCAGTCAAAAGAAGCTTTTTTGTCATTGCCGGAAGAAGAAGGATTTAAGTATTTTGATATTTTCAAGAAGACATTATCCGGAACAATCGGAAAGAATCTGCTGAATATGGAGTTCCCACTGGAGCAGGAGATGCCGGGAGGAACACAGGAGTTTTTGATGAAACTTCGCAACAGTAAGCTGGAAGACGATATGCTGCTGGAAGAGTTCTATGATAAAGTAATTGAGAATTACATATATGATGAAAATTATTATATTGTGCTGATCCATGCAATGTATGATGTTCCGGGAAAGGCATCGGATGATCTGGAGATGTATGATGCTTCTGATACAGTCTATGAATATCTGCTGTGCAGTATCTGTCCGGTATCACTTTCTAAAGCAGGACTTTGCTATAATGCAGAAGATAACCGAATCGAAGACCGGGTGAGAGACTGGATCGTGGATATGCCGGACAAGGGCTTTTTGTTTCCTGCATTTACCGATCGAAATATGGATATTCATGGTGTTATGTATTACACGAAGAAATCAGAAGATCTGCAGCCGGAACTGATCGATCAGCTTTTGGGTGCGAAGATGCCGATGTCTGCAGATACGCAGAAAGAGACCTTTCAGATGATTATTGAAGATACGCTTGGAGAAGATGGCGATTATGAGACAGTGCGAAATATCCATGAAACGCTCAATGATCTGATTGAGGAACATAAAGAAGAACCGGAACCGTTGATGCTGGATAAGACGGATGTGAAAAAGATATTCGAGAACAGCGGTGTGACGGCAGAGAAGATGGAGACGTTTGAACAGACCTTTGAGGCGGCAGCAGGAGAGAAGGCATCTCTGATGGCAGCTAACATTGCGGAGACAAGAAAGTTCAATATTGAGACGCCGGATATTGTGATTAAAGTCAATCCGGACAGGGCTGATCTGATTGAGACAAGAGAGATTGACGGACGGCAGTGTCTGGTGATTGCGGTGGATGACCATATCGAGGTAAATGGAATCAATGTCAGAACTCTGAAAAGACCGGGGAATATAGAAATTGTAAACAGGGAAGAAAATGAATAATAGACGATAAAGAGAAAACTCCTTTCTGTAGTATTTTGGGAAGGAGTTTTTTGTGATTTTATATCGTTTATAAATCTTCTTGTGTATATTCGGAGATTGTGTTATTCTGTTCTCACTTCATTATAAAATGAAGAGTCTGGTGGTGGCGTTCTTGCCAGATCAACCACAGATATTCTATGAAGTCAATCCTATCATCAGGAGAATTTCATGCATGTGTAAAGTAAATACAAATGAAGAAGGTGATGCCAATGAAATTATGAAAATTATAATAAGAAAACATTGCGCGAAATAATAGAAACATATTATACTAAAGGAGAATTTATGAATAATGAAAAATTACAATGGCATCCCGCATTTGCGGCAGCTTTGCGCATTACTCTGCAAGAAGAAATGCAATATTTGGAGTTGCAGGAAGAACATTTACTCAGCAAAAAGCCGCCACAGATTGACGTGCTGATTCTAAAGAAAGTGAAGGAGATTACCTTAAAAAAGAAAATCGGGCGGATTTTTCGTGGACATAATATTATTGAATATAAATCCCCGGAAGATGAACTCAGTATCAATGATTTTTATAAAGTATATGGCTATACTTGCTTTTATCAATCAAATACAGATAAAATCAGAGAAATTGATCCTGAGGATTTAACTATCACATTTGCCTGTAGTCATTATCCGAGAGAATTATTTAAACATATCAAAAAGACAAGAGGAATAGAAGTGAAACGACAGTGTGACGGTATTTATTATTTACATGGAGATGCAATACCAATGCAATTTTTATATATTCCGCAGCTTGATAAAGAAGAAAATTAAAAGATTATTCAGCAGTGATGAATTTGGTTACAAGAGCAAATTGGACGCAAATGGAGGTGGAGAAAAAGATGTGTGATGCATTAAATGAATTATTTGCAGAAGAATTAAAAGAAGCGGATGCTCGTGGCAGAATAGAAGGGCATAGAACTGGAGTGATAGAAGGTGCAATAGAGGGGCGTAAGGATGGCATTAAACTAACGAAAAAGGTGTTTCAGCTTTCTTCTAATGGAGAATCTATGGAATCTATAGCGGAAAAATGTAATATTTCAATAGAAGAAGTAAGGGATATTTTGGAATAGATGATCAAAAGGAAAAGAAAAAAATAATGCGACATAAGGCAATCAGAGGAAGAATCTGATTGCCTTATTTATTAGAAGGTTAATTAAAACTTATACAAAAGTATTAAAAATTAGTGAAATATAATGTGATTTATTGACTTTTTTGTAGGAGATGAATAAACTAATAGTTAGTTATCTAACTAATTTAAAAAGGGGAAGGAAAATGGAAATGAATTGTATGTTTGATAATATGCCCATGATTGGTATTTTGAGTCAAGTGGCACATTTGAGTGGCTGTTATGCAAAACAGTCGTATGAGATGTTTGATTTGAAACCATGGCAGGCTGGTATTTTGATTGTGTTGAGTATGGATGGAGAGCTGTCCCAAAGAGAATTGGCAAAGAAATTAAATCAGACACCACCATCTGTTACGACAGCTATTCAGAAAATGGAGAAACTGGGATATATCACTCGAATTACGGATCCGGAAGATCAGAGAATTTTAAGACTTCGTTTGACGGATAAGAGCAGAGAATATCTGGAACATATCAGAGAAGCAACACAAAAGATTGAAGAACATATTTTAAAAGGAATGAATACGGAAGAGAAATTATTGTTCCGCCGGCTTTTGATGCAGGTGCGTGATAATCTCTTGGAAGAAACAGATACGGATTTTTTTAAAGCACATATGAAATTATAGAAATCATAAGAGATAAAAAGACAGTATAGCTGAGTAAGGATTACGATAGAGAAACAGCATAAATCAGAAAAGGCAGAAAGGAAAGGCATTATGAAAAAATTATTTAAGTATGTAGGTCTGTATTGGAGAACAGTACTTTTGATTTTTCTCGTATTGTTTGTGCAGGCGTATTGTGACCTGTCACTTCCGTCGTATACATCCGATATTGTAAATGTCGGGATTCAGCAGGGCGGAATTGATGAAACGATCCCGCAGGCGATAGCAGAAGAAGATATAGAGAACGTACTGTTGTTTGTGACGGATAAAACGGAAAGGCAGATGGTAAAAGCAGCGTATGAAAAAGATGAAACATCATATAATCAGATTGCCTGGGTGTTGAAGGAAAGCGTTAAGAAGTCAAAAGAAGAGCAGGATAAATTGACGAAAATTTTAGGTCTTCCTATGCTCTTGACAGAAGGATTTTCTTCGGACAATGAAACAACCCGTCAGATGGAAGAACAGATTAAGGAACAGCTGGAGGCAACACAACCACAGATAAAGATAGAAGATTTGGATATGTTTCAAATCTTGCAGATGATGCCGGCTGAACAGGTGCAGATGCTGATAGAAGAGATGCAGAAGCAGATGAGCGATATGCCGGATATGATCGTGGAGCAGGGAGCAGTTTCTTATGTAAAGACCGCATACCTCAATTTGGGAATGGATGTCGATAAAATACAAATTCAGTATATTTTGACAACAGGAGGAAAAATGATCGCACTTGCATTTTTAGGAATGATGGCAAGTGTGTTAGTTGGATTTTTGGCATCAAAAGCGGCTGCGGCAACCGGTCGGGATTTGCGGGGGCAGGTATTTCGCAAGGTAGTGGGCTTTTCTAATAATGAATTTGACCAGTTTTCCACAGCGTCTTTGATTACCCGAAGTACAAATGATATTCAGCAGATTCAATTGTTGATGGTAATGCTTTTAAGGGTCGTATTGTATGCACCGATTATGGCTATTGGCGGTATATATAAAGTATTTCATACCAATGTTTCTATGTCTTGGATCATAGGGCTTGCAGTCGTTCTGATTGGGCTTGTTGTTTTGACTCTGTTTGCTGTGGCTATGCCGAAGTTTAAGATCATGCAGAAGCTGGTAGACCGATTGAATCTGGTGACAAGAGAAATTTTGACAGGACTTCCGGTAATTCGTGCGTTTAGTACGGAAAAGCATGAAGAAGAACGATTTGATGTGGCAAACCGGGATTTGACAAAAACGAACTTATTTGTAAATAGAGCCATGACATTTATGATGCCGGTTATGATGGTGATTATGAATGGAATTTCCGTTTTGATTATGTGGGTTGGAGCGAATGGAATTAATGATGGACAGATGCAGGTCGGTGATATGATGGCATTCATTCAATATACAATGCAGATTATCATGAGCTTTCTAATGATCTGTATGGTTTCTATCATGTTGCCAAGAGCGGCGGTTGCTGCCGAACGTGTAGATGAGGTGTTAGTAAGTAAGACACTGATTCATGATCCGGAACAGCCGAAAAAACTTCCGGAAAAAGCGGATGGAGTTTTGAAGTTTGACCATGTTTCATTTCGATATCCGGGGGCAAGCGAAGATGTATTGCATGATATAACATTTGAGGCGAAACCGGGTGAAACAACTGCAATTATAGGAAGTACCGGAAGTGGAAAATCTACACTTGTGAATCTGATTCCGAGATTTTATGACGTAACCGGAGGTGCGATTACATTGGATGGAATGGATATCCGGGAAATTGCACAGCATGAACTTCGAGAGAAACTAGGATATGTACCGCAGAAAGGGGTATTGTTTTCCGGAACGATTGCATCCAATATTATGTTTGGCAATGAAGAAGGAACAGAAGAGGAAATGAAGGTAGCAGCAGAAACTGCACAGGCGGCTGAGTTTATTGAAACAAAGAAAGAACAATATGAAAGCTCTATAGCACAAGGCGGAACGAATGTATCCGGCGGGCAGAAACAAAGACTTTCTATTGCCAGGGCAATTGCAAAACATCCGGATATCTTTATATTTGACGACAGCTTTTCAGCATTGGATTATAAAACAGATGTAGCGCTGCGAAGGGCGTTGAAGAAACAGACAGCAGACAGTACTGTTTTAATTGTAGCGCAGAGAATCAGTACGATATTGCATGCAGAGCAGATCATTGTATTGGATGATGGAGAAGTTGCAGGGATTGGAACACATCAAGAACTATTGTCGAGTTGTGAAGTTTATCGACAAATTGCAGAATCACAGCTTTCAGAAGAAGAGTTGAATGGAAAGGAGGCGAACAGTCATGCATAAACATCATGGGGCAGGAAATACAGAAAGAGCAAAAGATTTTAAAGGGACTTTTAAGAAACTAATTCGTTACATGGGCAAATATAAGATTCAAATGCTGTTCGTCGCTATATTTGCAATTGGAGGAACGGTATTTAATATTGTGGGCCCTAAGATTTTAGGAAAAGCAACAACAGAAATATTCAATGGATTGGTAAGTAAGGTGTCCGGTGGAGACGGAATGAATTTTGAGAAGATCGCGCAAATTCTTTTGTTTACACTTGCGTTGTATGTAATCAGTGCAGCCTTGTCATTTGTTCAAGGATTGATTATGACAGGGATTTCTCAAAAAACCACGTATCGCCTAAGAAAAGAAATTTCTGAAAAGATTAATCGTATGCCAATGAGTTATTTTGATACACAGACACATGGAGAAGTATTGTCCAGAGTAACAAATGATGTGGATACTTTGGGGCATAGTTTGAATCAAAGTGCAACACAGATGATAACATCGGTGACTACGATTATTGGAGTTCTGGTAATGATGCTTTCCATTAGTCCATTGATGACTGTAGTGGCGCTATTGATCCTTCCGATTTCAATGACGTTGATTTCACAAATTATGAAACGTTCCCAGAAATATTTCCGGGGACAGCAGGAATATCTGGGAAATGTAAACGGTCAGGTAGAAGAGGTGTATTCCGGGCATAATATTGTAAAAGCATTTAATAAGGAAGAAGACATGATCCGGACCTTTGAAGAAACAAACGACCGATTGTATGAATCAGCATGGAAATCCCAATTCTTTTCCGGAATGATGATGCCGATTATGTCTTTTGTAGGAAATCTAGGTTACGTGGCAGTTGCTATATTAGGTGGATTTCTGGCAATCAAAAAGACTATAGAAGTCGGAGATATTCAGTCATTTATTCAGTACGTAAGAAACTTTACACAGCCAATCCAGCAGGTGGCACAGGTGGCGAATATGCTGCAGTCTACAG
This sequence comes from uncultured Lachnospiraceae bacterium, assembly GCA_905203555.1. Taxonomy (GTDB): domain Bacteria; phylum Bacillota; class Clostridia; order Lachnospirales; family Lachnospiraceae; genus Schaedlerella. Next base: position 20,947 of record CAJKWK010000051.1, read on the forward strand.
CAGCGGCATCAGAACGCGTCTTTGAATTTCTCGAAGAAGAGGAAGAAGATGTCATGGCAGAAAATCCAGTAAGTGTGGAAGGATTGAAAGGAAATGTAGAATTTGACCATGTACATTTTGGATATAATGAAGACAAAATTATCGTAAATGATTTTTCTGCGAAAATAAAAGAAGGACAAAAAATAGCAATTGTAGGACCTACAGGAGCAGGAAAAACAACGATGATTAAGCTGCTGATGCGGTTTTATGATGTCAATGGCGGAGCGATTCTGATAGACGGACATAATGTGAAAGATTTTAATAGAAGTGAACTCCGTCAGATGTTCGGAATGGTACTGCAGGATACATGGTTATTCCATGGCAGCATCAAAGACAATATCAAGTACGGCAAATTAGATGCAACCGATGAAGAAGTCATCGAGGCAGCAAAAGCAGCCAGAGTACACCGATTTGTACAGACACTGCCCGGTGGATATGATATGGAATTAAACGAAGAGGCAAGTAACGTATCACAGGGACAAAAACAATTACTCACAATAGCCAGAGCCATATTAGCAGATCCGAAAATACTGATACTTGACGAGGCAACAAGTTCCGTAGACACAAGAACAGAAATCCAAATACAAAAAGCAATGGATACCTTAATGAAAGGACGAACCAGTTTCGTAATAGCACATCGCTTATCCACAATACGCGATGCAGACTTAATCTTAGTCATGAAAGACGGAGACATCATCGAACAAGGAAACCACGAAACCCTCATAGCCCAAAACGGATTCTACGCAGAATTATACAAGTCACAATTTGAAAAAGCTACAAGCTGTGCATAAATCATGGAAAGAACACAATAGGGAGTGCTTGCATTCACTATTGTGTTCTTTTTATGATTTATATACGGCGCCAGCCGTCAGGGAGATGAAGC
>CAJKWK010000052.1 GCA_905203555.1 uncultured Lachnospiraceae bacterium
GATAATATCATAGATTTGGTGAGTTTTGCGACTCTACTTTAATGATAGCACTCCACATTAGATAGTGTAGCAGAACAGGAGATTTATAAACAAATTGTATTGTTGTCAAAAAACAAAATGTGTATATTTATTTCGCATCATTTGACTAGAATCCCTAAAGAGGTTAAACGTGTAGTATTAAAGCAAGGAGAAGTTGTTGGAATTGGAACACATGACAGTTTATTAAAAGAGTGTAGAACATATAAAGAATTATATACTACAAAAAATAGAAATGAATTAGAGTAATATAAGAAGTTCATGTAAATACCACCCTATATGTTATTAATGTTTATTTCCCTGTCCCCCGGTAAAATATTAAAAGAAGGAGTGAATCTAATTACTTTTTATGTGATTGGATTGTTTGGAGAAATGAAAAGAGAAGATAAATATGATGAATTTAATTTGGATTTAAGAAAATATGTGTCATCTGATTCCTTAGATAATAGTATAACTGATCTAACAAATACTGGCTGTACATGTGTGACGGGGTGTTTGCCAAATAATACAATAAATAATTGTATTTCGGAAACATGTTCAGCGTGTCATAGTTATTGTGGAGGTGCATGTGTGTAATTGGTAAAGTTCATTAATAAGTTGCAGGTGTATGCTTGATAACGATTTTGATTAAGTTTGATTGTACGAAAGTGATATTTTAAAAGATGCATCTGATTTTTGAAGGAGAAAGATTTTACCTATAAGTTTCAGATTTGTTTATACTGGGGAGGGGATATGGGAAAATGTAGTCTCACTTTATTTGTGATTAAAAGAGAGAAGGGAGAACTGTACTCGGTAGTGTGAAATATTTTGTAAATCTTTTAGGGAGACTATGAAGAAAAGTCTGTAAATAAGATCTTCTATGATAAGAATAGGCGAGAGGTTTGAGTAAAATCAGCTTTTCGTCTTTGCTTTATATATAACGGTGTGATGAAATCTTAGCTTTTTAAATGTAAGCGCCTCATAGTGGGTGCGTAGACAAGCCACTAAACATTTGAGATAATGTCTTTACCAAGTATAAAAAGTTTAGCCTCAACTTTTAGGACTAGACTAGAGTAGGTAAAGAGCATGAGTTCAATTACAACCACTGTTGCACGACAATATCGTCTTCAAGAATGGGCATCCCAGATCAGAGAGTGTCAAAGACGTCCGCAAAATCTTACGGTAAAAGACTGGTGTGTTCAACATCAGATTACAGTTGCGAATTATTACTATCGTTTGCGCCAGGTTCGGGAAGCGTGTCTAGAGGGAATGACTTCTGAAGTTGAACCACAATCGGTTGTTGCTGTTCCAGCAGCATTGATGGAACGTGCGAGTTCAACACCAGATTCATGCACTTTGGAAATCGAGATCAATTCTATGAGGGTTTGTGTTTCTGAGAATACTTCTCCGAATTTACTGAAAATGGTTTTGCAGGTGGCTGCTGATGTTAAATGATGCTACATGCTTTAAAAATATCTTTATAGTAACTGGATACACAGATCTTCGATTTGGTTTGGATTCGCTTGCAGCGATTATTGAATCAAAACTTGGTAAAAATTCTATTGAACCTGACACTCTGTATATGTTTTGTGGAAGGCGAACAGATCGCATCAAATGTCTGGTCTGGGAATCCGATGGTTATCTGCTTTTATACAAGCGGTTAGAACAAGGTAATTTCCAATGGCCGCGTTCTGTATCAGAAGTAAAAAATCTTACTCAGCAACAATTCCGTTGGCTTATGGAAGGATTATCTGTGACACCTAAACGGGTTGTAAAGCAGGTGAAACCACCTGAATATACCGGTTGATTTATGCAAAACAGAGAAAAATTTCGTTATTATTTGCCCCTTTAACATCGTTCATTTTTGATATCTATGCTGAATTCTGATATGGCTACAAGACTCCAGAAAGCTTGTATTTACAACAGAATTTTATTTAATGGTTTCAAAAGTACCAAAAATTCGAGCTGGTTACGGGGAATATTGAAAGGCACAACCATAGGCAATATGCCGAAACATAGGGATTGAATATTCTTGTGGCTCGAAATCGCAAATCCGGAAATTTGGAAATCGGAGTTCCGGTACTCGGAAATCGCCTTTTTTGTGCTTGGTTACTTGTCTATTTCTATGGGGATATTAGTCAAGGCCTTGCCGTATCTGCGGTGCGTAGCAGCCTTTACTAATATCCTCATAGAAATTATATTTCGGTATGCACAAAAGTGAAGCCAAAAAGTGATTTCCATATCGCCGGACAGCCGATGGAATCTCATCCAGAATATTCAGGGATGACGCAATTCGCATTATTACGCTCAATACGCTATAATATAACCATGAAAGGCAGGTTTCATTATGGCGATTGAATATACAGAAGAACAACTGAATCATTTTGATAAGGCAACGATTGTTCAATTATTTCTTGCTCAGCAGTCACAGTTAAAAGACATTGATCAGAAACTGCAGCTTGTGTTGGAACAGGTCGCAGTATTAAATAACCATCGGTTTGGAAAATCATCTGAAAAGCTTGAAACAGATAATCAGATAGCTTTTCTCGAAATTGACGGTAAGATTGTATTCTTCAACGAAGCAGAAGTGATTGCCTCCATGACAGAATACGATGAAGATGAACCAGCTAAAGCAAGACCGAAAAAAGTCAAAGGAAAACGCGCTCAGGATATCAAAGACCTTCCAGTGATTCCAATCTCTCATGAGATGACACCGGAAGAATTGGTAACTGAGTTTGGTGAAGATGGATGGTATCAGCTTCCAGATGAAGTATACAACCGCTACCGATTTACACCTGCAAAGGTTGAGATTGAAGAACATCATGTGGCAGTATATAAATCAAAAAAAGACAATCACTTTAAGAAAGCGGATCATCCAGGATATCTGTTAAGAAACAGTCTGGTATCGCCATCGCTTGAAGCGGCCATTATGAATGCGAAGTACGTGAATGCACTTCCACTCTACCGTCAGGAGCAAGAGTTTGAACGTTATGGACTGCACATTTCACGCGGTGAGATGGCGCACTGGACCATTCTTTGTGCGGAACGATATCTGTCTGTCTTTTATGATTATCTTCATGAGAAGATTTATGATTATCATGTGTTGCAGGCAGACGAAACTCCGGTTCGCGTTACAAAAGAGAACCGTACAGAAGGAAGCAAGCATTATATGTGGGTTTATCGTACAGGAAGATTGAATCAGGATAAGCACATCGTTCTGTATGAATACCAGCCGTCTAGAAATATAAGCCATCCAAGGAAGTTTTTAAAAGACTTCAATGGAGTTTGCGTGACGGATGGATACCAAGTCTATCATACGCTCGAACAGGAGCAAGAGGATTTGAAGGTCGCGGGCTGTTGGGCTCATTCAAGACGCAGATTTGATGAAGCTGTAAAAGCAATGCCCAAAGCAACAAGAGACCAATCCCTCGCATATCTTGCATTAAAACAAATCCAGGCGATCTATCGGGATGAAAACAAACTTTCCGACATGGAACCGGATGAAAGATTGAAACATCGCCAGCTTACAGTCAAACCGTTGGTAGATGCTTATTTTGCGTGGATAAAGCAAAACACAAACAAAGTACCGATAAAAGGGAAAACGCATAACGGGTTCACATACTCATTGAACCAGGAAAAATATCTGCGTAGATTTCTCGAAGATGGTGAAATCCCAATCGATAATAATTCAGCAGAACAATCTATTCGTGGATTCTGTATTGGCAAGAAAAACTGGGTGATGATTGATTCAATAGCTGGTGCTGATTCCAGTGCTATCATCTATAGCATAGCCGAAACAGCAAAGGCAAACAATCTGAAGCCGTATGATTATTTTGAATATCTTCTGACAGAGATACCGAAACACTTAGATGAAAGTGATCGGAGTTTCTGTGAGAATTTACTCCCTTGGTCGGATAAGTTACCAGCCAAGTGCAGAAAGTAATTATTAAACAGTGCCGCTCAAACGAGCGGCTGACTTTATGACAGTACCCACTATGAGGCGCTTACTTTTAAATTTTTTATCTTATATTTTTGCATGATATTATTTTTTGCATTACGATATTATATAACGTCAGAACTTAAAGCGTATGAGATGTATAATTATTCTTCAGAAATGATATGGATATGGTATCTCCGAAATGCGATTAATGTACTATACTATATTCTAGAATTTTTATTACTATTCGCATTATGCAACACAGAAAATTATAGTTCAGTTCTAGAATGCATACTTTTAATACCTGTTGCATTAATATCATGCTTTGCAAGCATATTTATAATAGAACCTTTTTCATGGATATATGCAAATTCTGAGTATTTTATTCCTTTTGGTACAATGCTTTTCTGCGCATTATTATTTAGATGGTATAAAAAACATCAAAGTAAAAACTAAATGTTATAGGGGGCTGAAAAGTATGAAGAAAAAACATATAGTCGTAATAATTGTTTGTTGTTTGTGCTTTGGATTACTGTATTATATCGGACAACGTGATAAAAGAGAGCTGCCTACGCTTTCTGTGTGCTGCTATGAAAAAAGCATTTCGGAAGATTCGGCAGTTGTGGTATTTGAAGTTGAAAATATGTCTGAACAGATCGTCACATTTAATGAGAATAATTTTGCAAAGATAACATTAAATGGGAATGAAGTAGTTTATCCGACAAAATACATATCGCTCCAGCCGGGGGAAACAAAACAAATAGAAATTGAATTAACAGAGTTGATATCAAATAAACAAAATGAGGTGAAAGTTACAACAACATGTAATCAAGGTACGTCAGCAACCTTTGTTCTGAGATTAGAATTATAAAGTATTAAATAAACTGATACAGCGAAATAAATTTGAGGGAGCATTGTAAAATGATATGCTCCCTTTTCCTACGTATATTATATGAAAAAACCTAAATACTAATGAGAGAAGAAGGATTCTTCGGAAAGGTTTAGGTGATTTGATATGGATGAAGGAAGAAGAAAAGTGCGTATCTGTCTGGTGACAATCGTGCTGGCAGCGGTGATTCTGGGAAGTATGTATTATTTGTATAATCGGAATGAAGAGTTTCCGGATAGTGGCGGTACCCTTGTAAAATGTATGGAGGTTTCGCAACATGTCAGCTAATAAGGATACCTTGTATATTAAGGGAGACAGGGATGTGGAACTGACAAAGACAGAGGTAACACTGGGGGATATTTTGTCGTTGGAATGCAGTAATAAGACGGTGATTCCGAAAATCAAATCTATAAAATTAGTAAAATTTTCAGAACAAGGAAAAAAACAGCAGCGAGTCGTAATTTCTGTTTTGAAAATCATTGCCTGCATTCATGAGCAATATCCGAATCTGGACATCCAGAATCTTGGAGAGACAGATATCATTCTGACTTATGAGAATCAGAATACATCAGGAAATATCGTACATTTGTTGAAAACAGCGGTAGTTGTCATTCTGGTTTTTTGTGGGTCTGCATTTTCGATTATGGCGTTTCACAATGATGTTTCCATTACAAAATTATTTTCACAGATTTATCTGGCGCTGACCGGAGTTGAAAGTGATGGGTATACGATGTTAGAAGTGAGTTATTCCATAGGGATTATTATAGGTATCTTAGTTTTTTTCAATCACTTTGGAAAAAAACGATTTACAGTAGATCCAACACCGTTGGAAGTACAGATGCGACTTTATGAAAATGATATTCAGACCACTCTGGTGGAAGATGCCTCCAGAAGAAAGGAGGAGTTGGATGTGGGGAAGTGAAATACTGCTGGCAGTCATCGGAGTTAGTTCCGGAGTAGCAGTAGCGGGAGGATTGTTTTCGTTTATAGTGGAATTGGGCGTGATTGCGGATTTTGCGGATCGGACGCATACGGCAGAACATATATTGTTGTATGAGGATAGTACAGCTCTCGGTGGGATTGTTGGTACCATCTTGTTTGTTTTTCACCTTCCGATTCCTTATGGGAGTTGGATTGTACCGATTTTTGGATTGTTCGGCGGAATATTTGTAGGGTGTTGGTCTATGGCGCTGGCGGAAATACTGAATGTATTTCCGATTTTTATTCGGAGAATCAGGATTACACGTTATATCTCTGCATTTATTATTAGTATGGCATTGGGAAGGGGTGTAGGCTCGATACTGTATTTCGTGCAAAGATGGTAGAGAAAGAGGCAGTACAAATTGCGTACTGCCTAAAATTATGGGGAAAATTATGGAAAAAGGAGCCGCTTATGCGACTCCGGTAATGCTGCCCAGCCAATATAAGAATCCCAGTGCCCAGCTTGTGAAGATACCGTATAGAATAACCGGTCCTGCAATCGTGAAGATTTTACAGCCAATGCCGAATACCTGTCCTTCTTTTTTGTATTCGATAGCCGGAGCGGCGACGGAGTTGGCGAAACCGGTGATCGGAACCAGTGCTCCTGCACCTCCCCATTTTGCTATCTTCGGATAAACACCGATTCCGGTCAGAATGACGCTGATCAGAACAAGAATCAATGATGTCCAGCTGCTGCAATTGTCCTTGGATAACCCAAGCAGTTGACAGTAGTTGAAGATTCCCTGACCGAGGACGCAGATGATTCCGCCGGTAAGAAATGCTTTTATCATATTTCCCCAGACATTGTGTCTGGGTGTTTTTTGTTTTACATAGTCTTCATATTGTTGTTCCTTTTTTTGTTTTTCAATTTTGTCCATGGTATCACCTCTGAAAATAATAATCGGAATCGTATTACGAGAAATAGTCTGCATAGAATGTGAGAAAAATATTCCTATATGTATAAAAGTGTATAAAAAAAGTAGATTCCGAGATACTAGGCTGTAGCAGGAATCGTATACATTTTTCGGGAAATAATATTGTGATTGATTCAGAAACGAGGGATTGGATTTGGAAGAACAGAAAATAACAGATACAAAGATGAAAAAAACGATTGGGGCTTTGGGCAGTCAGAGTATTGCATTTGCAAATGCTCCCTATATTTTGAATGCGGGGTCGGTGGTGGGAAGTAAGGAGGCAGAAGGTCCTCTTGGAAAGATGTTTGACATGACCAATGAAGATAATCTGTTTGGCGCCAACACGTGGGAAGAGGCAGAAAGCACTATGCAAAAAGAGGCATGTGTGCTGGCATTGGGGAAGGCGAAGAAAGATGCGGAAGAAGTCCGGTTCTTATTTGGCGGTGATCTTCTCCGGCAGGGGATAGCTACGTCTATGGGCGTGGAGGCACTGCAGATTCCCATGTTTGGGTTATATGGGGCGTGTTCTACCTCAGGAGAGGCGTTGGCGCTCTCTGCAATGAGTGTGGCAGCAGGCTATGGAGATCTGATGCTGGCAGTAACTTCCAGTCACTTTGGAAGTGCGGAGAAGGAATTTCGTTTTCCTCTGGGGTATGCAAATCAACGACCGCTGTCGGCACATTGGACGGTGACCGGGAGCGGAGCGTTTCTGGTTGGAACAGAAAAAAGCCACATTCGGATCAGTGGAGTGACGGTAGGGAAAATTGTGGATTATGGATTGAAAGATTCTCAGAATATGGGGGCATGTATGGCTCCGGCGGCCTGCGATACGATTGTACAGAATTTCAAGGATTTCAACCGAAAGGCAGAGGATTATGACCGGATTATTACCGGAGATTTGGGATATGTGGGGCAGGATATTTTATTCGATCTGGTCTGGCAGGCGGGCTATGATATCCGTTCAAATCATTTGGATTGTGGAATGACGATCTTTGATCAAAAGACACAGGATACGCATGCCGGAGGCAGTGGCTGCGGCTGTGCTGCAGTTACTTTGGCAGCATATATACTTCCTAAATTAAAAAGGGGAGAGTGGAAACGAATTTTATTCGTGCCGACGGGAGCGCTGATGTCAACGGTCAGCTTTAACGAGGGAGCCAGTGTTCCGGGAATTGCGCATGGAATTGTAATCGAGCATTGTTGACGTGCGGATAGAAACAGGCAATATGATTTTTATGAGAAGGAGATGTGAACATGGATTATGTAAATGCATTTTGGATAGGAGGGGTGATCTGTGCACTTGTACAGATACTGCTTGACCGAACAAAGATGATGCCCGGACGGGTGATGGTCTTCCTTGTCTGTACAGGTGCTGTTTTAGGATTTTGTGGAGTCTATAAGCCGTTTCAGGAGTTTGCGGGGGCAGGGGCGAGCGTTCCCTTACTGGGGTTTGGAAATGTGCTGTGGCAGGGCGTGAAAGAGGCGGTGGATAAAAATGGATTTCTGGGGATTTTTCAAGGCGGCTTTAAAGCCAGTGCGGTAGGAATCTCAGCGGCTCTTGTCTTTGGCTATCTGGCATCCTTTATATTTGAGCCGAGAATGAAAAAATAAAAGAACAGTTCTTCCCAGATTGCGAAACAGAAGATGATAAAATAAAGCATTGTGAAATATATGTAAAATCTTGTTGTTTTTTGCGAGGGATAATGGTATCGTTAAAAGTAGGAAATTTACGGGAGGTAACATATGAGTTACGCGGGAATCATTATCCCCTTTGTGGGGGGACTTGGAATGTTTATCTATGGAATGCAGATTATGGCGCAGGGGTTGGAAAATGCCGCAGGAAGTAAAATGAAAGCCCTGCTGGAGGCGCTCACCCGGAACAAACTGATGGGGGTTATGCTGGGCGCTTTGATTACTGCGGTTATTCAGAGTTCATCTGCAACGACTGTTATGGTAGTTGGTTTTGTAAATGCCGGAATTATGAATCTAAGTCAGGCGATGGGGGTGATCATGGGAGCCAATATCGGTACAACGGTAACCGGATGGCTTGTTTCCAGTGTGGAATGGGCGAAGTTTTTAAGTCCGTCCAACCTGGCGCCGATTGCGATTATGGCAGGTGTCATTGTGATGCTGACAGGAAGTCGGCGTTCTACAAAGGATATTTCCAGTATTATTATTGGATTTGGTATTTTATTTGTGGGAATCAGTACGATGTCTTCGGCTGTATCGCCGCTGCAGGAGTCAGAGGCCTTCCGCAGCCTGTTTGTGACATTGGGGCACAATCCGTTTTTGGGAATTATAGCAGGTGCGTTGGTAACTGCGATTATCCAGAGTTCATCGGCATCTGTCGGTATTTTACAGAGCTTGGCGGCAGCGGGACTGGTGCCGTTTAATGCAGCAGTGTACATTATTATGGGACAGAATATCGGTACTTGTGTAACAGCGATTATGTCCAGTATCGGAGCAAAGAAGAATGCGAAGACAGCCGCAATCATGCATCTGTTATTTAATATTATCGGAACCATTATCTTCAGTATTCTTGCGATTGTACTGTTCAAAGTGGTCTTTATAGAGGCTGGAGAAGGCATGATTACGCAGACACAGATCAGTACAGTGCATACGATATTTAACATCGGTACGACCGTACTTCTCTTCCCATTCTCTGAGTGGATTATTAAGCTGGCAAGAAAGCTGGAGAAGGAAGACGAGAGTACAGAAGACGAAAGCAGAGTTTTGCTGGACGACCGTATGTTAGAGACTCCTGGAATTGCCCTGCAGTCAGCGCTTAGTGAAGTGAACCGTATGGGAGGCATTGTTCTTCGAACAGTTGATAAGGCAATTGACGTAATCTTTACGAAGGATTATCAGAAGATCTTAGAGATCAAAGAAGAGGAAGATACAGTAGATCGTCTTTGCAGCGGCATTACTAATTATGTTGTGAAGTTGAGTTCTCTTTCTCTGAATGAAAAGGAACATCACGAAGTCGCGAGCATTCTGCAGACGCTTTCTGACATTGAAAGAATCAGTGATTATTGTGAGAATCTTTCGGAATTTGCGGAGACGCTGACAGAACGCAAAGCTGTCTTTACAGAGATTGGCCGCGCGGAATTAAAGGAAATGGCGGAAGTCTGTGCCGAAAGTTTCCGGTATGCATTAGAAGCATTTGTGGAAAATGACAAAGGCAAAGCTATGAAAGTAATTGAAAAAGAAAGTCAGGCAGATGATTTGGAAATCAAACTTCGTACCGGGCATATGCAGCGGTTAGCGAATAACCAGTGCAATACGGATGCCGGAATCGTTTATCTGGACACCTTGGTTGCATTAGAACGTATTTCCGATCATTCCCGAAACATTGCAGAAGAAGTATTGACAGCATAAGAACGGCAGTAAAAGTATAGAGTAGTATAGAAAGAAGTGTCCATTGGGCACTTCTTTTTATTTTACTTCTATTTAACAAAAAGTCCGTTTTACATTTTACATTGCTCCTTTATGATAGCCATTGTGAAGAAAACAAGTACACAACAAAAATTCAAATCAAAGGAGATTTGCAAAATGAAGATGAAAAAGTTTATAGCATTAGTATCAGTAGTAGGTATGATGGCAGCTGTTGCTGTGGGATGTGGAAATAATACAGAGGCAGCAGAGGATAACACAGAGACACAGAGTGAAGCAGGAGCAGGAGAATGGGACGCGGCCAATGAGATTACAATCGTGTCTCGTGAGGATGGTTCCGGAACAAGAGGTGCTTTCATCGAGTTGTTTGGTGTGGAAGAAAAAGTAGACGATGAAAAAGTGGATATGACAACAGAAGAAGCACAGATTACAAATAGTACGTCTGTTATGATGACAACTGTTGCAGGAAATGAATATGCAATCGGATATATTTCTCTTGGATCTCTGGATGAAAGTGTAAAGGCTGTGAAAATTGACGGAGCTGAGGCATCAGCGGAAAATATTAAAGCAGGAGACTACAAAGTATCCCGTCCGTTTAATATTGTGACAAAGCAGACAATTGATAACGAAGTTGCTCAGGATTTTGTGAATTTCATCATGAGTACAGAAGGTCAGGCTGTTGTAGAGGAAAATGGTTATATTGCAGTGGATGGCGTAGAAGCATTTAAGGGAACTCAGCCGTTAGGAAAAGCGGTTGTAGGCGGATCTTCTTCTGTATCACCGGTTATGCAAAAATTAATCGAAGCATATAAAGCCGTTAATCCAAATGCAGAAATCGAGCTGCAGACAACAGATTCAACAACAGGTGTCACATCTACAATGGATGGAAGTTATGATATCGGTATGGCATCTCGTGAATTGAAAGATACAGAGACCGCAGCAGGCGCTAAGGGAACCGTAATGGCAACAGACGGTATCGCAGTAATCGTAAATTTGGATAGCCCGGTAGATGAGTTGAGCAGCGAACAAGTAAAAGGAATTTACACAGGTGAAACGCTTATGTGGGATGAGGTAGTAAAATAAATGAAATCAAAAGCATGGACAGAGAAAGTCATGCAGGGAGTGTTCTTCATTGCCGCCTGTACTTCGGTACTGGCGGTAGCTCTCATTTGCGTATTTTTGTTTGCAAATGGAATCCCTGCGATGAAAGAAATCGGATTAGTGAATTTTATCGCCGGAGAAATGTGGAAACCGAATAATAAAATTTTCGGAATTTTCCCGATGATCATAGGCAGTATTTATGTGACGGCTGGCGCGATTTTGATCGGAGTACCGATTGGAATACTGACATCTGTATTTATGGCGATGTATTGTCCGAAAAGAATTTATAAGCCGTTGAAGGCTGCAACGGAACTATTGGCAGGGATTCCATCGGTTATCTATGGTTTTTTTGGACTGGTTGTGCTGGTTCCGGTCATCAGGGATTTTGGAAGAACGCTGCATGATCTGTTCCCGAAAATGTTTCCTTCAGCCGGAGACGGAAACAGTATGCTTACTGCGTCTCTTTTATTAGGAATGATGATTCTTCCGACGATCATTGGAACAACAGAGGCCGCTCTGCGGGCGGTTCCGATACAGTATTACGAAGGCGCGCTTGCGTTAGGGGCGACAAAAGAGCGAAGTATTTTCAAAGTTATGATTCCGGCTGCTAAGTCTGGTGTGATCGCAGGAATTGTACTTGGAATCGGACGTGCAATCGGAGAAACAATGGCTGTGATTATGATTGCGGGAAATCAGCCGAGAATGCCTAAGGGAATTTTAAAAGGTGTGCGGACCTTAACTGCAAATATTGTAATTGAAATGGGATATGCAACAGATTTACATAGAGAGGCACTGATCGCTACAGGTGTCGTGCTGTTTGTGTTTATTCTGATTATCAATTTCAGTGTCGCACTGTTAAACAGGAGGAAAGAACGTGAATAAACAGAGTACAGTTCAACAAAAATTGAAAAATTATCTGCATCATCCGGGGTCATTTCTTATGATGCTTTTGGTGATGGCCGGCGCACTCCTGACGTTCCTTGTTTTGATTTTTTTAATTATATATATTTTGATGAAAGGAATTCCTTATATACGACCATCCTTATTTTCGATGCATTACACATCAGAAAATGCATCGCTGATGCCGGCGCTTATCAATACATTGATTATGACGGCGCTCTCGCTTGTTATCGCAGTACCGTTAGGAATTTTTTCGGCAATTTATCTTGTGGAGTATGCAAAACGCGGAAATAAGTTCATGGATGCGATTCGTTTGACAACAGAAACACTTTCGGGAATTCCATCTATTGTTTATGGATTATTCGGAATGCTTTTCTTTGTAAATACACTTGGCTGGGGATTTTCACTTCTGGCAGGTGCTTTTACCATGTCGATCATGATACTTCCGTTGATCATGAGACAGACAGAGGAATCATTAAAGTCCGTTCCGGATTCATTCCGGGAAGGCAGCTTTGGGCTTGGAGCCGGAAAATTACGTACGGTATTTCGGATTGTACTGCCATCTGCGGTTCCGGGAATTTTAGCGGGGGTGATTTTGTCGATCGGACGAATTGTAGGGGAAACAGCCGCTTTGATGTATACTTCAGGAACGGTTGCAAAGGTTCCGTCCAGCGTGATGGGATCAGGACGTACGTTAGCGCTGCATATGTATACCCTTGCAAGTGAAGGTTTGTATATGGATCAGGCATATGCTACAGCAGTTATATTGCTCATTCTTGTGGTGGGAATCAATACATTGTCTGGCGTCATAGCAAAAAAACTGACAAAGGCGTAAGAGAAAGGAAAAGGAAATGTCAAAAATCAGTATTCAAAATCTGGATTTATATTATAGTGACTTCAAGGCATTGAAAGATGTAAACCTTGAAATCGAGGAAAATAAAATCACTGCGTTCATTGGTCCCAGCGGATGTGGGAAATCAACGTTATTAAAATCTATCAATCGTATGAATGATCTCGTGGAAGGGTGTCGGATCGAAGGAGATATTTTATTGGACGGGGAGAGTATTTTCAAAGGGATGGATGTGAATCTGCTGCGAAAACGTGTAGGAATGGTATTTCAAAAGCCGAATCCGTTTCCAATGAGCATTTACGATAATATTGCTTATGGGCCGCGTACGCATGGGATTCATTCAAAGGCAAGGCTGGATGAGATTGTGGAGCGTTCTTTGAGAAATGCGGCAATTTGGGATGAATGTAAAGACCGTTTGAAAAAGAGTGCGTTGGGAATGTCAGGAGGACAGCAGCAGAGGCTTTGCATTGCGAGAGCGCTGGCGGTGGAGCCGGAAGTACTTTTGATGGATGAACCAACTTCTGCGTTGGATCCGATATCTACTTCAAAAATAGAAGACCTTGCGATGGAATTGAAAAAAGATTATACTATTATCATGGTTACACACAATATGCAGCAGGCTGTACGTGTGTCAGATAATACGGCATTTTTTCTCCTGGGTGAGGTCGTGGAATATAACGATACAGAGAGACTGTTTTCTATTCCGGCGGATAAGAGAACGGAAGATTATATCACAGGGAGGTTTGGTTGATCGATGCGAAACAGATTTGACAGACAGTTACAACTTTTGGATGAACAGCTTATTCATATGGGTGAGTTGTGTGAGATTGCTATTGCAGATGCAACAAAGGCGCTGCAGGAGGGAAATGTAGAACAGGCGAAGGCAGTTATGGCGGCGGATGAAGAGATTGATCAGATGGAGAAGGATATTGAGAGACTTTGTCTGAAATTATTGCTGCAGCAGCAGCCGGTAGCACGAGATCTGAGAAGAATCTCGGCGGCTCTGAAGATGATCACGGATATGGAACGAATTGGGGATCAGACGTCTGATATTGCAGAAATTGTTCTTTCTACAGAGAAGGTAGCCAAATCAGATATAGACGAGATTGGAAAGATGGCAGGCGCTGTCAGTAAGATGGTAAGGGACAGCGTTACGGCATATGTTTCGAAAAATATGGAGCTTGCACAGAATGTCATTCGGGCGGATGACGCAGTAGATCTTTATTTTGAAGATGTGAAGGAAAAGATGATCGCCTATATTAAGGAAGAAAAAGGAAACCATGGGAAACAGATTTTTGATCTGATCATGGTAACGAAATATTTGGAACGAATCGGAGACCATGCAACGAACATTGCGGAATGGGTAGAGTTTTCGATTACGGGAGTCCATAGAAATAATGTGGAGTTGGAGCTCAGATAAGGGATCATATGGAGTTGGAGTTCAGATAAAGGATCATATGGAGTTGGAACCTGGATAAGGGATATTGAAAAAGGTAGAAAAGGAGAGGGCAGATGATATATTGTGTAGAAGATGATGATAATATTCGTGAATTGGTAATCTATACGCTGGAAACAACGGGGTTAAAGGCGAAAGGATTTGCAGAGGGCACTTCTTTTATGGAGGCGCTGGCATTTGATACACCGGAACTGATCCTGCTGGATATTATGCTGCCCGGGGAGGATGGACTGGAACTGCTGAAAAAATTAAAAGGATCTTCCAAGACAAAAAAAATTCCGGTCATTATGGTAACAGCGAAAGGTGCCGAATATGATAAAGTGGTGGGGCTGGATTCCGGCGCCGATGATTATGTGACAAAACCATTTGGAATGATGGAACTGGTATCTCGGATCAAAGCGGTTTTAAGACGAAGCGGACAGATTCCGGATCGATCAGAAGTAGAGCTGCATGGTGTCACGATGAATGTTAAAAAACATGAGGTGACAGTGGATGGCAAACCGGTAACATTGACGTTGAAGGAGTTTGAACTTTTGGAGCGTTTGATGCGAAATCGAAATATAGTGCTTACCAGAGACCAGCTGCTGGAAGATATCTGGGGATATGATTTTGATGGAGAAACGAGGACGGTGGATGTCCATGTCAGAACCCTTCGACAGAAGTTGGGGGAAAAGGGCGCAATGATTGAAACAGTGCGTGGCGTAGGATATCGGATAGGAGAGGACTATGAAGGCTAAAATACGGCGGAGTATGGTGCTGATTCTGGGAATCACACTGTTGGTGTCTTATGGGCTGCTGTCCTTCTTTTTTTATAGACAAGGAATGCGGACGCTGCGGGAGGAAGTGCGGCAGGAGGCACGCTATATATGTGAAGCTGTTCGGATTGCAGGACCGGAATATCTGGAAGAGCTTGATAATGTAGAAGTGCATACACGCGTGACGTGGATTGATGAGGATGGAACGGTACTTTATGATTCCGGAGAAAATGAAAATCGTCTTGAGAATCATAAAGACCGGGAAGAAGTCGAAACTGCGATGAAGAATGGAAGCGGTGAAGAGATAAGGATGTCTTCTACAAAGAAAACGGAAATGTATTATTATGCATTGCGGATGGAAGACGGAACCGTCCTTCGTGTTTCCAAGGAAATGGACAGCCTTGCAAATACAGCAGTGCGGATGCTGCCGGTTGTTTTTGTAATTGCAGCGGCAATGATGGTGTTTGCGTACATGCTTGCCAGATGGCAGACTGCACGTCTGATTGAACCAATCAATAAATTAGACATTGAACATCCGTTGGAAAATGATATTTACGAGGAATTGACCCCTCTTCTGGAGGCGATGGATCAAAGGAATAAAGAAAAAGACGCAGTGTCCAATATGCGTAAGGAATTTTCGGCAAATGTTTCCCATGAATTAAAAACACCGCTGACTTCTATCTCAGGATATGCGGAAATCATGAAAAATGGGCTTGTGCGGCCGGAAGATATTCCGGTTTTTTCAGAGCGGATTTATAAAGAGGCAAGACGCTTGATCCATCTGGTGGAAGATATTATTAAACTTTCCAAATTAGATGAAGAATCTGTTGAGCTTGAAAAGGAAGATGTGGATCTCTACGGATTATGCAGAGAAATCATCAGCAGGCTGGCTCCTCAGGCGCAGATGCGTCAGGTGCAGATTATCCTGGAGGGGGAGCAGGTATATTATCATGGAATCCGGCAGATTTTGGATGAGATGATTTATAATATTTGTGAGAATGCGATTAAGTATAATGTAGAAGGCGGTCGTGTAGAAGTCTGGGCGGGGAATACTCTGCAAGGACCGAAGGTGACGGTTTCGGATAATGGAATCGGTATTCCGCAGGAACATTTGGAGCGTATCTTTGAACGCTTTTACCGGGTAGACAAGAGCCATTCCAAAGAGCGGGGAGGAACCGGTCTGGGACTTTCTATAGTAAAACATGGAGCGATTTTACATGGAGCAAAAGTTCATGCGGAGAGCAAGGTTGGTGAAGGAACGAGGATGGAAATTCTCTTTTTAAAGGAAGATTCTGTTGTGAATCTTTTCAAAGGGGAAAATATTTGATACAATAACAGAAGACTTACACAGATTTTATCAAACGGAGGTAGGAATTGTGAAGATTGTATTAGAACGATATCATGGATTGGGAAACGATTACCTTGTATTCGACCCAAATAAAAATGAACTAAAGCTGAACAAAGACAATGTAGCGATGCTTTGTAATCGAAATATGGGACTTGGTTCTGACGGTATTCTGGAAGGTCCTTATATAGGGGAAAAACAGATGTCTTTAAAAATCTGGAATCCAGATGGAAGTATTGCGGAGAAAAGTGGAAATGGTGTACGTATCTTTGCGAAATATTTGAAAGATGCCGGGTATGTGCAGAAGAAAAAATATGATTTGATGACAGACGGTGGGGCGGTAGAAATTACTTATCTCAATGAAGATGGAAGCAGACTGCGCGTGTCTATGGGAAAGGTTTCTTTCTGGAGTGATGAGATTCCGGTGACCGGAGAACGCAGAGAAGTTATCAATGAGGATATGGTATTTGGCAGCACCTTGTATCCGGCTACTTGTGTATCGGTGGGCAATCCGCATTGTGTTATTCCGATGCGGGAGATTTCCAAACCGCTGGTATGTAAGATTGGTAATTTTTCAGAAGTTGCAAGATATTTCCCGGAACGGGTAAATACAGAGATCATGAAAGTAATCGACAACAATCACATTGCAATTGAAACTTTTGAACGTGGTGCAGGTTATACGATGGCAACAGGAACCGGAGCCTGTGCAGCGGCGGCAGTGGCTTACAAGCTGGGATCTACAGGAAATAAAGTAATCGTACAGATGCCGGGTGGTGATCTGCAGGTGGAAATCGGCGATGACTGGGAAGTATATATGACCGGTGATGTGTTCTATGTTGCAAAGGTGACGTTGAGCAGTGAATTTGCAGAAAAGCTGCGTGCACTACAATAAGAATATGCTTAGAAGAGGTTAAAAGATGAAGTTTACAAAAATGCAGGGACTTGGAAATGATTACGTGTATGTGAACTGCGTAGAAAATAAGCTGGAGGACGCATCTCAGATTGCGATTGCAGTCAGCGACCGGCATTTTGGAATCGGCTCGGATGGATTGATTTTGATTAATTCTTCAGAAGTGGCAGATTTTGAAATGGAGATGTACAATGCAGATGGTTCCCGCGGTGAGATGTGTGGGAATGGAATTCGCTGTGTTGGAAAATATGTATATGATTACGGATTGACTGATAAGACTCATGTTACGATCGAGACACTTGCGGGGATCAAATATTTGGATCTGCAGGTAGAGAACGGAAAGGTAAAACAGGTGCGGGTAAATATGGGAAGTCCGTTACTGAAACCGGAAGAGATTCCGATTGCGTTGGAAGGAGAACGTGTGATTGATGCGCCAATCTGCATCGGGAACACGGAGTATCGTATGACCGGTGTTGGAATGGGCAATCCGCATACAGTTGTATTTCTGGAAGATATTGAGCAGATGAAGATTGAAGAAATCGGTCCGAAGTTTGAATATCATAGTTATTTTCCAAATCGTGTGAATACAGAATTTGTAAAAGTAATTGACCAAACGCATGTAAAAATGCGGGTATGGGAGAGAGGATCCGGGGAAACACTTGCTTGTGGAACCGGGGCCTGTGCAGTTGCAGTTGCTTGTATTTTGAATGGATTGACAGAAGAAGACGTGACAGTGAGCCTCTTAGGCGGTGATTTACAGATACAGTGGGATCGAAAAGAAAACATTGTATACATGACAGGTCCGGCAGAAGTAGTCTTTGACGGAGAATGGAATCAATAAATATAGAGTAAAATGATAAAAATACAGGAAACTAAAATGCGCCGGCTTGAAAAGTTGGCGCATTTGCTTTGATAGATTTGAAATTGTCAAAAAATATGAGAAAAAAGAAAGAAAAATCTAATGATAAAAATTGAAAAAAGGGGTTGATTTTTCTGTTCAGTTTGATATAATAACCATGTTGCGTACGACAAGTAAGAAAAACGCAGCAAGATGATGCGGAATGGTGTAATTGGCAGCACAGCAGACTCTGACTCTGTTAGTAGGGGTTCAAGTCCCTTTTCCGTAGCTTGGGAATCTGGAATACAGATTCCTTATTTTATCGGAGTGTGGCTCAGCTTGGTAGAGCGCTACGTTCGGGACGTAGAGGTCGCAGGTTCAAATCCTGTCACTCCGATTAAGCTCTCAATTTATGAGAGCTTTTTCTTTTTTTGAGATTGAAAAAGTCGTTTGAATTTGGTTGGGATTATCCAGGGTGTGCTGAATTTTTAAATTTAGCATTACGTTCTTGGATAATCTTTTCTTTTTTCTATCGATACTTTACAACACACAACTATACTGAAAGCAAAAAAAGTTAAATAAATTGGTGTGTATGGGAACAGTGTTAGTATTTTTCAGCTATAAATTATGTGTGAAGAGATTATATAGTATAATTATTTCCCTTTTAACTAAGATGATTGTAACAAAATAACATAATTTGGTACTAATGAGTAGAAGGAGGTTGAAAGCGCAAGTGATTGAAGAAATATATGAGATGTATTCGCGAAAAGTATTTTTGTTTTTATTGAGCAAGACAAATAATGAGGATATTGCAGAGGAACTTACTCAAGAAACTTTCTTTCAAGCTGTTCAATGCATTGAACGGTTTGAGGGAAATAGTTCCATATTGACTTGGTTGTGCGGAATTGCTAAAAACGTTTGGTTGAAAGATCTAAGAAACCGGAAAGAAACTTTATCTATAGATGAGAATATCCTGGAAATAACGAATAAACAAGAAATAGATGTTCGATGGGAACAAAAAGAAATCTTACAGTTGATACATGATATGAATGAGCCGGTACGTGAAGTAATGTATTTAAGGTTGATTAGCAACTTATCTTTCGCTGAAATTGGAGAGATAATTGGAAAAACAGAAAATTGGACAAGAGTAACTTTTTTTAGAGGAAAACAAAAAATTGTAAAGGAGATTTTGAAAGATGAATAAAGAACTTCCATGCTATGTTGTTTCGGATTTGTTACCGTTATATCAAGATGATATATTATCAGAACAAACGAAAAAAGATATTGATGAACATTTAAACGAGTGCGAAGATTGCAAAAAAAAGTTGGTGGCAATGAAAATGAAAATAGATGTTCAAAGCACGAATGTTGAATTAAAGAGTAATCCATTGAAAAAAGTGAGATTTTATCAAAAAATGCTGACGGTTTTGGGGGCAATCATAGCATTTATTTTAGGCGCATGCGCTCCGATTGCTATAGTAGGGCTTACGGTTCTTGAACGAGGCGAGATAGCCATTTATCAAATTGAGAGAGTGAAAAGTCTTTGGTATGTACTTGTTTCAAGGAGCTGTGTTGCGGGAATTGCAGTATGTGTAATTTATTTTTTGCTTATATTACTTATCAAGAAAATGATTAGAAAAAAGTGATTATAGAAATAGTTAAAAAGTAATGTCTGGCTTGTGCGATAAATGTTCTGATGTGTCAAATGTTCTGATGTTGTTTTTGCTTTGAATATATGTTATATTTGCAAAGGAAGGAAAAGGAGTTTATAAACATGAGTATTTTGAATGTAGAACATTTATCCCATGGGTTCGGCGACCGGGCAATTTTTGATGATGTTTCTTTTCGTTTGCTGAAGGGCGAGCATATCGGTCTGATTGGAGCCAATGGAGAAGGAAAATCCACATTTTTTAATATTGTAACCGGGAAGATGCAGCCGGATGAAGGGAAAATCGAGTGGGCAAAGAATACCCGTATCGGTTATCTGGATCAGCATACGGTGTTGGAAAAAGGGATGACGATTCGGGATGTGTTGAAGTCGGCATTCTCTTATCTGTTTGAAATGGAAACACAGATGAATGAAATCTGTGAACGTTTAGGAGAAGTGGATGAAGAGGAAATGAATCGTCTGATGGAAGAGTTGGGAACAATTCAAGATACATTGACGATGCATGATTTTTATGTAATTGATGCGAAAGTAGAAGAAGTGGCGCGGGCGCTTGGTCTGCTGGATCTTGGTCTTGAACGGGATGTGACAGATTTGAGCGGTGGGCAGAGAACGAGAATCCTGCTCGGAAAACTGCTGTTGGAGAAACCGGACATTCTTTTGCTGGATGAGCCGACCAATTATCTGGATGAAGAACATATTAACTGGCTGAAACGATATCTGACAGAATATGAAAATGCCTTTATTTTGATTTCACATGATATTCCATTTTTGGATGAAGTAGTGAATATTATTTATCATATGGAGAATCAGAAACTGGATCGTTATGTTGGAAATTATGAAGATTTTCAGCGTGTATATGAGGTGAAGAAGGCACAGTTAGAGGCGGCATATAAGAGACAGCAGCAGGAGATCAGTCAGCTGAAGGATTTTGTCGCCAGAAACAAAGCTCGTGTATCCACCAGAAATATGGCGATGTCCAGACAAAAGAAACTGGATAAGATGGATGTGATTGAATTGGCGGCAGAACGTCCGAAACCGGAGTTCCATTTTAAACAGGCACGTACGCCGAGCAAGGTGATCTTTGAGACGAAAGAGTTTGTGATCGGTTATCAGGAACCGCTGTCAAAACCGTTGAACCTGACTTTAGAGCGTGGACAGAAGATTGCTCTGACCGGAGCGAATGGAATCGGAAAAACGACATTGATTCGTAGTATTATGGGACTTGTAAAACCATTAAAAGGATCCTGTGAACTGGGAGAAAATTTATCCATCGGATATTTTGAACAGGAGAGCAATGGAGAAAATAAATCAACCTGTATTGACGAAATCTGGAGTGAATTTCCATCATTTACACAGTATGAGGTGCGTTCCGCTTTGGCAAAATGCGGGCTGACAACGAAACATATTGAAAGTCAGGTCAGAGTGTTAAGTGGTGGGGAACAGGCAAAGGTGCGTCTATGTAAATTGATCAATCGAGAGACAAATGTATTGATGCTGGATGAGCCGACCAACCATTTGGATGTGGATGCAAAAGATGCGTTGAAACAAGCATTGAATGAATATCGGGGAACTTTGCTTTTGATCTGTCATGAACCTGAATTTTATCAGGATATCGTACAGGAAGTATGGGATTGCTCGAAGTGGACAACAAAGATTGTCTGACGAGATAGCATAAAGAACGTATGACGAGATAGCAACAAAATCCTATAATGAGATAACAACAAAGATTGAATTTCTGTGTAAGCAGGATGCAAATAAAAATTGATGAAGAGAGAAAAGGAGACGAAGAATGAGTCAGGAAATGAATTGTTGTCCAGCAAATTAAATGATGCCCCATTCGGCAGATTATTTCGTGCTGATTT
>CAJKWK010000053.1 GCA_905203555.1 uncultured Lachnospiraceae bacterium
TAATAAAATTCTTTCGTTTTTTTCCACAAAAAGATGGAGATTTTCCGAAATAAATTGTATAATATACAGTATCAAGATGAAAGAGAGGGTTCACTGATGAAACAAAATAATATGTTAGCTATGATTTTAGCCGGTGGACGTGGTTCCAGGCTTCATGAATTAACCAATAAGGTAGCCAAACCAGCAGTTTCATACGGCGGAAAATACCGCATCGTTGACTTCCCGCTAAGTAACTGTGCAAACAGTGGTATTGATGTTGTCGGTGTTTTAACACAATACGAATCTGTATTATTGAACAGCTATGTAGCCGCCGGTCATCGATGGGGTTTAGATGCAAAGGATAGTGGAGTTTTCGTACTCCCGCCTCGTGAAAAGGCAGACAGTGATCTGGATGTTTACCGCGGAACTGCTGATGCAATTTCACAGAATATCGATTTTATCGATACATACGACCCGGAATATCTTCTGATCCTTTCCGGTGACCATATCTATAAGATGAACTATGACAAGATGCTGGAACATCACAAAGAAAACAATGCTGATGCAACCATCGCAGTCATTGAAGTTCCTATGAAGGAAGCAAGCCGTTTCGGTATTATGAACACAGATGAGAACGGTATGATCGTTGAATTTGAAGAAAAACCTGCTAATCCGAAGAGCAATCTGGCATCTATGGGTATCTATATCTTCAATTGGAAGATTCTCCGCAAGATGCTGATTGCAGATATGAAGAACGCAGACTCCAGTCATGATTTCGGTAAAGATATCATTCCTGCATTTTTGAATGATGGAAAGAGACTCTGTGCATTCAAATTCAAAGGATACTGGAAAGATGTCGGAACCATTGATTCCCTTTGGGAAGCTAATATGGATCTGTTGGACAAGAACAATGCTCTTGATCTGAATGACCCGTCCTGGAAGATTTATACAGAAGATATCACCACACTGCCTCACTATATCGGAGAAAATGCCGACATCAAAAATGCATTTATCACACAGGGCTGTGTAATAAATGGTGAAATTAAGAACTCTGTACTCTTTACCGGCGTAAAAGTTGCAGAAGGTGCCAAAATTATTGACAGCGTTCTGATGCCGGGTGCTGAGGTTGCCGAGGGTGCTGTAGTCACACGTGCTTTGGTTGCCAATGATATTAAGATTGGTAAAAATGCTGTTGTCGGAAGTGCGGACAGCGAACATATTGAGCTTGTCGCTAAACGTGTAAAGGGGGAAGAATAAAATGAAAGCATTAGGAATTATTAACTTTTCCGGAAACCATATTCATGTAGACGGAATGGAAGATTATCGTCCAATCGGTGCCTTTTCTTTCCTTGGAAGATATCGTGCCATTGACTTTCCGATTTCTAACATGAGTAATAGTGGAATTGAACGAATCCAAGTATATATCAATAAGAAACCACGTTCTCTTGCAGAGCATCTGGGAACCGGACGTCACTACAATATCAATTCCAAACGCGGCAGACTGCACCTGCTTTTCTCAGAAAATGGAACTGAGAATTCTCTTTATGATACAGATATCGCCGCATATGTAGAAAATATGGAATGTATTGAGGCAGAAACCGCTCCTTATGTTGTGATTGCTCCAAGTTATATGATCTACACACAGGACTTCAGAGAACTATTAAAATCACACGCAGAATCCGGCGCTGATATTTCTTTATTGTACCATGCTGTAGACAATGCGAAAGATGCGTTCCTGAACTGCGACATTCTAAACCTGAACAAACAAAAGGGTGTACTTTCCATCGAGAAAAACCGCGGAACCGCCAAAAACCGTAACATCTTCATGGACACCTATATTATGTCAAGAGAACTGTTTATAGACCTTGTGAAAAAGGCCAAAAGACTTTCTTCTATGTATACACTTCCACAGATTGTCAATGCACACTGTGAAGATTTAGACATTCGCGGAATTTCCCATCGTGGATATTTTGCAACAGTTACCGACTTAAAGAGTTATTTCGACGCCAATATTTCTTTGATCGACTACAAAGATGCACAGACTCTGTTCAAAGAGGACTGGCCAATCTATACCAGAACAAATGACTCTTGTCCGACACAATATTTCAATGGTTCCGAAGTCAAAAAATCTGTTGTTTCTAACGGATGCCTGATCGGAGGAACAATTGAAAACTCTGTTATCGGTCGTGGTTGTACAATCAAAGAAGGAGCTGTTATCAAAAACTGTGTAATTCTTCCGGACGTTGTCATTGGTGAAGATGTACATATCGAGAATCAGATTGTTGATAAACATGCTCGGATTCTCCATGTAAAAGAATTGATCGGCAAACCGGAGCAGCCGGGATATATCAGAAGAGATGATATTGTATAAATAATAAATAATAAATAAATAAAACAAAAGCAAAAAAGAGCCATTGCTTTCTTCTCCTTAACCATGGAAAAGAGCAATGGCTCTTTTATATATTTTTTATATCTGACTTTTTAGTTTTCGTCTCGATCGTTCGTCAGTTCAGCCTTATCCAGCAAGAAGAAGATCAAACTCAATGCCATAGCAACTACACTTGCCAGCACCATTCCTGTCAATTGAATATCTCCAATTTTCACAGCAATTCCGGAAAGTCCGGTTACAAAGACAACAGATGTCAGTGTCAGATTTCTGGAACGTCCGTAGTCCACTCTGGAATCTACCAGAATTCGAATTCCGGATGCTCCGATCATACCATATAACAAGAAAGAGATTCCTCCGATTACCGGTCCCGGAATTGTCTGAATCAGCATCGACAGCTTACCGACAAAAGAACAGATAATAGATAGAATCGCAGCTCCTGCAATCACCTGCACACTATAAACTCTGGTCATTGCCATAACTCCGATGTTCTCTCCATATGTAGTTGTCGGCACAGAACCGATCAGACCGGAAAGCATCGTTGAGAAATTATCTCCAAATAAAGAGCGATGAAGACCCGGATCCTCAATCAAATCTCTTCCTATAATTTTACTAGTTACTACCTGATGTCCGATATGCTCGGATGCAATAACCAAAAGCACCGGCAGCAACATAACAATAGCACTCATATCAAACTTTGCCATCTGAAAATTCGGAAGTGAAAACCAGGACGCTGCTACAACCTGTGAGAAGTCCAGAATTCCACAGAAAAATGCTGCCACATATCCTGCAATCACTGCGACTAATATGGAAATAACAGACAAAAATCCACGGAACAAAATATTTCCGAACACTGCAACACCCAAAGTCACCGCAAATACAATTACATTTTTTATATCAATCCGCTCATCCAACAACCCCGCGTTACTTGCTGCAGAGCCAGACAACTCCAGACCGATCAGTGCAACAACCGGTCCCATTGCCGCCGGTGGCAGCACGATATCAATCCATTTTGTACCGCATTTGTAGATAATAAATGACAAAATACATCCACAGAATCCAACTGCCACAAATCCACCTAATGCGTATTCATATCCCATCTCACTGATGACAATTCCTGCCGGTGCAAGGAACGCAAAACTGGATCCCAGATATGCCGGCGCTTTTCCTTTTGTAACTGCAATGAAAATAAGAGTTCCAACTCCATTCATAAACAACACGATTGCCGGATTGATTCCAAAAATGAATGGCACAAGTACGGATGCTCCAAACATTGCAAACATGTGCTGAATACTCAGCGGAAGCAGCATTTGAAAAGGAACTTTGTCCTCAACCTGAATAATCTTTCTACTCTCCATGATTTTTCTCCTTTAGATCTATTTTTTCTGTATGATTATAACATCTAAAGAACTATATTTCCACACAAAATCAAAAAAAACAAAAGCATCCAGATTGTTCCATTCTATGCCAACAACGTGATTCCAGAGATAACTAAAAGAGCATAAGTCAATTTTACAAACACATCTTGTCGAATTCTTTTATGAAGTGCACTTCCAATAATAATTGCTACAAATACCGGAATCACACACGCACCTGTCAACCCCAGCATCTTGCCTGTCACCCGGCCTGAAATCCACTCTTGTATTAACATCAGTGTATTTAAAATAATCCATACCGGAGCCAGCGTTGCACGAATAACTGACTTTTCTTTTAATGCATTCACTGCATAGATAACAAGCAATGCACCTCCGGACAAAAACATTCCATGAATCACTCCTGAAAGAAAAAGCACTCCCACCAACCCTCCATTAGAAATCTTCATTTCTTTCTTCACTGTCAATCCACGAATTGCCACGCAAATAATCAACGCTCCATATATTTTCATCAATACAACGGAAGGAAGAACCGAAAACAAGTAAATTCCCACTGCCATACCAATTAACATGAATCCACTAATCTTTACTACCTCTTTTCGATTCATTTCTCTCCAGCTTCTGAATGCAATATTTAAACTTACAATAATCGCTACTATATTTAATACTACTTTTGCCTCTTCTACACCAACCAAGAACATAGAGACAGGCATGGCCAACATTGTTCCGGCAAAACCTGTAACGCCTTCTACAATATTGGCCACAAAAACAACAATCACGAACAATATTTCTTTTATCATGCAATTCACCTGAAATAATTTACTCTATTTGTTTTGCCACCTTTGCAAATCTGAAAATTGTACGTACTGTTTTTCGAAGATCTGATTTTGTTCTATCCTGTATTGCCTCAAATGGAAGCGGCTTTTGATTGATACTGAAAATCGCACTGACTCCTGCATCATACATAGCTTCCGCTCCTTCATCAATTGCACCTACTACTACAAGTACAGGAACATTTTTCTTTGCTGCCCGTCTTGCAACTCCAGATACAACTTTTCCTTGTATGCTCTGCCCATCAATCTTACCCTCGCCTGTAATAACAAGCGAACAATCCTCAAGCATTTTGTCAAAATGTATTGTCTCCAGAACAACATCAATCCCGCTTTGAAGCCTTGCACCAAGAAACGCTGCCGCTCCTGCTCCCATTCCGCCAGCCGCAGCGCCCCCGCACAATTCCAACACGTCTTTTTTCCAGACTTTTTCGATTTCTTTTGCCAGATGGAAGAGACCCTTATCCAATCTCCTCACCTCTTCTTCTGTCGCACCCTTCTGAGGACCAAAAACCGCTGCTGCTCCTTGCGTTCCACATAATGTATTGCGGATATCGCACATCGCAATGATTTCCACGTTTTTCAGACGATGATCAACTCCGTCCATCTCAATTTTTGCAATTTGTTCTAATGTATTGCCAACCGGAACAAACCCTCTGCCTTCTTCATCCAAAAAACGGATTCCCAAAGCTGCTGCCATTCCGGTCCCACCATCATTGGTCGCACTGCCACCCAGTCCGAGAATAATCTTTTTAGCGCCCTTATCTAATGCAGCTAAAATCAGTTCACCAACCCCATATGTTGTTGTCGCTCCTGCTGATAGATTTTCGCCAACCAACGGCAGCCCTGCCGCTGCTGCCATTTCTATCACTGCAGTTTCTCCCAACATACCATAACATGCCGTAACCGGTTCTCCATACGGTCCGCTCACCGTCACATATTCCCGGTTTCCCGGGAGTACAGATAAAAACGCCTCTACACTCCCTTCTCCACCGTCTGCTACTTCCGCACGAATCACCTCAACCTCCGGCCAGCTTGCCAAGGCCTCTTCTTTTATAATTTCCCCAACTTCTTTGCTGCTCATTGTTCCCTTGAATGAATCCGGAATAATCACAATCTTTTTCATCATACACCTCAAAAAGTTTTTTCTGCGGCAGGTTTAAACTTCTTTATCTACTTCATAATACAACTCGCCTTTTCTGTAATCATATGTCTTCTTACCCCAGGTTCGTGTAATCAACATTGCTACAAGAAATACAACCGCAGTACCGACAAGAGCCAGCGTCAACATGCCAAACGACATTTCTCCTGCTGAAAATGCTATAATTGCAGGCATAACTACATAGCATGCAGGAACATTAATCGCATTAATCGGCCCAAGTTCTTCCAATACTGAGGTCTTTCTGTTCGGATCCACCATACGGCATAATGCCTGTCCTGTTGCATTTGTTCCTGTTAATGTTCCCCAAATAGCTACTGTACGCTCAAATCCATGCTTGCCTCCGAAACGTTCTCCAAAATATCTTGTCAAAACATACGTCAATACAGTGCCTGCAACTACTACTGCAAGTATCGGAATCATCCAACTTCCGAGAATCTGCAAAGAAATTGCCATAAATGCAGATGTCACCATCATGTCAATACAAAATCCCGATATACGTATCTGTGTACCGCGATCCAGATATTTACTTAATCCCAGCCGATTAATCAGCCAACGAAGTAAATATGCCGCCAACATTGCATATAAATACAGAAAACCAGATAAAATTTCCCCTGCGAATCCCGGAATCATTCCAAACAATCTGCACATATAGTTACCTGCAACCCAAGCAATTCCTACTAATGCAAAATGAAATGCCAATGTATCTACATTTCCAGGATGTGTTGTTTCTTTTCCATAATACTGCTGTTCTTCTGGTTCGTAAATACCTTCCTGCATGCTCTTTCCAATTTCTCCCGCATAAGGAGCAAGCCCTTTCTGGATTCCTTTACGCACCATCGGAACTCCTATTAAAAATGCCACCAGAAAACCTGCTGCCGCAAGAGTAACCCCTACCTGCACTGCATTTACAACTCCATTTGCTTCCATCATAGTTCCATATGTAACACTCTGTCCCGGTCCCTGTGCAAATGCGAATGGAATCTGTAACCCATATACAGGATCCATTCCAAAAGCACCACCGATTAATTTCAACACTCCGTACCCCAGCAATCCGGTCAATGCATATGGGATTACCCAGAAAAATCCCATTCCGCAAATTCCTGAAAACTGGCTGTCCTCCATTCTTTCCTTTAAAGTTTTACCTGTAGTTTTCTTTTTGGTCTTAACCGCCAATGTCAATCCCATATTTGCAAAAGAGAATGACCACAATGTACCTGCAATCCCACTGAAATCATTTACCGTAGCATCTGAGATCACCCCAAGATTTACAACAATAAAGCCAATCACTCCGCCAATTACACTCGCCGGAACTAAATTCTTTTTTAAAAATGGTACCTTTGCACGTAAGATTACGCCAACAATAATAAATAACCCTACCCATGCCAATGCATTCATACTCAACATAACGCTTCCCTCTCTTTCACTTTTATATTTTAAAACTCAATCTCCGCACGTTTCTTTGCTGTTTCATTCATATCCATATGCTGAGGCTGTCCGGAATCCGCTTTTTCTGCAATAATTTTTCCGAATGCCTCTTCCACCTTCCGAAGTATACGCTCCGTATTCTTTGCAATCTGCTTCGCATCAGGTGCCCCTGCTTGTTCAACTTGCTTTTTCAATTGCTCTTCCAGAACATCCGCCTCCGGTCTCCACCATTTCATATACCTTGGATAATCTTTTTCAATTGCATACTGAAGCCTCTCAAATTGCCACCACGCACTGTTCTTTGCATAAACTGCTCCTGCCTCTGAAATACACTCAGGCAGTTCTGCCTCAATAGAATAAGGAGCAAATATTGACATACAAGGAACTGCAAATGCGTTCCACCAAACCGGCATATGTTCTTTTATCAATTCTACATGAGATGCTGCTGCCGTTTTACTTGCAGTATCCAGCATTGCATGCATACAAATAGAAACCTGAAGTCCATCAGCAGGACTCCACCTCGGAGCAATACTCTCTCCTTCAAAATGATCCCTTTGAATCCTGCGGATCGTTTCTATTGTAATTTCTCCTTTTTCCGCTTTCAGCAACTTATTTAAGCGCATATATCTAGGGTACGCTGCACGATGTTTTAATGACATCGCAGAATACGCTTTTGCAAAGTTAAATGGAACCTCCGGAGAAATCCATCCTTTTTCATATGCATATTCTCGAATATCTCCACTATCTTCATCCCATTCTTCTTCCGTACTATAACAGTTGGAAATTCCTGCAACATCTGTTACCCGACGCGCTACCCAACGTCTTTTACACGTATCCAATATCCATGCTTCGTTCGGATCTGCAATCAAAAATGAATTATGATAGCGATGTTCCATTCCCACTGCCGCATTTCCACCCTGTCCATATTTTTCCAACAAGTCCGTAATCACATGCAGAGCCTCATACGCTGTTTTTCCTCGTTCAAGCCCCAGTCTGAGCAAATCCATTCCCAAAAGACCGTTTTCTGTTTCTTCCGGTTCCTTGCTCCAGACAGCTTCATTCCCAATTGCAACCTTATATTCATTCATCCCATGTTCAAATCCCCATATCCAATACGGTTTCGAGCCAAGTACCCGGTATGTATGAGAAACCTGCGGAATCCGAATATATGTACACTGCACCATTTCTCCAACATCATGTTCTGCAGCAGGAATATTTACCAATGGCTGTGCCTCTGTCACAGGTCTATCACTGTTTTTCGCAAAAATTACGTTTCCTGACGCAGTACTGTTTCCGAGTGCAACCATTGTATCGCAAGAATATAATTCCATCTCCATCTCTCCTTTCCTTTCTTGTATTATTTGAATAAATTATAGCAATATTTTTGTTATTTTTCGTTATTTTGCACAACAAAAAATCATCCTGCTCTTTGTTACCTGTAACAAAGAGCAGGATGATTTTTCTTATTTAGTCACCTTCCGATATCATTGTTTTCCAAAACCAAATTGCATTTTGATATACTCCTGCAGTTCTGATACTTCTCGGATCATAGCCGGTAATAGATGCAAGTTTTTTCAACTGATATTGCAGCGTATTCTTATGAATGAACATTTTCTCAGATGTTTTATTAATAGACCCATCACACTCATAGAAAATTTCCAGCAATTCAATCCAATGTGTAACATCCTGACGTTTCATATTTCCAAAAACTTTCCGAATATACTCCCATTTGCTTTCCTCGGTAATCTCACTCAAAAATACCCCCACCGTCATATCGATATAATAAACAGTATCCGCTCCTACCATTGCCGCTTTCAGACTTTTTTCCGCCCGAATTTTTCCTATCCGCAAATCATATCCACTATAACTCCGGTCATCTATTCCCATTTTAATGTGGGTCCCCATAGGGGAAAGAAATTGTCTGCGTATTTCCCGCTCAAACTCTTCCAACTCCCACTCCACACTTTCCTGTTCATTTTCTTCTGCCCGGAAAAATAAAATCAACTGTGTCTTTTCTCGATAAATAAGATATCGCCTCATATGTTCCGGCTTTTTTCTAAGAATATCTTCCAATGCATCCAACATTTCATGCACGTCTTTCGGACATACTCCGCTCTCATCCGCAATGGAAATACAAACGCATCTACGTTTCAAAGACAAATCAAGTCCTAGAGCCGTCCCTTCAGACAAATAATTTTCCGGTAAATTCTCTCGTTTCTCAAACAATACGTTGTATAAAAACTTCCGCTGTTCCTTTTGAACCTCATCTTCTCTCTTCTGTAAGTAGGAATTTAACACCATTGTTTCTGTTGTTTTTCTTATCAGGTCTATATATGGTTCGATTTGACTCCACTCTCCGCTAATCCCAATCACCCCGACCACACTGCCTTTGAAATAAATCGGCATATTAATCCCCATCTTCGATCCTTGATATTCACCATCCGAATATATTTCCAGACACTCCAGTCTTTCTCTGATTATTTTTTCTGCTCCCTTATGCAATGTTCCGACTCGTTTTGGATTGGTACTTGCTATGATCATTCCCTCAGCATTCATCAAATTTACTGCCTGATGAATCGTACTGCTGATTTCACTTACAATATTCCTTGCAATCCTCTCTGTTATTTCCATATTCTGTACCACCTATCTTAAATTCTGCCCACTTTGTTATAGTATACCCCAACTTTCACTTGCAATTCTTCTAACTCCAAGTATAATATAGATTGTTTTGTAATGTAAATATTTTACTGTAACAAAAAGAAATGAGAGAAAAAAGAATTTTGAGGAGCATGATTTATGGATAACCATTTTAACACCCCTGCTGAAACAATTGAATTGAACATGAAAGCCAGTGAAAACAAAACAGCTCTTCCACTGGGCAAAATGATTCTTCTCGGCATCATGGCCGGCGTCTTCATTGCACTCGGTGGCGCAACAAGCAGCACCGCTGTTCACGCAATTGAAAATGTCGGTGTAGCACGTACGGTTGCCGGAATGATTTTCCCTGTCGGACTTATGCTGATTGTTTTTCTGGGAGGCGAATTATTTACCGGAAACTGTCTGATCATCATGGATGTATTTGCAAAAAGAGCGACCCGAAGAGGACTCATCCGCAACCTGCTGATTGTATATTTCAGCAATCTGATTGGAGCCTTGATTGTAGATATCCTCGTCTTCTTCAGTGGAAATCTCAATTATTCCGACGGACTTCTGGGTGCGTACACAATCAAAGTAGCGGTCGGAAAAGTTGCCATCTCTCCGCTGCAGGGAATCACATCCGGTATCTTATGTAATATCCTTGTCTGCCTTGCAGTTCTGATGGCTGCCTGCGCCAAAGATATTATCGGAAAAGTCTGGGCAATTTTCTTCCCTATTTGTGCATTTGTTGTCGGCGGATTTGAACACTGTGTTGCCAATATGTTTTATATTCCAGCCGGAATCATGGCAGCTGCCAACCCCGATTATGTCGCCAAAGCACAGGAAGTTTACCACATTACCTCAGAGCAGCTTGCTCATTTAACAATAATCGGGAGCCTCAACAATTTCATCCCTGTCACCCTTGGAAATATCCTTGGCGGGATGGTCTTTGTCGGACTCCCTCTCTATCTGATTTATAAGAAAAAATGGAATTAACTCTACAAAATCACTAAATCTAAATCAATGCAATGTGGTACACCACAAATGCCACAAGCCATGCAATCACACACTGACCAATCACCATAGCCGCAGCCCATTTCCCGCCTAACTCTCGCTTGACGGATGCAATTGCGGCTACGCATGGTGTATACAGCAGACAGAACACGAGCAGCGAAACGACTCCCGCAAGAGTCAGACTGCTCTGCAGAGCTGCGACTCCTCCATATAAAACAGTAAGTGACGATACTACGCTTTCTTTCGCAAGAAATCCGGAAATCAACGCCGTCACAATTCTCCAGTCTCCAAATCCGACCGGTATAAAAATTGGCGCCAGCACCCCCGCTACACCTGCCAGTATACTATTCTGCGAATCTGCAACCATATTTAATCCCAGATCAAAATTCTGCAAGAACCAAATACCAATGGTAGCCAGAAAAATAATCGTAAATGCTCTCTGCAAAAAGTCTTTTGCCTTATCCCAAAGAAGATGCAGCACATTCTTAGCTCCCGGCATCCGATAATTCGGCAGCTCCATCACAAACGGAACAGCCTCTCCTTTGAATAGCGTTTTCTTAAAGATCAACGCCGTTACAATTCCCATTACAATACCCAACACATACAGGCCAATCATCACAATCGCCCCATGTTTCGGGAAAAATGCCGCTGTAAAAAATGCATATACCGGCAGCTTTGCGGTACAGCTCATAAATGGAGTCAACAGAATCGTCATCTTTCTGTCGCGGGCAGACGGCAGTGTCCGGCTTGCCATAACCCCCGGTACTGTACATCCAAATCCAATCAGCATCGGCACGATACTCCGTCCGGACAGCCCCAATTTTCGGAGAAGTTTATCCATAATAAACGCAACGCGCGCCATATATCCACTGTCTTCCAACAGCGATAAAAAGAAAAATAAAGTTACAATAATCGGAAGAAAGCTCAGCACACCGCCAACACCGTTAAAAATACCATCGATCACAAGCGAATGAACGACACTATTCACATGAGCTGCGATCATCATCTGCGATACGGTATCCGTCAGCATCGCAATTCCAGTTTCCAAAATCCCCTGAAAAAATGCACCGATCACATTAAACGTCAGCCAGAACACCAATCCCATAATTAAAATAAAAGCAGGGATTCCTGTATATTTTCCGGTCAGAAACTGATCCATCCTCCGGCTCCTCAACCGCTCTTTGCTCTCTTTTGGTTTAATCACTGTCTCACTGCAAACATCTTCTATGTAATCAAAACGCATCTGTGCAACTGCAGCGGCACGATCCATTCCGGTTTCTTCCTCCGTCTGATCTGCAATATCCTCCAGCATCCGCAATTCATTTTCCGTCAGATTCAACTGCTCCAGAATCTTTTCGTCCCCTTCCATCACCTTGCTCGCCGCAAAACGAACCGGAATCCCGGCATTTTGCGCATGGTCTTCGATCAGATGCATCACCGCATGGATTCCTCTGTGAATGCCTTCATTCCGCTTACAAAAATCTGTATCCAGCGGACACTCCTGATATTTTGCAACGTGAATCGCATGCCGGATCAACTCCTCAATCCCTTCGCCCTTTGCCGCTGAAATCGGAATCACCGGAACCCCCAGCTCTTCTTCCATTTCATTGACCAGCACCGAACCTTCATTCTCACGCAGTTCATCCATCATATTCAACGCAACTACCATCGGCACTCCCAATTCCAAAAGCTGCATGGTCAGATATAGATTTCGCTCTATATTCGTTGCATCCACAATATTAATAATTCCCTTTGGTTTTTCCCGGATTACAAATTCTCTTGTCACAATCTCCTCACTGCTGTACGGTGACATAGAATAAATTCCCGGCAAGTCTGTAATCAATGTATTTTCATATCCGCGGATTGCTCCGTCCTTCCGGTCCACTGTTACCCCCGGAAAATTGCCTACATGTTGTTTTGCCCCTGTCAATTGATTAAACAACGTAGTTTTTCCACAATTCTGATTTCCCACCAGCGCAAAAGTCAAAAGCTCGCTTTCCGGCAAAGCCTTCTCTTCTTTTCGATTATGAAACTTTCCTTCCTCTCCATATCCGGGATGGTGTTTCTCCTTCTTCTGATCCTTTCGCAAAGTCTTCTTCACGATTGATTCCGGCTGATGCGGCTCACTGATCCGGATATTTTCCGCATCTTCCAATCGAATCGTCAATTCATATCCATGAATCCGTAATTCAATCGGATCTCCCATCGGCGCATATTTTACAACGGTCACTTCCGTTCCCTGAATCAGCCCCATATCCAAAAAATGCTGACGCAAAGCACCGGAACCGCCTACTGAAAGAATGGTTGCTGTCTCTCCAATTCCTAATTTATTTAATCTCATTCGCTTTGTCTCCTTTTCCTTAGTCCATTCTAACTCAGACAATTCAAAATATCAATCGCAGATTAAAAAAAGTGCCTCTCATACTTTTTTGTACAAGACACACTTTTTCTGATGCTATTCGAATACATTTCTGATGCTATTCGAATGTTATTCTGTTCTCAATGCCGTTACCGGATCTTCCTTTGCCGCTTTTCTGGAAGGTATAATCCCACCCAGAAGTGTCAATAAAATACTCAGGACAATGAGAATCATACCGCCAATCGGAGGCAGTACAGCATTCATATTGTCATTTCCGGCAAGTGAATGGATGATGGCATTTGCCGGGAAAAGCAACAGCAGCGTCGCACTAATTCCAATCAGCCCTGCCAGCGCACCTATGATAAATGTCTCTGCATTAAACACCTGCGAAACATTTCTCTTGGATGCACCAATGGCTCTTAAAATTCCAATTTCTTTCTTCCGTTCCAACACACTGATGTAAGTAATCACTCCGATCATAATCGAAGAAACAACAAGAGAAATCGCCACGAACGCAATCAATACATAACTGATCAGATTCACGATCGTCGTAACGGAAGACATCAGACTTCCCACCAAATCCGTATAACTGATGACCTTATCTTCATCCTCTTTCTCCATCCGCGCATTATACGCATCCAAAATTTTCACAACCTCTTCTTTGCTCTCAAAATCCTTTGGATACAGCGAAATCTGTGATGGATTGCTCTTTTCCGCATAGCCAAGTTTTGCCAGATTGGAGTCATAAGTGTAGATTTCCTTCGACATCATGGACGCCATCAATTCTGCCAGTTCCTGCTCTGTCATATTCATTTTGACAGCGCTGGCAAATGTTTCTGCATCAAACGAAAACGCACTCTGCATTGAAGCTGCAAGCTGCGACATACTGGCTGTCAATTCTCTCTCCAATGTATTGCTCACGCTGCCCGCAACGGTCTGCATATATTGTTCTAAGATTGCCGGGACCTTCTGCTCCAGACCATTGGATTCAATAAACGCATTCATGCTTTTTTCCAACACTTCTTTTGCCTGCTCTGACTCCAGATATGCTGAAAAATACTCGCTGAACTTTGCAAGATCCGGCAAATCATGTTCTTTTGCGTATGCCTGATAGCCGTCTAAAGATTCTTGTAAAATCTGCTCTACCTGTTCTTTCGATAACGGCTGCCCTCCATTTTCCTGCAGCGCCTTCTGAATCGCCTCACGCAGCGCCTGCGCTCCGCCATTTTCCATATATTGTTTGAAATACACCGGGAACTGTGATACATCAGCCTCCGGATGCAGTTTCACATACTCCTGATAGCCATTCATCAAATCTGTCACCAAAGTCTGTACCTGTTCTGCAGAAATCCGGATCTGCAGCTGACTGATGACCTCTTCCATATCCAGCGGAGGCAGAGCCAGCTCACTCATAGCATTATTCATTCCACTCAAGTCCAGATTTAGTTTACTTCCATCTACTTGAAATGCCGACTGCACCTTTTGTTCATCTATCGTAAATAAGGAATCCATTTGAAATGCATTTTCAGAACGATCCTTTGTATCAAAACTTTTTCCGGTGAAAATATTGCGATTATGATCCGCCAGCTGTGCCTTTACAATCTCACTTTTTGCTGCCTTTTCGGATACATAATCCACCAATTCAGAAGGATAATAAATTCCGAATGACAACATTGCCGCAGTAGCATTCTCTTTCGGCTGAACAATACCGACAATTTCCATATCCTCGCCATTTTGAACAAGCTGTTTCATATAATCTTTATCATCTCGTTTATCCTTCCAGAGGTCATATTCCTCATCATAAACGTAATAATCTGTCGCCGCCACAAGTTTAAAGCGGATTCCCAGAATGTCTTCATAAGAATACGTATCATGGATTTCCGGTATGGTAACTTCCTCTTCTCTGGTAAACTGATTGACCATCTGATCCAATTCTGAAAAATCCCTCAGTCCCAACGTATACAGCAAGAAATCCCCGATATTTCCGCCCGGAGTCAATACCAGAACACACTCATTGCGATTGGTTGGCCAGTGTCCGGCTTTGACATCATACTGATTTTCATACATACTGCGGTTATCCGGCATTTTCCGAAAAACATCCGTGCTCATCATCATAGACATCATACTGTTTGTGCTTTCCGCAGAACCAAGTCCCATTGCCTTGAAGGACTGGTCCGGATGTACCTGCCGAACTTCTTCCGGATCTGCACTGTAAATCTGCGGCGACACATTATACGCATATTCAATTGCATTTGTATACTCCTCAATTCCAGAATCTCCGGAATCCAGATACGCTTTCAGCGATTTCAGATCATTGGTCCCTACTGTAGAAAACATTCCGGTCAACATATTTCCTACTCGAATATCCGCCTCTTCCGTCTCTTCGTCTCCGGCTCCTGCTGCCGGATCGGCAAGCATCGCCGTCATATCCAGACCGGAACTCTGGATCTGCAGCGGGTATTCCGATAAGGTCTCTTCCTCAATATCTGCGATATACTGATTTACACCGTTGGACAAAGACAAGATTAACGCAATCCCGATAATTCCGATTGAACCGGCAAATGCGGTCAGGATCGTCCTTCCCTTTTTTGTCTTTAAGTTATTAAAACTCAGTGCAAGTGAAGTCAGAAAAGACATGGATGTTTTTCCCATGTTCCTGTGCTCCGGCGGTGCAATCAATTCATCTTCCACATCATAGGGATGACTGTCTGAACGGATCTTTCCGTCACGCAGCTTTACAATACGGGTCGCATACTCTTCTGCCAGTTCCGGGTTGTGCGTTACCATAACAACCAACCGATCCTTTGCCACTTCTTTCAGCAAGTCCATAACCTGCACACTGGTATCGCTGTCCAATGCACCGGTAGGCTCATCTGCCAGCAAAATATCCGGATTATTCACCAACGCCCTTGCAATCGCAACCCGCTGCATCTGTCCGCCCGACAATTGATTCGGTTTCTTATGGATCTGCTCCCCAAGACCCACCTCTTCCAACGCATGAATCGCCTTCTCCCGGCGTTCTCCTTTGGAAATACCGGAGATTGTCAAAGCCAGTTCTACATTTGCCAAAATCGTTTGATGCGGAATCAAATTGTAACTCTGAAAAACAAAACCAATCGTATGATTCCGGTACGAATCCCAATCTCGATCCGTATAATCTTTTGTTGAAATCTCATTGATGATCAAATCCCCGCTGTCATAACGGTCCAAACCTCCAATGATATTCAGAAGTGTTGTTTTCCCGGAACCACTCGGTCCCAAAATCGCAACAAATTCATTCTCTCTTAAATTCAGACTCACGTCATCCAGTGCTTTTTGCACCAGACTCCCCGTTCTGTATTCTTTACATATATTTTTTACCTGTAACATACTCAAGCTGCCCTTTCCTTTTACCGATTTCCCTCATAAAAGAATTTTTACTTTAACTTGTAGTATATCACGTTTTTTTCTACCTGTAATATTACAATTTTATAAATTTTTTCCCGACTGCACTTTAGGCGGACTATCCCTTCTCCGCTTTATTTTTCACACATATTACAGGCACGATTATTTCAGATAGCAAGAATGATTTTCTGATATTTTACTTATTCGTGATGTCCGCCGCACTCATGTGCATGTTCATGGTTATGGCAGATAGAACCTGTGGAAATCAACTCTCCACGCAGGTAAGTTTCAACTGCTGTTCTTGCATCTCCCTGTACCCCGACAATTACTTCTACATTTCTCTCATTGAAAATATCTACGGCTCCGCCGCCCATACCGCCGGAAATAATTACCTCTGCACCGTTATCTGCCAGAAAATTCGGCAGAAATCCCGGACGATGTCCCGGATTCGGAACGGAATTTTCTGCAACAATCTTTCCATCCTCTGTATCAAAGAAAATAAAATTCTCACAATGTCCAAAATGTCCGGCAACCTCGCTGCCCATAGCTGCTACTGCAATTTTCATAATCATCTACTCCTTTTTACTCTTTGTTTTCTAATAACTTCATGGTATTTTTATAGACCTCCAACAAGGCGTCCCGCAGCGGACAGTCTGCATCCGCAATACTCAGCCCTTTGTTCATCATCACCGATGCACTCTTGTCATACGGTAAAAATCCCACGAAATCAATCTGTTTCTCTATACAAAACCGTTGAATTGCTTTTGCATTTTCCGGTGATGTATCATATTTATTGACGCAAACTGCCAATGGTGTCCGAAATACTTCTGCTGTTTTTACCAGCCGTTTCAAATCACTGATTCCGGACAAACTTGGTTCTGCTACGATCAAGATTCGGTCCATGCCGTTTGCCGATGCCATAACCGGACAACCGATTCCCGGTGAACCATCAATGATCGCCAATTCTGTATCCGGTGCATTTTTCAGCATCGCCATCTTCACTTCTGTTACAAGTTTTCCGGAATTTCCGCGCCCCATTTTCAATGCCGCAGTTGAAAAGACAGTCTCATCCAGATACAGTTCTTTCCTGCCTGCCACATCGGTCACAAGGGAGATCGCATTCTGCGGACATACATGCGCACAGACACCACAGCCCTCGCAGGAAAACTCATTTACAATATAGGTTCCATCTTTTTCTGAAAGCGCCTGAAACCGACAGTGTGTCTGGCAAATCCCACAGCCAATGCACTTGTCGGCATCCACAACTGCTTTATCTCCACCCAGAAATTCTGTCACTTCTGCCTGCACCTTCTGAGAGGTCACAAGATGAAGATTCGGTGCGTCTACATCACAATCAGCAATGGCTCTGGCATGTGCAAATCGAATAAATGCCGCCGCTGTTGTTGTCTTTCCGGTTCCGCCTTTTCCACTTAAAATCAAAAGTCTCTTCATATTGCACCTCCGATTTTTTCTAAAAGGTCCGTAAAGAGTTTCTTCATCTGTTCATCCTTTTCAAACACAAGCGCTCCTTCTGAAACAAGAGCTGCCACTTCCGGACGATAAGGAATCCGCGCAAGAATCGGCAGATCCTGTTCCTCACAAAATTGCTCCAATGGCTCATATGGTGTTTCCTGTTTATTTATCACTACACCGCATTTTTTCCCAAGCAAGGTCACTAACTCATGCACCATGCGGAAATTGTGGAATCCAAATGCCGTAGGCTCTGCAACAAGCACGCAAAAATCTGCGTCCATTACACTTTCCATTACGCTGCAGGCACTTCCCGGAGGACAGTCAATTACAATCACATCTCCCTGTTGCCGAAGTGCCTCACGAATGACCGGCACTCCGGAGGCCTCCCCGGGATTTAAGATTCCTGTCACAACACGAATCGCTCCTGACTGTCCGATTTCCAGCGTTCCCACCGGTTTCGGTTTCTCAGAAACAGCGCCTTCCGGACAAACCAGCACGCACCCGCCACAGCTGTGACATACTTCGGGAAATACCATTGGTTTTTCCTTGATATACATCAATGCATGAAACCTGCAAAACTCGACACATTTCTTACATCCTGTACAACGTTTCGCATCAAACTCCGGCAATAAAGTCGACACCGTTACTTTCTCTATCGACTGCGGTTTCAAAAAGAGCCGTCCATTGGGTTCTTCCACATCACAATCAATATAAACAGCATTCCCTGCCGCCGCAGCAAGATTTACCGCTGTCAGTGTCTTTCCTGCTCCGCCTTTTCCACTTAAACAGGCAATTTTCATTGTATTCCATGGTACCCGCTATGGAATTCTGTCAGCTCTTTCAGCTTTCCTTCTTCCAAAGCGTCCAAATCATCCGCAGCGGCTTTATTTACGGATTTGTAAATTTTCATCTCTGCGGCCTGAAATACTTCTGCCGCATTCTGCCCACATCGAACAGTAATCAATGCCGTTACCTGCTGATCTGCCAGAAACTGTGCCGCCTGTATTCCGGCGCCGCCCTGTGCACTCGCCGCAGGATTCTCAACTATTGTATCCTTTCCTTCCTCGCGGAATAAAAAATAAGGTGCCCGAGCCAGAACGATACATACATCCTGTTTATTTTCATCTAATGGAATCGCAACCTTCATCCATCCAGCCTCCTTCTCTATCTGCATATATTTTCTGCGGTGCTTTTTGCATCCGCCACAATCACAAAACTCTTCTTTCCCGTCACAGAGCTGATAATCTCCGCCCTCAATACGAAGTGGAAGTGCGTCTACCAAAGCAATTGCCAGTTTTTTTCGCGCTGAATTATAAATCGACTGCACCGTTGTTCTCGCAACCTTCATATAGGAGCTGCATTCTTCCTGTGAAAATCCCTGCCTGTCAATCAGTCGGATCGCCTCATATTCATCTACCGACAAGATCACCGCCGCCTGTTCAACCACCTGTTCAGCCCTCTGATCCACCGGACGAAATTCCCTCGAATAAGGCATCTGACACACCTTTCTGCACTTCCTCGGTCTTGGCACCGCACACACCTCCTTCTGCATATCTCCGGTAACTTCAAGTTTCTTTTCTCATCATACCCTCATTATTGACATATGTCAATAACTATTCTTCTTTTAAGAATACAAACTCCCGTTCTTTGGATTTTTCTGCTGAAAACACATAGCCCAGCCGATGAAACTGCTTGATTTCCTCCGGACTCTGCACATTTTTCTCTGCCATAAACCGCACCATTTCTCCTCGTGCCATCTTGGCATAAACGCCTTTTTGAACCACCTTTTCTCCATTCATTTCCCCAAATACACAGGTAATATATGTATCCTCCGGCTGCAAATACTTTTCAATGCACTTCGCATATTCTTTCGATGCCAGATTGATGATTACACGGCTTTCATCCAGTACAGCCTCGTATAACCGACTTCCCCAATATTCATACATATCTTTAAAACCGCCAATCTTCGCTTTTGCCTGCATCTCCAGGCGATAAGGAGTTACCCCATCCAAAGGTCTGACTACACCATAAAACGCCGAAAGAATCCGCAAATTCTCCTGAACATAATCAAACTCACCATCCGCAAAAACCGATGGCGCCATATACTGATACGCAATGCCCTCATAAGACAAAATAGCCGGAGTCAATCCATGATACAAATCCATGCAGGAAAATCGTTCATAATTCTGCTCTGCAATTTTATCATTACACGCCCACAATTTCTTTGCCTCAGAATAAGACAACGCCTGCATCCACTGCATAATCTCTTCTGTTTGCTCCAGAAACATCGGGAGCCCAAGATACGCCTCCTCGATATTTTGATTCATTTTCTTCGCCGGAGATAAAATAATCTTCATAAACAATCCTACACTCCTTTTTCTAATACACACCTTGTCCTATTTTGTTCTATTTTTATTTTATATATCTTCTAATTCGGCGCCGTAATATGTTTCAATCCCCTCCTGCATTTTTACAAATGCAGGAATATATTCCTTTAAAATCACCCCTACTAATCTTCTTGCCGCCAATTCATCATAAATATGCGTTAAATCATTTCTGCTTTTTAACATACCAAGCCAAATATCCTCGTCAATAAAATCAAAAACTGTATATGCCGCTTTCAAAATCATTTTCGGGGAACCTGTTGCAGAGATGGATTGTCCCTCATAACTCAATAATTCTTTTAATACTTTCCACCCCAATTCAAATTGTACAAAAAATTTATCGATAATCCCCCCTATAATAAATTCATTGGATAAGTCTTCATTTTCTGCTCTGACAAGCACTTTCAAATTTGCTTTAAAATGTTCAAACTTCTTCATATACTACTTTCCCTTCTTTTTTAATAGATTCTCTTAATTCATCTTGTATGTCTTCATCCAAATTAACAATGTCGAATTCCAACAGGGTGCTTGTTTCCTCATTTACATCCAATACAAAACGAATAAAATCGCCACCCTTTACAGCCAAATCTATATCACTTTTTTCTTTAAAATTTCCTCTTGCTCTTGACCCAAACAGAATTACTTTTTTTACATTGTATTTTCTGGCAATCTCACATATTTCCTCTATTACGATTGGTTTAATTCCTGTTTTTCCCATATTTTCCGTCCTTCAACAACTTTGCATTTCCAAAACATTTCCGGTCATTTTATAATCTATATATTACAAT
This sequence comes from uncultured Lachnospiraceae bacterium, assembly GCA_905203555.1. Classification (GTDB taxonomy): domain Bacteria; phylum Bacillota; class Clostridia; order Lachnospirales; family Lachnospiraceae; genus Schaedlerella. The sequence continues at coordinate 21,195 of CAJKWK010000053.1, forward strand.
CGGTTATATTTATTCTACTATAATCAAACGTCATCAGCAATATTTCGATTTAGGATGGCGGCGTAAATTTACTGTAGGAATTATAGTGGCAGAAACTGCCGGATGTGTT
>CAJKWK010000054.1 GCA_905203555.1 uncultured Lachnospiraceae bacterium
GTTTCTCATGGTTGCGTTACCTTCGGTAAACATATAAACCCATTTTGCCATGTCTTAATGACCTCCTAATTGATTATTATAACTAATTTCGCTAAGTCGCATATCTATTTTAAAGGTTTTGTCGTATCTCGTCAAGGTTTTTACTTGTAAATTCCCCAATATTTCCATATAATTGTAGCTTTCTGCCGATTTATTGCATTTTTTCAAGAAATGCACAATATCCTCGGTATGCTTCATACACATCCGCCTTGCTGGATACTTCCCACGGTGCATGCATACAAAGAACAGCTACACCTCCGTCAATAACTTCCATTCCGTAATTTGCCAGAATATAAGCGATTGTACCGCCGCCGCCTGCATCAACTCTGCCAAGCTCTGCCATCTGAAAATGAACTTCTTCCTCTGCCATGACCTTTCTCAGTCTTGCTATATATTCTGCATTGGCATCATTGGATCCACTCTTTCCGCCACGTCCCGTATGCTTACAGAAAACCGGTCCCTTTCCAAAGAAACTGGTGGATTTCTTATCATAAACTTCCGGATACATCGGATCATATGCCGCGCTGACATCGGAAGAAATCATTGTAGAATGAGCCAGTGCACGACGAAGCTTCATTTCTGTAAATCCACCCAGTTTTTCAAACAGCTCTGCCACCGCATTTTCAAAGAAACGCGAATGCATTCCTGTTGCACCGACACTGCCGATTTCTTCTTTATCTACAAGAATACAGCAAGAAGTTCTCTTTACCTTTTCCACATCCAGCATCGCTTTCAAAGACGTATATGCACAGATTCTGTCATCCTGTCCATAAGCCATCACCATACTTCTGTCCAATCCACAGTCACGCGCTTTTCCTGCCGGAACCACTTCCAGCTCAGCTGACATGAAATCGTCTCTTTCGATATGATACATTTCTTCTAGCAACTTCATTACCTGAACCGCTGCAGCATCTTTCTCCTCACCTTTCAACGGTCTGCTTCCTACTAAAATATCCAGATTCTCGCCCTCTACAACAGCTGCCGCAGTTTTTTCCATCTGCTTAGAAGACAAATGAACCAACAAATCTGTAATTGTAAATACCGGATCTGTATCCTTCTCTCCAATGGAGATTACTTCTTTCGTACCGTCTTTACGCACGATCACACCATGGATTGCCAGTGGAATGGTTACCCACTGATATTTCTTAATACCGCCATAATAATGTGTATCAAAATAAGCAAATCCTCCCTCTTCATAAAGCGGGTTCTGCTTCAAATCCAAGCGCGGAGAATCAATATGCGCTCCGAGAATATTCATTCCCTGCTCTAATGGCTCTTCTCCAATATTAAACAATGCGATAGATTTATCCATCCAAGTGGCATAAACCTTATCTCCCACTTTAAGCGACTCTGCCTCATACAGATTGCGATAGCCGGCAGCCTCTGCCTGACGGACAATCTCTGTCACACATTCCCGCTCTGTCTTGCCCGCATCCAGAAATGCTTTGTATGCTTCATTTATCTCATCCAATTGTTTTAACTGTATGTCAGTATAAATCTCCCACAAATTTTTTTCTTTGGTATCTTGTTTTTCAGTTCCCATTTTAATAACCTCCTGAGCCATTTTTTACACACAACTATGCTCTTTATTATACGCTGATTTTATATTTGTACAAATCAGTTTTTATAATTATCTAACCTGCCTTATACTCTCATTAAGAATTTCTTACTCGTTTTCTTTTAACCATCGAAGAAACTTTCTGATATCACCATTATATAATTCTGTCATAGACAGACAATATGTCGATTTTTCTCTTTTCTTCAAAATCTCATTATATACCCAGTATCGTTTTTGATTGCCCGTCCAAAATACCCAGATATCATAGTCTTCTTCATCTAGTTTCTCCAATTCCCCTAATGTAGTATCAAGTTCTATTCTCCATTCTGCCTTTGTATCTTCAAAATATTGATTCAGTTCCTCACAATAAGAGCGTACCTTCTTTCCCATCCCAATCTGTTCCCACGATACCCCCAATCGAAACGGAAATGTCCATATAAATACAATTCTTCGCATTTTATTTTCCTTTCATTGAAACCAACTCCGAACATTATTTCTACCCGTACTAAAAGCAAATTCTACAAAATATTCTATCATAGGAATTGTCTATAAATTGATAATTCCCCACAGAAATGACTTTACATTTCTGTAGGGAAATCTTTCAATTATTAAAATCTCATCTTTTCTTCAAAGTATGCTTTCAAATCTTCAATTTTTACTCTTTCCTGCTGCATGGTATCTCTGTCACGAACAGTTACAGCGCCATCTTCTTCAGACTCAAAGTCATAAGTTACGCAGAACGGAGTTCCGATCTCGTCCTGACGGCGATAACGCTTTCCAATATTTCCTCTGTCGTCAAATTCGCAGTTATAGTATTTGCTCAATTCTGCATAAATCTTCTCTGCGCCTTCATTCAATTTCTTAGACAACGGAAGTACTCCAACTTTTACCGGAGCCAGTGCCGGATGGAAGTGCAGAACTGTACGCATATCCGGTTTTTCTTCTGTTCCGATATTCTCTTCATCATAAGCGCTGCAAAGGAAAGCAAGAACCATACGGTCAGCTCCCAGTGAAGGCTCAATTACATACGGAATATATTTTTCTTTCTTTTCATCATCAAAATATGTCAGATCCTGTTTGGACACTTCCATATGCTGTGACAAGTCATAGTTTGTTCTGTCTGCGATTCCCCACAGCTCGCCCCATCCGAATGGGAAGAGGAACTCTACGTCTGTTGTTGCTTTACTGTAGAAAGAAAGTTCTTCCTGATCGTGATCACGATATCTGATTTCCTCTTCTTTCATGCCCAGTGCATAGAGCCAGTCAAGACAGAATTGTTTCCAATATGCAAACCACTCCAAATCTGTATCCGGCTCACAGAAGAACTCCAGCTCCATCTGCTCGAACTCTCTTGTACGGAATGTAAAGTTACCCGGTGTAATCTCGTTACGGAAAGATTTACCAATCTGGGCAATTCCAAATGGAATCTTCTTTCTGGAAGTTCTCTGTACATTCTTGAAGTTTACAAAGATTCCCTGTGCAGTCTCTGGTCTTAAGTATACAGTATTCTTTGCATCCTCTGTTACACCCTGGAACGTTTTAAACATCAGATTGAACTGACGGATATCTGTAAAATCATGTTTACCACAAGTCGGACATGGAATCTGATGTTCCGCAATAAATGCTGTCATCTGCTCCTGTGACCATGCATCAACACTTCCTTCAATCGCAATTCCCTTTTCTGCACAATAATCTTCGATCAGTTTATCTGCACGGAAACGCTCGTGACATGCCTTACAATCCATCAGTGGATCGGAGAATCCACCCAAATGACCGGATGCAACCCATGTCTGTGGATTCATCAGAATCGCACAATCTACACCAACGTTATACGGAGATTCCTGTACAAACTTCTGCCACCATGCCCGTTTAACATTATTTTTCAGCTCTACTCCGAGATTACCATAATCCCATGTATTTGCAAGACCACCATAAATCTCCGAACCCGGATATACAAATCCTCTGGATTTTGCAAGAGCCACGATCTTTTCCATTGTCTTTTCAGCCATAATCTGTTCCTCACATTCTTTTCTATAAACATTTTCTCAATTGCTACCTATTATAGCGATTTTCAACTGTTTTGTAAAGTCATCTTTACTTACAACATCTTTCATTCAATCTTTCTCACAGCAACGTCTCCAATATCTCCAGAGACTTAAACTTTTTATCTATATATACATCTGCATAACGCTGCATAATCCACTCCAGCTCATTCAGTACTTTTTCATTTACAAGGAATGTATATAGTTTCTCTATCTTACTGCTTTCAATATATTGCATCGTATAAATTGTGGATTGATCCAGACAGACACCGTCAATCACATCATTTCCACATTCACTGCAGACCAGTCCGCCTTTTTTTACACTGAACACCATCGGACGATCTTTACAGCCACAGGTCACACATTCAAAAACCTGCGCGCCTTCTCCATTGATATACAGCGCCCGCAATTCAAATATGTAGCGAATCAATTTATCCGGAATCTTTGGGTTGCACAGCGCCCGCAATGTCTGATAAAGCAGCTTTAACATCTCCCGCTCATCATTTGCCTCTTTTGTATAATAATTAGCAAATTCCAGAAAATAAAATCCATAATATGCTCCCGTCATATCAGCTCTTAACTCAGCAAAATAATTACTGATCTTTGCCGACTGGATCGTATAAGAGGACCGTCCTGCATAGATTGTAAATTCACCAAAAGAAAAGGGGTTCACAGCCCCAACAAGAGGGCTGTTTGGTTTCCGCGCCCCTCTTGCAAAAGCTGAGATTTTCCCCTGCTCTTTCGTCAGTATCACGACTCGTCTATCATATTCTCCAACAGGTGTTGTCGACAACACCATTCCTGTCAATACGATCTGATTCAATGCTGTTACTCCTGTCCGTTCCTCGTTTTACACCGTCCGGAACTTCTCTGTTCTCTGGAATCATCCCCTGCATGTGTCCATACACTTCCATCTTATACCCCAGATAATCTGTCACCGCCCCGGTTTGTGTAAACTGTTTCCAGTATTGTTCTTCCATCGTTCCACCTCTTCATCTGTTCTACTGTTAGGTTTTCCGATTATAAAAGAACTATACTGTATAGATTTTCCTATGCTTTTTTTACCGCTTTTCCACTGCTTTTTCTCTACATTTCATCTTCTCGATACCCAAAATTCTTCATCAGAAAATCGCTGTCTCTCCAGTTCTTCTGCACCTTCACCCATAACTTCAGATTCACTTTACAGTCTAGCATCCGTTCAATTTCATAACGGGCGGTGCTGCCGATTTTCTTCAGCATACTTCCCTGCTTTCCGATGATAATTCCTTTATGAGAATCTCTTTCACATATAATCGTGGCATCGATATGCATCACTTTTCTCTCCATCTTCATCCGGTCAATTGCCACAGCAATTCCATGTGGAATTTCTTCATTCAGACAGTGCAGTGCCTTTTCCCGAATCAACTCTGCCACAATCTGACGCTCCGGCTGATCTGTGATGGTATCTTCATCGTAGAACTGCGGTCCATACGGAAGATATTTTAAAATTACTTTCACCAGTTCTTCTGTATTAGATCCATTTCTGGCAGACACCGGAACAATCTCTGCAAAATCATATTCTTTGCGGTATGTGTCTATGGATGCCAGCACTTCTTCCGGCTTTACCATATCTGTTTTATTAATCACCAAAATCACCGGTGTTTTCACTCGTTTTAACTGGTCAATAATATGCTTTTCTCCTGCGCCGATAAAAGTAGTCGGCTCCACCAGCCAAAGTACAACATCTACTTCATTGAGAGAACGTTCCGCAATATTAACCATATATTCTCCCAGTTTATTTTTCGCTTTATGGATTCCCGGCGTATCTACAAATACAATCTGTCCTTCTTCCGTTGTCAATACGGTCTGGATCCGATTACGTGTCGTCTGCGGTTTGTTAGACGTAATCGCAATTTTCTGCCCGATCAAATAATTCATCAAGGTAGATTTTCCGACATTTGGTCTGCCGATCAAAGTCACAAAACCCGATTTGAAATTGTCTGCCATCTGTGTTCCTCCATCTTTTTAAAATAATGTCTTCACTTCCATGAACAATTCTTTTTGTTCTTCGATCTTCTCTTCACTTCCAATAACACAGAGCTGTTCTGCACGAAGCATCGCTTCCACAACCTCTGCCAGAGCCCGAATATCTTCTTGACGGGCATCAAGCACCTCATTACGCTCTGCACGAATCATATCCTCTGTAATATGATTCATATACAGATTCATAGACCGAACACCCTTCGCATTTGGATTCATCGGACGATCCAGATTACTCATTGTTCCGATAATATATTTTGTCATATCACGTTCATTAACCGTAAAGTTTTTCAGATAATCTACAACGCCTTCATAAACTTTTATTGTCTTCTCCAGATTCGGATCCCGATAAGAGATCAGATACCCGTCTCCAATCCGGTTGAAATTACACATACATCCGTAAGCGCCGCCCTTGACACGTATATTCTGCCAGAGATAATCATAACTCAATATTACTTTCAAAATATGAAGCGCTCCGCTGTATTTAGCACCGCCATCTATAAAGTTACCTGTTCTTGCCACATACTGCACTTTGGATGATGTTTTAAATCCTTCATTTCGTTTTACGCAATGGAGAATGCAGCAATCCTCTGTCTTTTCACCAGCGGTTTCCTGCACACTGTCGTTCAGCAGCTTTCTGAATTTTTTCACTTCTGTTTCCACTGTTTCCAGACCTTCTTCTGCCGAAGTATAACTTACCATTAAATTATCTCCGCGGAAAATCTGTGCTGCGATTGCTTTCAGACTTGCAATCAGCTCTGCCTTCTTCTCATCAAAATGTTCTTCGATTTCTTTTACCTTTTCATAATATCCGATTCCATCTGTATCATCCTTGAATTTAGACAATGGAGATGCATACGACTGGGCGCGAAGTGCTGCTGTTGTATGACCGGATGACTGAAAACTCATCTGCAGTCTGGATTTTAACATAGATAAAATCTCTTTCAGACGTTTCTCGTCATCTAATTTGGATTCCATCAGAATCTCACGCATCATCGCAAACAGCACATCCATCTTCGGATACAACGCTTTTCCTTTGATTTCAAATGTTGCCCGAAAAGCCTTTTCTTCCACCTTTGTCACGTCCGGATACAATTCCAGAGAAGTGCCGATTCCACCGGTATGCACATTGATTTCATTAAATAACTCTCCATAATCATAATGTGTTGTATCAATGATTCCCAACACCGCCTGCAGCATTCCTACATAAGGAAGTTCTTCTTCCGGCACACCGGATAAATCAAACATCAATGTTACATATCCAATTCCATTTGTCTCCACATTGTGGTGCACCAGAGGGACCCCGTCGCACATCCGCTCTTCATTGTAGATTGGCGCAATTTCCCGAGAAATGTCTTCTCTTTTCAACACCGGAATCTTCTCCATATCTTCGATCGAATCCTCTGATTCTTGATATGCGATCAGTTCCTTTGTATTCTGCACCAATTTCTCCTGCTCTTCCCGACTCAGCGAATTTTTATATGCCTGCAGTTTCTCATCCAGTTCACGATCCATTCTTGCAGTCCGGCCTTTCTCCGGTTTTACCATCACAATAGAACCATGAGGATTGTCAAGAATCCACGTCTGAATCAGATTTTCAAAATATCCGGTTCCCACCTGCTCTTTCAAAAATTCAAATGTAGGAATCGCCTGCATATGAATAAACGGCTTCGTCTCATCATAGAGCCAGCTGTCAAACATTTCCAATCCATACATCAATCCCTTCGGATAATTGCCAAAGTCTGCTTCCCGGAAACGAAATTCATGATAATTAATTCCCGCCTCCAATGCTTTTTTGTCAATTCCGTTCTTCACGATATCGTGCAGTGTATTTTCAATCACTGCAATAAATGCTTCTTTCTGATCCGGCTCCGCATTTTTTGCGATTACAGAAAATATCGGCTGATAAATTCCATTGTCATAGGAACCCATAATATCTTTTCCGATTCCCACATCTACAAGCGCTTTTTTCAGCGGTGCTCCCGGTGCAGACAACAATGCATAGTCCAGTATCTGAAATGCTTGATACAATTTCTCGTCCAAACTGGTCGCAATTACTTTATTATAAGAAAGATAGGTATTCTCTTCCTCAGATTCCTCACTGGAAATGGAGTATGTTTTCTCCAATTCCACTACGTTTTCAAACGGTTTCTGAAAACGGATCTCGGAATCTACCGGCTGCTCTTCAAAAGCACTCAGATATTCCTTATCCAGCCAGTCTAGTTTTTCAGCCATATCCATATCACCATAGAGATAAATATAACTGTTGGACGGATGGTAATATTTACGATGAAAATCCAGAAACTGTTCATAGGTCAATTCCGGAATCACCTCCGGATCTCCACCGGATTCATTGGCATAAGAAGTATCCGGAAACAGAGAATTGAGGATCACTCGATCCAGCACCCCTTCCGGAGAAGAAAACGCTCCTTTCATCTCATTATATACAACACCGTTATATTCTAATTTCCCATCTGGATCATCCAGCTTGTAACTCCAGCCTTCCTGCCGGAAAATCTCATCATGATCATAAATATTCGGATAGAAAACTGCATCCATATACACATGCATCAGATTCTGAAAATCCTTATCATTGCAGCTCGCTACCGGGTATACCGTCTTATCCGGATATGTCATGGCATTCAAAAATGTATTCAAAGAGCCTTTTACCAGCTCTACAAACGGATCCTTCACCGGAAAATCTTTTGATCCACAGAGCACCGAATGTTCCATGATGTGCGGCACCCCGGTACTGTCTGACGGCGGCGTACGGAATCCAATGGAAAACACCTTGTTCTCATCGTCATTTTCCATAAGAAGAACACGAGCTCCACTCTTTTTATGTTTTAATAAATATCCTTTGGATTTTAAATCTGATAAATCCTCTGTCTGAATGACTTCATATGTGTTCAAATCAAAAATATCCATTCAAATAACCTCTCTTTTTTCTATTTCACATGTAAAATTAGTATAGCATTTTATAAAAAACTTTAAAAGGGCAGAAAGAAAATATTTCCTCTGCCCTTTTTGACCTAACAATCTTAATTTATTCAACCTCTAATTCAATTAATTGATGTGCCAATACATCAACAAGTCCTTTATCTGTCAACCCCAATTCCGGTACTGTAGGAAGGGAGATAAAGCTCAATGACATAAATGGAGCATCCATATTGCATCCTAATTTTTTTGCATTTTCGTTTAAAACATCCAACTGTGCCATCACTTCCTCTGCCGATTTTTCACTCATCAACCCACCGATAGGAAGCTCCATACTGTTCAGGATTTTTCCATCGCATGCAACTGATAATCCTCCATTCAAACGTACTACTTCGTTCACTGCCAATGCCATATCTTCATCATTTGTTCCTACTACTACTATATTATGATGATCATGTGACATTGAGTAAGCCAGTGCTCCTTTTTTCAACTCGAATCCCTGCACAAATCCGATTCCGATATTTCCGTTTTTTCCATATCGCTCGACAACCGCAAGTTTTAGAATATCATGATCTACTTCTGTCTGAATCAAACCATTTTTTACTGATACTTCCTTTATGATATGGTTATTAATAATCTGTCTTGAAATCATCTCTATCACATGTATTTTTGTTGTACCTTCTATCTTTTTTGACGGAACTTCAAAAGATTCCGGTGTCACCGGCTTTTTTAATACCACTGTATGTTTCAACCAATCCGGATAATCCTCAACCTTACACTCTTTCACCAATTCTCCGTTCTGCGCTACTACGTTCCCTTCAAATATGACCATATCCGGTTTCATATTATGCCAATCTTCTACTAAAATTATATCTGCCAGTCTTCCCGGTGTAATACTTCCGATTTCATCTTCCATCCGGAAATGTTTTGCAGTATTTACTGTTGCCATCTGCACAGATTTCATCGGATCTAATCCCAACTCTATTGCTCTTGATACATTATAATTGATATGCCCCTCTACTTGAATTTCTCTTGCATGCTTATCATCAGTGCAAAACATCAAATTTGATGTATCCAAATTTTTCTCAAGTACACCTTTAATTAATTCATCGACATTCCGTTCGCTGCTTCCCTCTCTGATAAACACTTTCATACCGACTTTCAAGCGTTCTATCATTTCATTTACATTAACACATTCATGATCATCTGAAATTCCAGATGAAGCATATACATTTAATTCCTGACCAAGACGACCAATTGCATGACCATTTACAAGCTTTCTTCTGGAAAGAGTATCTGCTATTTTATGTATATACTCATCCTTAACAAACAATATTTTGGACGGATCAAGTTCTCCTAAACTTACACTTTCTTCCCAATCCATAATCTGAGCCACCTCTTCTGCGCCAAGCACAGCACCGGTAGTTTCAAGCCCCGGAGCAGTTGGAACTCTGGACGAAACTTCAATCAACATTCTATATGGTAAACGGCTCATTGACTGGAGCATTGCCCGTAATCCCTTTTCACCTGCAACATTTGCAATTTCCATCAAATCCGCACACAGAGTTGTCGTTCCTTGCGGAACAACAACAGATGCTAAAGCCTCTGGTGAAAGCATCGTAGATTCAAAATGCATATGTGCATCAATAAGTCCCGGAAGTGCATATCTTCCCTTTCCATCAATTATTTCTTTTGCGTCTAAATCAGCTGATGGATCAATTGATACAATACGTTTATTTTTGATATAAATATCCGTCTTATATACTTCTCCAGAAAAAACATTTACTAATTTTATATTTTCGATTTTTAAATCGCAAGCATATTTCCCAAGTCCGGCTTCGATTGTATTCTTTATTTCTTCAAATGTTCTCATTTTTATCATCTCCTTACAATATAATATCTAACAATAAATAGACAACAAAAATAATCGTTAATACCCACACCGTTTTTGTAATCTGCTTTCCTTTTCCAGCTGCAATCTGTCCAATTGTATACCCAATCAATCCAAATAAAATTCCATATGCAATGTTATAGGTGAACGGCATAAATGCTACAGTCAAGAAAACAGGTAAGGCAATCGATACATCTTCCAATGGTAGTTTTCGTAAAGGTTCAATCATAAAAATCCCAACCATAACCAACGCTGGAGCTGTAGCAACAGACGGAATCATCAAAAACAGTGGTGAGAAAAATAATGTTAAAATAAAGAAGAATCCTGTCACACATGCAGTCAATCCTGTTCGTCCGCCTTCCGAAATTCCAGTAGCACTCTCTGCTCCATAAATTGTAACTGTATTCGTTCCTAAAACTGCACCAACAGCTGCCCCTCCGGCAGATACAAACAGAGCCTTTCCGGCAAACGGGATATTCCCTTGTTCATCCACCAAACCTGCTTTCGACGATACCCCTAGAAGTACACCTATACTATCAAATAAATCTACAAACAAGAAACTTATAATAGCAAAAACAACTCCCAGTACCATTTCCGGTGCACCGGAAAACATCCCTTTTATTGTTAATTTTCCAAAAGTTGGTGCCATAGCTGTTACCGGATTTTCAAAAGAAAAAATACTTTCCGGAATCATCGTGTACGCTGCACCAGTCTCTGGATTTTTTACAATCATTCCGAGTATAGTAACCACCATAATTCCAATCAACATAGCTCCACGCACCCGTTTGATTACCAGAATTGCTGTCAGAAAAATTCCAAAAAGAGCAAGAAGCGCTCCTGGATTTGACAAGTCTCCTAATGTTAAAAGTGTATCCTCTGATTTTTGAATAATTCCTGCTTGCATAAGTCCTGTAAATGCAATAAAGAAACCAATTCCTGCTCCTACCGAATGTTTAATACAATCAGGCATTGCATCCACAATTTTTTGCTGTACCCTAAAAACGCTTAATAACATAAATAATACACCAGATATCGCTACACATGCTAATGCATTTTGCCATGGAAGGCCCAATGTATTACAGACATAATATGCAAAATATGCATTTAATCCCATCGCAGGAGCCAGAGCAAATGGCAGATTTGCCCATACACCAATCCAAATACATGCAATTGCCGCAGAGAGTGCTGTTGCCCAAAACACTGCCTTAGTGTCCATACCTGCTGCTGCCAAAATTCCCGGATTCACAGCAACTATATATACACACGTTAAAAATGTAGTTAATCCTGCCAACACCTCTGTCCTTACGTTGGTCCCCCTCTCTTTCAGATGAAATATCTGGTTCAACTTTGCTTCCATAACCTTTCTCCTTTCTTCTTTTGGTATTATGGTATTACCTTTTTTTAATTCTATAAAAAAGAAGTTACACAACTTCTCTTTTATCATTCAGTATTTTTTACATTTTTTACTCTCATCAAACTAAATTTTACGTATTCCGTATCATAATATTCCTGATCGAGCATCACGAGCTTATTCTCTTGATTATAATTTTCTCCGTAAAAGACCAAAATACTATCACATTCCATATCTTTTCCGCACAGTGTATTTTTTTCCATCTCTTTACGGTTCATCGTTCTAATAGATATCTTGTCTCTTGCAATAAAACATCCACCATACTGATGCAAGATATCAAACACTGACTTTCTTTCCATAACTTCTTTGGTCAGTTCAATTCCTATCAGACTGCAGGCAAAAGAATCAATACTGATAATTGCAGGATGTTTATCTGCAAAATACAACTTTTCTATCTCGTAAATCTCTTCTCCCGGCTCCATTCCCAACAGCTGTGCCGTTTTTTTATCTGATTTTTTACGTCGGATATCCTTAATTTCAAAAGATGCCTGATATCCACACTTTTCAATCAGCCTAGTAAATTCCTCTCCCGGCATCAGATTCACCTGAATTTTTAAAGCCTCAGGATTTACAAAAGTTCCTCTTCCATGAATTCTTATGACGATACCTTCTCTTTCCAATTCATCCAATGCACGCCGCACCGTAACTCTGCTTACTCCAAGCTTTACCCCAAGTTCATTCTCCGGCGGTAATTTCGTGCTCTCATTTAAATCCATGCTCCGAATATACCGATAAAGTTGTTCCTTTGCCATGGTACTCAAATTTGCATTCGTTATAGACTGTATTTCCATAAGTTTTTCTCCCCAAATCCATATAAGGTATTACCATATCACCATACTAGCAATTCATATCTTTTTTGTCAACAATCAATTGCTGTTCCATAAATAATTTCTCTACTATTTCTTCATATACCCATAATTTTTCTGCTTTTTTAATTTTTTTTGCATATTTTTCATACGAAGTAAACGCCGGTGCAAGAAATCCCCATAGTTCTTTCATCTTAAACAAAATGGTTCTGTCTCCGGACAATACTTGACAGTACCCCTCATAAAGATAGTCATGAAATTGTTTTAAAGTCTCTTTATCAAGTACGATCTGCTGCCGGATCTGTCTTGTCAGCCCCGGATTCTTCAAAAGCCCTCTGCCCAGCATAATACGATCCACTTGTGGAAAACGTTCTGTAAAGCGTTCGTAATCTTCTATCGAAAAAATATCTCCATTGTAACATACTGGCATTTTAGCGCTTTCCATTGCTGCTTGAAATACATCTAAATTTGGGCTATTTTTATAAAAATCAGTCTGCACTCTCGGATGGATAATTAATTCCTTTACCGGGAAACGATTATATATCTCGATGATGTTTGCAAATTCCTCCGGACTTTCTTTTCCGATTCTCGTTTTAATCGAAATCTCAATCTCAGCCTTCTCAAAAATTTCTTCCAAAAAACGTTCCAATTCATCGGGATATGCTAAAAATCCGGAACCTCTCTTTTTTGAAATCACAGTTTTGGAAGGGCACCCCAGATTCAGGTTGATTTCCCTATATCCATAAGCCGTCTGAAGTTTCCATGCGGTGCACAGAAAATCTTCTGACGAATTGGTCAGAATCTGTGGCACTGCATACATTCCTTGATTATTTTCCGGTTTCACATCCTGTTTTTCCCGGGAACTAAAATGTCCCTTCTGATTTGGCTGAATAAACGGAATAAAATATTTATCTACATTGTCAAAACATTTGCAAAAGGCATTTCGGAATACATATCCGGTAATTCCTTCCAATGGTGCTGCATATAATTGCATTGTTCGTCTCCTTGTCAAAAAAGTATGAGGGGAATCCCAGAAAGGACTCCCCTCATATTTATATCATAATTCTGTTTTTCTGTCACGCCTATTCCGCACGTCTGCCCAATTCATTCAACATTCATTCAGCTTACTCTCAGATTTCATTTGAGATTACATTTCAAATTACATCATCTCATAATACAACTGCGCCACGTTCAAGGCATAATCACCGATTCGTTCAAAGTCTGTCAAAAGCTCAGAGAACATAATTCCTGCCTCTGCTTTGCAATCTCCTTTTTTCGCACGCTTAATCTGTTGCTTCAGATATTTTTTCTGCATTGCATCGATGGCTTCTTCACCAGCTCCTACCTTTTCAAGAATCTGCTTTGCATCTCCCGGCTCTGAGAATTTCAATGCACTCAGCGTCTGAACACTGATTTCTTTCATTTTCTCAACTTCTTCTTTCGCTTCCGCTGTCAGTTTAACATCCCATTTCTTCATGAATTTTGTATATTCTGCAACGTTCATGGCATGATCGCCGATGCGCTCAATATTGCTGATCATCATGTAATAACTGTTGATGCTCCGGCTGTCCTGTTCTGTCATTTCCACAGACATCAGCCCTACAATATATCTTGCGATTTCTCCATTCAGATAATCAATATAATCTTCTCTGTTTTCAATCTCTTCCAAGGCATCTGTTTTTCCGGAAAGAACTGCATCATAACTCTCTTCTACATTTTTCTTTACTTTTTCCATCATACGGCCAACCTCTCTCTCAATCTGAGAAAGAACTACTGCCGTATGACCTACCGGATAATTGCTTTCGAACGGTCGGATATACATTAATTTCTGTATCGTTTCTTCTTCCTTGTCATTTTCTGGTAAAATCTTGGTTGCAAATTCTGCCAGAAGATTACCGAATGGAAGTAATAATAACGTTGTTACAATGTTAAATACGGTATGCGTATTTGCAATCTGCGCTACCGGATCTGCATTGAGGGCTTCCATCCAGCTGACAAACGGTGTCACCATACACAAAATTGTAAAAATAGTCGTTCCAATGATATTAAAGGACAAATGAATTACCGTTGTTCTCTTTGCATTTGTCTTAGTACCAATGGATGCGAGAACCGCTGTGATACAAGTACCGATATTCTGACCAAACAACACATACACTGCGCTGGACAACGGAATCATTCCTGTTGCAGCGAGCGCCTGCAAAATACCTACAGATGCAGAAGAAGACTGAATCACTGCTGTAAAGACGGCTCCCACTAAAATACCAATCAACGGATTAGAAAAGTTTGTCATAAAGCTCATAAACATCTCGGAATCCCGCAGCGGTGCCATGGACGCGCTCATCATGTCCATTCCGATAAAAAGCACTCCAAGTCCTGCAAAGATACCTGCAATATGACGTGCCCGTTCACTCTTCATAAACATAATGCATGCTACACCTAAAAATGCGATCAATGGTGCAATTGCGCCCATATCCAACGCAATCAACTGTCCTGTGATCGTGGTTCCGATATTGGCTCCCATGATGATCCAAACTGCCTGATTCAAAGTCATCAATCCCGAGTTAACGAATCCTACCACCATTACGGTTGTAGCCGAAGAGGATTGGATCACTGCGGTAATTGCAGCTCCTACAAGTACTGCCTTAAATCGATTCGAGGTCAATTTTTCCAAAATCTGTTTCATTTTGTTTCCGGCTGCTGCTTCCAGACCATTGCTCATCATTTGCATTCCATACAAAAACAGCGCCAAACCACCGAGTAAAGATAAAATATCACTTATCCCCATTTCTTTTTCTCCTGTTATTCATATATGATTTTACATAAAGTCCCGCAGGCTATCTTGAACCTGCGGGACTCAGTTTATCATATCTTTACAACGACTTAAACCGGATTTTCGATGATTTAACTCTGATTTTACAAAGATTTAACATTGAACACATATCGATCTAATCTGTCAAATGCTTCTTCTACCAATGCTTTCGGCAATGCAAGATTCATTCGAATTCCATAAGGACTGTAAAAAGGTCTTCCGTCCTGCCAGATTACTCCTACTTCAACACCGGCTCTCTGCAATTCATCCATGGTTTTGTCATGCTTTTCACACCACTTTTGACAATCCAGCAATAACATATATGTTCCTTCCGGTCGAGCTGCTGACACGCCTTCAAACTTTGTTTGAATATAATTCCATGCATAATTGATATTTTCATTTAATACTTCGCACAGCTCTTCCACCCACTCTTTTCCGGTCTGTGAATACGCACCAATCAGCGCATGCATAGAAAGAACATTCATATTATTGTAATGGCTGAGCGAAGATTCTTTTCGAATCCTGTCTCTCCATATCGGATTATATATAATATGGTAACTGCCTACCAATCCAGCTAAATTAAATGTTTTAGATGGCGCATACAGAGCTACCGTCCGCATTTTTGCATCTTCCGAAATACTTTGTGTCGGAAGATGTTTATGCCCCGGCATAACAATATCTGACCAGATTTCATCAGCAACTACCATGACGTTATATTTTCGATATAGTTCCATTGCCTGTTCGATTTCCCAGCGTTCCCATACCCGTCCACATGGATTATGCGGAGAACAAAAAATCGCTGCGTGGATCTTTTCTTCTTTTAACTTCTGTTCCATATCGGCAAAATCCATTCTCCATACCCCTTTTTCATCCTGTCTAAGAGGGCTGTGAATAATTTGATATCCGTTATTTTCCAGACTATGAGAAAATCCAATATAGGTTGGTGCATGGAGCAATACCTTATCTCCTCTGGAACAAAATACATTAAGTGCACTTATAACACCACCTAAAACTCCGTTCTCATATCCTATACATTCTTCCGTCAATCCTAATACGTTATTTCTCGTCTGCTGCCAGTCAATAATCGCATCATAATACTCTTTTCGTGGAGTAAAATAACCATATGCCGTATGCTTTGTCCGTTCAATCACAGCCTCAGGTATTGAAGGAGCAGTTTGGAAATTCATGTCTGCCACCCACATAGGAATTCTATCGAATCCATCTCGGATCTTCGCGTTTGGAAACGGAATAGTGTCTACAGCAATTGAATCCTTTCCCTTTCTGTCCATAATTGTACTAAAATCATATTTCATCTTGTTTACTCCTACTCCACTATACTACAAGGTTTTCTATGAAGAAATCTACCGTCACCTTTCTTTCCTATAAATTGATTTTCTTTAACCAATATATTTCCTCTTTGCATAACGAGTTCGATTTCACCTTGTATTTCTTTTCCTTCATACATTGTATAATCAACTGCTCCATGCATTCTATCATGGGTCAGTACATAATTCTTATCCGGATTAACAATAATTAAATCTGCATCCGCTCCCGGAAAAAGATCTCCTTTTTCTGGTGCAAGCCCATAAATTTTACAAGGATTCGTACAAGCAACCTGAACAAGTTGTTGTAATGTAATCCGTCCTTTTTTTACTCCTTCAGAGAATAAAACAGAAAATCTCTCCTCCACTCCCGGAGCTCCGTTCGGACAGCAAGTAAAATCATCCTTGCCCATCTGCTTTTCCTTCCCATAATTAAATGGACAATGGTCTGTTGCAACAACTTGAATGGAACCATCTGCAATTCCTTCCCATAGTGCATCGCAATCTTCCTGTGTACGCAGCGGCGGAGACATAATATATTTCAGTCCGTCTTCGTCCAGATATCGTTCCTCTGTCAATGTCAGATACTGCGGGCAGGTTTCTACAAAAATATTTTTCTGCCCCTCTTTTCTCGCCGCCCGCACTGCCTCAAGACTTTCTTTGCAAGACAAATGTACAATGTATACAGGCGCATCTCCTGCCATTCTTGCCAATCGCAGAACTCTTTCTACCGCCTCTGCCTCTACTGCATTCGGTCTGCTCTTCGCATGATAAATAGGAGCCAGATTCCCCTTCTCTCGATTCTCCTTTTTCAAAAATTCAGTCACTTCATGATTCTCACAATGAAATGCGGTAATGCCATGAATTTCTTTCATCTTACGCAATGTCTGTAAGATTTCCGCATCATTCATCTTGTAATTATACGTCATATACAACTTTACACTTGGGATTCCGTCCGCCATCATGGTCTCTAATTCTGCCAAAATATCATCATCCAAATGCTGCATCGTTCCATGGAAACCATAATCAATCACTGCCTTTCCACCGGCAAGTTTTTCATACTCATGAAACATGTAATGAAGTGGAATCCCAGCCGGTCCAAATGCCATGTGATCTACGATGGATGTCGTGCCGCCGCACGCTGCCGCAACCGTTCCATCATAGAAATCATCTACCGCCCGGGAAATTCCCACATCCAGATCCATGTGTGTATGTACGTCTACCGCTCCCGGAAATACATATTTCCCCGCGGCATCAATAATCTGTACATCTTCCATCTGCTCATACAGTTCTTTCCCGATGGTTCCGATGCTTTGGATCTTCTCCCCTTCAATCAGAATATCTGCCGGAAAACTGCTGCCCGATGTCACAACCATTCCATTTTTAATCACTGTTTTCATATTCCTTCACCTCGACATCTATTATTCTTATTCTCTTTTTAATGCGTTTGATTGATTAGTTATACTTCTTAATCTTAATAAGAATGTTCTTATTTTAAAGTATACGATTGTTCAAAGTATTCGTCAATAAAAAGAAGATTTATGCTATAATACTTGCATTCCATATAATCTAAACATTACGAACTTAAAAAGGAGGATTTGTTATGCACTATGAAAAATTATCGAAAAATGCGCTCTATTGTATGTACACTGCCGGCCTCGTCAGCGGCGCAGTCATTTTCGTTATACTGGGAGCCGTCTGTTATTTCTGGCTGTTTCCTTCGAATATTATAATCGGCAAATGGATTTGTCTGGTGCTGGCTATTCTGACTTTGTTTGATATACTGATCAGTCCGTATTTCCGCTATCATCGTTACCGCTATAGCATTGACGAGGAATGTATCGATATTAAAGAAGGCTATCTTTTTGTAAAACGGCAGATTGTTCCCATTGAACGTATTCACAAACTCCAGACCGTCAAAGGTCCCATTGACCAATTCTTTCACGTTGCCAAGGTCATTGTAACAACAGCCGGAGGAGATGTGACGATTCGTTTTCTGGAAGAAGAAAAAGCCGAGCAGATTGCTGAACGTCTTCAGGTACGCATCAATGAAATTGTAGTTGCACAACGGGAGGAACAATATGGAAAATAACATTCGTTTCCGCAATCACATTTCCATTATTTTTGAACAGATGGGAAGTGTTATGATTTTTCTCTTAATCATGGCAGGTACCGGTTTCATACAAAATTTTCAGGAAATAAAGAAAAAAAATCTGGACTTAACAGAATTGACTTCCAAAGACATACAACTTCTGATTCTGATTTGTCTCGCTGCAGCAGGGTTACTTATTTTCATCATCGCCTGGCAGCTTGTTGTCTGGTCAAAAACCTATATTTCGATTCAGAACAACACGCTTATATTAGAACGAAATACCTTGAACAAAAAGAAACATACCATCGGAATCCAGAATATTTCCAATGTAAATACAGAACAGAACTTGTTTGAAATGATTCTTGGGACCTGCAAGTTAAAACTGGATACCAACACGCTTAGTACAGCTGATAAAACCGATGTAAAGATTGTTTTGAAAAAGGCGGATGCCGAAAAATTCCGCGCCTATCTGATGGAACTGATGCGCCAAAGCACCGGCATAAATCCGCCTCCTATCTCTGCTGATAACACTGCTGACTCTTCTTATTCACCGTCGAATTTCGATGGTTCAGCAAATGCAGCAGAAAATGAAATTGCCCTTGGATTGGGAGACATGCTGATCCATGGAATCTTTTCCATCAATTTGTTCTCCCTTCTGGTTGTAATCGGAACAATCACCATTGCCGGACAAACAGCCTTCGACACCTTCCAACAGGGAATCAGCGGAAAAGGAATATGGGAAATCCTGACAGCACTTTTGATGGTTGGTATCCTATTTTTCTCCGCACTGTGGGATATCATAAAGGGATTTATCCGTTACTACAATTTTCGGGTATGCAGAATGGATGACCGCATCTATATCCGCTATGGCTTTTTCAAAAAAGTGAACTATACAATTCCGGTAGATAAAATCAATGCACTGAAACTGACACAGTCTCCTTTTTCAAGAATCACCGGACGATATATGGCAGAAATCATCAATGTCGGCATGGGCGATGATGAGTCTGAACAAAAAGCATTTTTGCTATTGTACGACAAACGCAGCCGACTTCGGGAACGTCTTAGAATACTTCTGCCGGAATTTGCAGATGCAATGGATCAGCCTGTAAAACTACAGCCAACCTCAGTCTGGTATGTATGGATTATTTCCTATATAATTTATGCCTTTTGCGCAATTGCCGCTGCACTTCTCGGCATTTCGCTGTTTCCAAAACAAACCTGGGTTATTTGGTTCAGCGTTATCGGCATCAGTATATGGATCCTGCTGTATCTGATTTTTAAGAGCCGTACGGCAGGTACCTCTGTGACAGAACAACATTTGATTCTTGTAAAAGGCAGCTTAACAAAACGATTTACCATTTTAAGCTATGAAAAGATTCAATATATCCAACTGGAACAAAATTTCCTTACAAAACATCTGGGAATCCAAAAAGGAACCTTGTATCTGTTAGCATCTGCTCTTAACACCACACAAGAGATTCCGTATTTCCGGGAAACAGACGTAAAACAATTGAAAGAATATCTTTTACGAAGATAAGATGGATGTAAGCCAAAAGGAGAGGTACGTACCGTTTTCGGTATTTCCTCTCCTTTAAAATACATATTCAATAACTATCCTTGAGTTTCCGCAAAGTGTAATTGAAAAATGGATATGTCTGTCTAAAGCACCA
>CAJKWK010000055.1 GCA_905203555.1 uncultured Lachnospiraceae bacterium
CTTGTGCGTCTGCCATTCCGCCACATCCGCTTACGGCTTGATTATCTGTTCCTCAAACCGTTTTTAATAATATCATAACCTCAAAGAGATTGCAAGCTTTTTTTCTTTTTATTTTACTTTTTTTGACCATTTTTTAAATTTAACAATTTTTCACCAATTTCAAAGCAATCAAATGTAGCAAAATAATCTGCCGGTGTTTCCGCACGACGAATCTGCTGCACACTTCCATCTTCCTTTAAAAGCAGTTCTGCAGACTTTAATTTTCCATTGTAACTGTATCCCATAGAAAATCCATGTGCTCCGGTATCGTGAATGACAATGTAATCTCCCATATCAATCTGCGGGAGCATCCGGTCTATTGCAAACTTATCATTATTTTCGCACAAAGAACCAACCACATCATACTTATGATCGCATGGCTGTTCTTCTTTTCCCATTACAGTTACATGATGGTATGCTCCATACATGGCCGGCCGCATCAAATTCACAGCACACGCATCTACGCCAATATATTCTTTATACGTATGTTTCTCATGGATTGCTGTTGTTACCAGACACCCGTACGGTCCCATCATAAACCGTCCGAGTTCTGTATAAATCTCAACATCTCCCATACCAGCCGGAACAAGTACCTCCTCATAAACTCTGCGTACTCCGTCTCCGATTACCCGAATATCATTTGGTTCTTGATCTGGTGTATATGGGATTCCAATTCCACCGGAAAGATTGATAAATTTAATATGCACACCAGTCTCTCTCTGCAGTTTCACTGCTTGTTCAAACAACACTTTGGCAAGCATCGGGTAATAATCATTTGTCACTGTATTGCTGGCAAGAAATGCATGAATTCCAAATTCCTTCGCACCTTTTTTCTTTAACACCCGGAACGCTTCTGTGATCTGCTCTGTTGTCATGCCATATTTCGAATCTCCGGGATTGTCCATGATGTCATTGCTGATCTTAAATAATCCACCCGGATTATATCGACAGCTAATCGTCTCCGGTATATGTCCGATTGCCCGTTCCAGAAAATCAATATGTGTAAAATCATCCAGATTGATGATTGCTCCTAACTGATCTGCATAAACAAATTCCTCCGCCGGAGTCTCATTAGAGGAAAACATAATATCATTTCCTACAGCACCGATTGCCTCTGACAACATCAATTCGGTATAGGAAGAACAGTCACAGCCGCAGCCATACTCCCGCAAAATCTGGATCAAATACGGATTCGGCGTTGCTTTCACCGCAAAATATTCTTTAAATCCCGGATTCCATGAAAATGCCTCTTTCAGCGCTTTTACATTTTCCCGAATCCCCGTTTCATCATATAAATGAAACGGAGTTGGATACGTTTTTACAATTTCATCCAACTGTTCTTTTGTCACAAAAGGTTTCTTTTTCATTGCCTTATATCTCCTTCTCTATATTAAAACTGACCGTTTTCCCTATCAGCAAGACACTTTCGCACTTTACCTAAATAAATATATAACACAGCCCCCTCAATTTCAACATTTATTTTCTCAAATTTCAACATTTGTTTTCTCAAAACAAGAAAAACCGCGCAAGACTGCAGCATTCCTTTGCGGAATCCGGCACCTTTGCGCGGCTGATTTCTATCTGTCTTTTTTTACTTATTTCACAAGCAAGGATTTCCCTGTCATTTCTGCAGGCTGCTCCATTCCCATCAACTCAATCAGAGTCGGAGCTATGTCTGCCAGACATCCACCCTCTCTGAGCTTATATGCAGGATCTGCATTTACAAGAATAAACGGAACCGGATTTGTCGTATGTGCTGTGAACGGTTCACCCGTTGTATCATCAATCAACTGCTCCGCATTTCCATGGTCTGCACAGATAAACATCTGTCCGCCCACTTCTTTGATTGCATCCACAGTTTTGCCTACGCACTCATCCACTGCTTCAATCGCTTTAATTGCCGCACTTTCCACGCCTGTATGTCCTACCATATCCGGATTTGCAAAATTGATAATAATTACATCGTATTTTGCAGAGCGAATTGCTTCTGTCAGCTTATCGCACACTTCAAAAGCGCTCATTTCCGGCTGCAGATCATATGTTGCAACCTTCGGAGATTTAACAAGGATCCGATCTTCTCCCTCATTTGGCTCTTCCACACCGCCGTTGAAGAAGAATGTAACATGTGCATACTTCTCTGTTTCTGCAATACGTGCCTGTTTCAAACCATTCTTAGCAAGAAATTCTCCAAATGTGTTCGTAATTTCCTCTTTCACAAATGCAACCAGCTTATTCTCAATTGTAACATCATATTCTGTAAAGCAAACAAATGTTGTCTTTACTCTTTCGCCTCTATCAAATCCATTAAACTCATCATCACAGAAAGTTCTTGTGATTTCTCTTGCCCGGTCCGGACGGAAATTGTAGAAAATAACAGAATCATTTTCTTTGATCGTTGCAAGCGGCGCTCCATCTTTCACTACTACAGTCGGGAGCACGAATTCATCTGTAACCTCCTGATCATAAGATGCCTGGATTCCTGCCGGTGCAGACTCAGCTGTCTCGCCTTCTCCAAACACGAGCGCACGATATGCTTTTTCCACACGATCCCAGCGATTATCTCTATCCATCGCATAGTAACGGCCAGCAACACTGGCTACCTGTCCTACTCCGATTTCTGCCATTTTTGCTTCCAGTTTTTCAACATATTCCTTGCCTGATGCCGGCGGAGTATCACGACCATCCAGGAAACAATGTACAAATACCTTTTCAATTCCCTGTTTCTTTGCCAGTTCCAAAAGACCAGCAACATGATCAATATGACTGTGTACACCACCATCTGACATCAATCCCATCATGTGAAGAGCACTGTCATGTTTTTTAACATTTTCACATGCGGCAAGCAGCGCTTTGTTCTCAAAAAAATCACCATCTTGAATCGCTTTTGTAATCTTTGTCAAATCCTGATAAACAATTCTTCCCGCACCCATGTTCAAATGTCCAACTTCAGAATTTCCCATCTGTCCATCCGGAAGTCCTACTGCCATTCCACTTGCATTTCCCTTCACAAACGGATATTCTTTCATCAGACGATCCATAACCGGTGTCTTACCTTCTGCTACAGCATTGCCCTTTGCATTTTCATTCAATCCATATCCGTCCAGAATCATTAATACGGTTGGTTTTTTGCTCATTATATTATTCTCCTTCTCAAAAAATCGTGGAGAGCTCACAAAAAAGCCCCCCACGACTGCCTAATTCGACTTCATTCGACTTATTTGTAATTTACGATCTTACCAAAGTCAGCTTTCAGGGATGCCCCACCAACAAGACCTCCATCAATATCAGCCTGAGCGAACAGTTCTGCTGCATTACCTGCATTTACAGATCCGCCGTACTGAATGCGGATAGCTTCAGCTGTTGCCTCGTCATACATCTCAGCAATACATGCACGAATGCCTGCGCACACTTCTTCAGCCTGCTCTGTAGTAGCTGTTTTACCTGTTCCGATTGCCCAGATTGGCTCATAAGCAATCACAGAAACTTTTGCCTGATCTGCTGTAACATTCTGGAATCCAACCTTCACCTGCTGACGGATAAAGTCCATTGTTACTCCCTGTTCTCTCTGCTCCAGTGTTTCTCCACAGCACATAATTGGTGTAATTCCATGCTCAAGAGCTTTCAGAACTTTTTTATTTACATCTTCATTTGTCTCTCCAAAGTATTCTCTTCTTTCAGAATGACCGAGAACTACATATTTTACACCTGCATCTACAAGCATATTCGGAGCGATCTCACCTGTGTAAGCTCCACTCTCTTCAAAATACATATTCTCAGCACCTACCTGAATGTTGCTTCCTTTTACTGCTTCTACAACCGGTACAATGTCAATTGCCGGTACACAAAATACGACATCTACTTCTTCATTTGCAACCAGTGGTTTTAATTCTTCAACAAGTGCGACTGCCTCACTTGGAGTTTTATTCATTTTCCAGTTACCTGCGATAATTTTTTTTCTTGCCATGATCATGGTCTCCTTATTTATTCTATATATTTCTATATATCTTTCGTATGTTTATAATATAAACGGGTATGTTCAGCTAAGATTCTTATTTATCATTTGCTGCTGCAACGCCCGGCAGCTCTTTGCCTTCCAAAAATTCCAGAGAAGCTCCGCCACCTGTAGAGATATGAGTCATCTTATCACCATATCCAAGCTGATTTACTGCTGCTGCAGAATCTCCACCACCGATAATTGTAACAGCATCTGTGTCTGCCAGTGCTTTTGCAACTGCCTCAGTACCAGCAGCAAACTTCGGCATCTCAAATGCGCCCATCGGTCCATTCCATACAACAGTCTTTGCTTCTTTTACAGCTTCTGCATACAGTTTAGCTGTCTCAGGTCCGATATCCAGTCCTTCCCAGTCATCCGGAATCTCACCGCTGCGTACTACCTGAGTATTTGCATCATTAGAGAAGTCATCTGCAATTACATTGTCAACCGGAAGAAGAAGTTTTACGCCTTTTTCTTCTGCCTTTTTGATCATGTCCAGTGCATACTGACAATAATCCTCTTCCAAAAGAGAAATTCCTACATGACCACCCTGTGCTTTGCTGAATGTATAAGACATTCCGCCACCGATGATCAATGTATCTACTTTTTCCAACAAGTTTTCAATAACAGAGATTTTACTGGAAACTTTTGCTCCACCCAGAATTGCAACAAACGGTCTTTCCGGATTGTTTACTGCATTTCCGAGGAAATCGATTTCTTTCTGCATCAAATATCCAACAACAGCAGTATCTACAAACTGTGTTACACCAACATTAGAACAATGTGCTCTATGTGCTGTACCAAATGCGTCATTTACAAACACATCACATAAAGAAGCCAGATCTTTGCTGAATGCTTCTCCATTCTTTGTTTCTTCTGCTCTGTAACGTGTATTTTCAAGAAGTACAACATCTCCTTCATTCATTGCTTCAACAGCAGCTTTTGCATTCGGTCCGACAACTTCCGGATCTGCTGCAAATTTCACTTCCTGTCCAAGCAGTTCTGACAGACGTACTGCAACCGGTGCCAAAGACAATTCCGGTTTTGGCTCTCCCTTTGGTTTTCCGAGATGAGAACAAAGAATGACTTTTCCTCCATCTGCAATTAACTTTTTAATTGTTGGAAGTGCTGCTACCAGACGGTTTTCATCTGTAATTTTGCCGTCAATCAACGGCACGTTGAAGTCACATCTGCAAAGGACACGTTTTCCTTTTACATTGATGTCATCTACTGATTTCTTGTTAAGCATAATATTGCCTCCCTTTTGAATAAATTATATAAAAATAGGATCCGGTCCTTTTGAGACCGGACCCTGTGTGAGCCTATGTTCGGACAAGCATCCGTTTATATTCTCTATTTTAAATTACATAAGTGTTCCGAAGTGTTTGATTGTTCTTACCATCTGGCTTGTGTAAGAATTCTCGTTATCATACCAAGAAACTACCTGTACCTGTGTTGTTCCGTTATCAAGCGGAAGAACCATTGTCTGTGTAGCATCAAACAGAGAACCGTATTTCATTCCTACGATATCGCTGGATACGATTTCATCTGTGTTGTATCCGAAGGACTCGTTAGAAGCTGCTTTCATAGCTGCGTTGATTTCATCAACTGTAACTGTTCCTTCAACTACTGCAGTCAGGATTGTTGTAGATCCTGTTGGGGTAGGTACACGCTGAGCTGCTCCGATCAGTTTTCCGTTCAGTTCTGGAATAACCAGTCCGATTGCTTTTGCAGCACCTGTGCTGTTTGGTACGATATTAACTGCTGCTGCACGAGATCTTCTCAGATCACCTTTTCTCTGTGGTCCGTCCAGAGTCATCTGATCTCCTGTGTAAGCATGAATTGTACACATAATACCTGTTTTGATCGGTGCAAGGTCGTTCAGAGCCTTAGCCATCGGTGCAAGACAGTTTGTTGTACAAGAAGCTGCAGAGATGATCTTGTCATCAGCTGTCAGCTGATCGTGGTTAACGTTATATACGATTGTTGGCAGATCGTTTCCAGCAGGAGCAGAAATAACAACGTATTTAGCACCAGCATCGATATGTGCCTGAGCTTTTGCTTTAGATGTATAGAATCCTGTACACTCCAGAACTACATCTACACCGATTTCTCCCCATGGAAGCTCTGCTGCGTTAGCTTTTGCGTAGATTTTGATTTCCTTTCCGTCTACTACGATGGAATCTTCCCCAGCTTCTACTTTATCAGCCAGTTCATATCTTCCCTGAGAAGAGTCGTATTTCAACAGGTGAGCAAGCATCTTTGGAGATGTCAAATCGTTGATTGCTACGATTTCAAATCCCTCAGCTCCGAACATCTGTCTGAATGCAAGACGTCCAATACGTCCAAACCCATTAATCGCTACTTTTACTGCCATGATTAATTCCTCCTAAAGTTTAAAAATGTTAACTGTTGCTACAGTCTTTTATGGTGAAATCCAAACAAACAGAAAGTTTGTTAAAGATTCATCAACTAAAATTATTGTACTAAATCAAGAACAAAAATTCAAGTCCTATTTCCATTTTTTCATATCGGAAACATACTAAAGTTTTATAAACTCTGGTTTTCTGTTGCGAAACTGTGCATAATAGCGAAATCCACACTGTCTCAGCACTTCTTCTGCTCTTGGAAATTCATACCCGACATGCTCCGGCAAATGTGCATCTGAACCGATTGTAATAATCTCTCCGCCCAGTTCCCGATATCGTTTTATAATCTCCGGCTGAGGATGACAAAACTCCAGGCCATATTTCCAGCCGGCCGTATTCACTTCCAGCCCCCGTCCGGTTGCAATCAGATTTTTCAATATTTCTTCAATCTCATCTCGGACTTCTTCATATGTATAGAATTTTTCCTTTTCTTTTCCATACCGCACAATATAATCGAGATGTCCCAAAACATCAAAATCCTTTATGCATTTCAGATTTTCAGCTGTTTCGCAGAATGCCTTCCGATATACCTCAGCATCACTCTGTTTTTTAAAGACTTCCCCGTAATATGGATCTGTTCCTTCTACGAGATGCAGCGAACCGATCACAAAATCAAATGGATATTTCCCGATCAGTCGTGCATACTCCGCTCCCAAATGTGCCTGAAGTCCAAGTTCAATTCCAAAACGTACATCTACTTTCCCGGCAAACATCGCCTTGATTTTTTCCAGTTTCTGAAAATAATCGTCCAGATCGAACCGAAACAAAACTTCGCCCGGCTTTCCATATTTTTCCGGAAAATCCTGATCCCAATGATCGGTAACGCAGACTACTTTCATTCCTTTATTTACAGCGCCTTCCAGCATTGACTCGATATCAGACTGACAATCTGTGGAAAAGGATGTATGCATATGAAAATCTCCTGTGATCATAAGATGGTTCCACCTCCTAAAACGTACTCGCCGTCATAGAACACCACTGCTTGTCCAGGTGTCACCGCGCGCTGCGGCTCTTCAAATGTACAAAGAATTTCATCTTCTCCGGTTTTCTCTATCGTCGCCCATACACCTCTATGATTATAGCGGATTTTTGTAAAAACACGCATCGGCTCTGTCAAGTCTTCTATAGACATAAAATTTAAGTTTCCGGCCCGAAGAGATTTTGCCATGGATTCCTCATGTGTTCCGATTACTACTTCATTTGTTTCCGGACGGATCTCCAGGACAAACGCCGGATACCCCAAAGCAAGACCCAATCCTTTTCTCTGGCCGACTGTATAATGAATGATACCTTTATGTTCTCCTAAAACAGTGCCGTCAACCGTCACAAAATTGCCTTTCTGCAACTGTTTTCCTGCTGTTTTCTCAATAAAACCTGCATAATCCCCATCAGGTACAAAACAAATGTCCTGACTATCCGGTTTATTTGCTACCTGAAGTTGAATGTCTTCTGCAATTTTCCGTATCTCCTCTTTGGAATACTCTCCCACCGGCATCAACGTCCGCTGCAATTGTTCCTGCGTCAGATTATATAACGCATAGGTCTGATCTTTTGCAAGTGTAGCAGATCTCCTTAAAGTGTAACGTCCATTCGGGAGCTTGACAATTCTCGCATAATGCCCGGTAGCAATATAATCTGCTCCGATCGACAGACTCCGTTGAAGTAATGACTCCCATTTTACATATCGATTACACGCAATACAAGGATTCGGAGTTCTTCCATTTAAATATTCTTCCACAAAATAATCAACTACATTTTTTTGAAATGAATCTTTAAAATTCATAACGTAATATGGGATTTCCAGCTGCGCCGCCACACGTCTTGCATCTTCCACTGCACTCAGACCGCAACAGCCTCCGTTTTCTTCTTCTACAATCCGCTCCGCATCCTGCCAGATCTGCATTGTAACCCCAATGACTTCATACCCTTGTTGTTTCAACAGATATGCTGCGACAGAAGAATCTACTCCTCCGGACATACCGACCACTACTTTGCTCATTAATATTCCTCTTCTTCCTCTTCTTCATGAATATCTGACTTTGGTTTTTCCAATCCTTCTATTTGAATACCATGTTTTTCTGCATAATCCCACAGTGCCGCATGAATCGCCTCTTCTGCCAGAAGAGAACAGTGTACCTTTACCGGCGGAAGTCCATCCAGTGCTTCCATAACTGCCTTATTGGTTACCTGGAGCGCTTCATAAATTGTTTTTCCCTTCACCAGTTCTGTTGCCATACTGCTGGTTGCAACCGCTGCTCCACATCCGAAGGTTTTAAATTTCACATCCTGAATAATCTGATTTTCATCGATATCCAGATAAATACGCATGATATCTCCACATTTTGCATTTCCTACAGTTCCTACTCCACTCGCATTTTCGATTTCTCCCACATTCCGCGGATGCTGAAAATGATCCATTACTTTTTCTGTATACATTGTTTTTCCTCCTAAATATCTTTTCTAGTCTATTTTTGTTTTTTCATAAAATCTTCGTACAGCGGAGACATATTTCTCAAATTTTGAATAATCTCTTTCAAAGAATCTACTACATAATCCAAATCTTCTTTTGTGATTTCCTCATTCAGCGTCATTCTGAGCGAACCATGTGCAATTTCATGCGGCAGCCCTATTGCAAGCAATACATGTGACGGATCCAATGATCCTGATGTACAAGCCGATCCGCTTGATGCACAGATTCCTTTCATATCTAACATGATCAGAAGAGACTCTCCTTCTATAAATTGAAAGCTGAAGTTCACGTTATTCGGCAATCTTTTCTGCCGATCTCCATTCAGCCGGCAGAACGGAATCTCTGCTTCAATACGTTGAATCAAATAATCTCTCAATTCAATTTCTTTTGCCGTCCGTTCTTCCATCGTGCTTACTGCACGCTCTACCGCTTTCCCAAATCCAACAATTCCCGGAACATTTTCTGTCCCTGCACGTCTTCTTCGCTCCTGAGCGCCTCCATGAATAAAGGACCGGATTTTCACGCCTTTTCTTATATATAAAAATCCAATTCCCTTTGGACCGTTCAGCTTATGTCCGCTGGCACTCAGCATATCAATATGACACGCATCCACATCGATCGGAATCTGACCAAAAGCCTGTACTGCATCCGTATGAAATAGAATTCCATGTTCTCTGGCAATTGCTCCGATTTCCTGTATTGGCTGAATCGTCCCGATTTCATTATTTGCATACATTACAGAAATCAAGATCGTATCTTCACGAATCGCCTGACGCAATTGTGCAAGATCTACAATACCGTTTTCATCCACATCCAGATATGTGATCTCAAATCCTCTTTTTTCCAAGTATTCACAAGTATGCAAAATCGCATGATGTTCAATCTTACTTGTAATAATATGTTTTCCCTTCGCTCCATACGCCTCGGCTGCAGCAACCAATGCCCAGTTATCAGACTCACTTCCGCCTGCTGTAAAATAGATTTCGTTCGGTGCAGCTCCAAGGGCTCCGGCAATCACTTCACGCTGACTCACAACAACTTCTTTATTCGCAGCCGCAAATCCGTACACACTGGAGGGATTTCCATAATGCTCTGTAAAATACGGGAGCATCGCCTCTACTACCTCCGGGGCAGTCTTCGTTGTTGCCGCATTATCTAAATATATCAATCGTTCCATCTTTCTTCCTCCTGTTCCATCTCAACTCTTGCATTCTATTTTTTCTTCTGCATTGCAATTCATCTTTCTGCTTTCTTCTACCAGCTGGTCTAGCTTTATTTCTTCAACTGTCTGATAAATGCTGTCATTGATTCGTTTCCACACATATTTTGTCACACAGTTGTCTGCCGATTTACATCCCTCTTCTTCGATTAACCCCGGACAGTCCACCAGTTCCAAAGTTCCTTCCAAAGCGCGAAGTACATCGCCCACAGAAATATCTCCCAATGGTTTTGCCAGCATATAACCACCTCCGGCTCCCCGGATACTTTTCACCAGCCCGCTTTTTTTCAACAGACCCATGAGTTGTTCTAAATACCGTTCCGATATTCCCTGCCGGTCCGATATACTTGTAATTGATACAGGTTCCTCTGCACTGTATTTCGCCAGATCAATCATTGCACGCAGTCCATATCTTCCTTTTGTAGATAATTTCAACTTCTCACCTTCTTTATATTTTGGCAATATTGCTTATGATTTATCTTATCATTTAATTCCTACCTTTTTAATCCCTATTAATTTACTAGGATTTATTTCTTCTGTAGAATATCACTGTTATCTTGTTCTGTCAAGACTTGAATAAGAATATCATATAAAAATCATGTTTTTAGGAGTTTGTCACGTGTCCAAAAAACAAGTACTCATTCGAGGAACTTTCATTTTAACTTTCACAGGATTTGCCAGCCGACTTATGGGATTTTTCTATCGTATCTTTTTAAGCCGCACGTTTGGAGCCGAAGGAGTCGGTCTGTATCAACTCATTTTTCCGGTTTATGCGCTCTGCTACGCGCTTACAACAGCCGGGATCGAAACTGCAGTCTCTCGCACTGTCGCTTGTAAAATATCTCTGGGAAAAGAAAAAGAAGCCGGTCATACCTTGCGTACCGGCCTGATCCTCACGTTCTTCCCCGCCTGTCTTTGTACTGTTTTTTTACAACAGAGTGCATCCTGGATTGCAGTAACTTTTTTAAGCAATATACATTGTGCCAATCTTCTTACAATTTTATCCTATACCATTCCGTTTTCCGCAATTCACAGCTGTATCTGCGGATATTGCTACGGAAAACAGCAAACAAAAATCCCTGCCATTTCTCAATTATTAGAACAGTTTGTCCGTATTTCATCCGTTTTTCTTATGTATTTCCTCCTGAAGCAAAATGGACAGACCATTTCCATTTCGATTGCAGTCTGTGGTCTTGTGTTTGGAGAAATGGCATCCGCATGTTATTGCTGCATCACCTTATCCGTACACCACTCAAAACAGTCCACCGGATTGTTGGATCGCATGCATGGCGGCAAAAAAAGAAAACACCTCCGTTTCTCTCCTGTTTGCTTTTTCTCCCATGCAAAAGAACTTCTTACCCTTTCCATCCCCCTGACCGCAAACCGCGTACTGATCAATCTCCTTCAGAGCATTGAGGCCGTCTCCATTCCCGGCCGTCTTCAGTTGTATCGTTTTAGTTCTTCTGAAGCACTGCGCATTTACGGTGTACTAAATGGAATGGCGCTCCCCTGCATTTTGTTTCCTTCCGCCATTACAAATTCCGTCTCCATAATGTTAATGCCGGCGATTGCAGAAACACAGGCATCCGGCAACCAAAAAGAACTCCGTAACATGATTCGAAAGTCCATAGGAGCATGTTTTATTCTAGGAACAGGCTGTTGTATTTTCTTTCTACTATTTGGAAACTTCATCGGTATTCAACTGTTTGGCAATACAACCGCCGGTCATTTTATCGTTACTCTGGCATGGATTTGTCCATTTTTGTATACAAACAGCGCACTATTAAGCATTATCAACGGTCTCGGGAAAACAAATTCTACGCTTTTTATCAATTCCATCGGTCTCCTGATTCGAATTGCAGGCGTATTTTATGGCATCCCCTTGTTTGGAATTCGCGGTTATCTATGGGGATTACTGATCAGCCAGCTAACTGTCAGTCTGCTTGCAGGCAAAACCATTTTATATTCTCCCATCTCAAAAAAAGTCAGGGGACATATCAATAAATGATATGCTCCCTGACTTTGATATCTACATCAGTTTCACAAACATACGCATCAGCACCGGATTAACGCACCCTTCTAAAACAAGCCCCATAGCCAGCATAAGTACAACGAAAATCGTCTTCTGACGATTCCATCGGTTTTGCGGATAGACGACTGCATACCAGAGCACCACCAAATATGCCGGAATATAGAACAAAAAATGAGGAAAAATTCCCGCCATACAGAGAAGAATCCCTCTGCTCCCCATACTATAAGCCGCCATGGAAAGCAACATTCCTCCCGAAAAGCCCGTCCACACCAGAAAAATATATGCACTAACTTTCCTCATTTTAGTAAATGACAATCCAACCATGATCAAAAACGGTACCAGACGAACCCCCATCAAATAAATAACATATTCTTCTGTACATATTGTTACTGAAGCATACTGATTCAAAAAATAATCACTAAATACCCCTGAATCAGCCACAAATTGTCCGGATGCAAGATTTACATATAATATTCCAATCAAAAATCCCAATATAAACAGCACAAACATCATTTTTTTTGTATGAAATATCCTCACACTTCTTCCTCCTAACGTTCAGATATTTCATTATATGCTGTCACCTTCAGATTATTCAATCAGAGGTCGTATTTCACCGCATAAGCCATCAGCGAAGAAACCGTCTTCGCATCTTCAATCTCTCCTGTCAGAATCTTTTCCTTTAATTCATCCAAAGTATACGCCTTTAACTCAATAAATTCATCCTCATCAAGATGCTGTTTGGACGGAATCAGATTCTTTGCCACAAACACCTCAATCCTCTCATTACAAAAGGCAACCGTTGTACGTAATGTAATCAGCCATTCTAATTCATCACACCGATATCCGGTTTCTTCCTCCAATTCTCTTCCGGCACATACTACCCCCGGCTCTGTTTCTTCATCCAGCGCCCCTGCCGGGATTTCCAATGTATATCGTTCCAAAGCATTTCGATATTGTCTCACCATTAGAATTCTGCCATCTTCCAAGACCGGAACAACCGCCGCAGCTCCCTTATGACGAATAAAGTCCCAAACCGCAGTATGGGTACCATTGATCTCCATAGTGTCCTGATAAAATTCTAAAATAGCTCCTTTAAACTTTAACTCACGTTTGATCCGTTTCACCTGTTCACCCATAACATCTTCCTACCTCTCTGCTTTTTATATCATAAAACCCCTGTCTATCAAAGACAGGGGTCTCTACTTTCAAAACTGATCTGATTTATTTACTTTGCGTAATCTGTTACACGCGATTCCCGAATAACATTTACTTTAATCTGACCCGGATATTCCAACTCAAACTCAATCTGTTTTGCAATATCTCTAGCCATAAGTACCATCTCATCATCAGATACCTGTTCCGGAACTACCATTACTCGAATCTCTCTACCTGCCTGAATAGCAAAAGATTTATCAACACCCTTGAACTGGTTGCTGATCTCTTCTAATTGTTTCAATCTGTTTGTATATGTTTCAATTGTCTCTCGTCTTGCACCCGGTCTGGCAGCTGAAATTGTATCGGCTGCCTGCACAACACACGCAATCAGCGTCTGTGGTTCTACATCACCATGGTGAGACTCAACTGCATTGATAACTGTTGCAGATTCCTTGTATTTTCTACACAAATCTACACCAATCTGAATGTGTGATCCCTCTACGTCGTGATCAATCGATTTTCCTATATCATGCAAAAGTCCTGCACGTTTTGCCATACGAACATCCAGCCCGATCTCTCCGGCAAGAAGTCCTGACAGCTGTGCAACCTCTATGGAATGCTTTAATGCATTCTGTCCATAGCTGGTTCTGAACTTCATACGTCCCAGCAGACGAATCAACTCCGGATGGATGCCCGGCACTCCTACTTCCAGTGCTGCGGCTTCTCCTTCCTCTCTAATCATCGCCTCTACTTCTTTCTGCGCTTTTTCGACCATCTCTTCGATTCTTGCAGGATGGATTCGTCCATCTACAATCAACCGCTCGAGAGCAATTCTTGCCACCTCACGACGAATCGGATCAAATCCTGAAAGAACAACCGCTTCCGGTGTATCATCAATAATCAATTCTACACCTGTCAGAGTTTCCAATGTACGGATATTTCGTCCTTCTCTTCCGATAATTCTTCCTTTCATTTCGTCACTTGGCAGCTGCACTACGGAAATCGTAGTTTCAGCTACGTGGTCAGCAGCGCATCTCTGGATTGCATTGACAACATATTCTTTTGCCTTTTTATCCGCATCTTCCTTTGCCTGTGTTTCCAGTTCTCTGACCATTTTTGCTGTGTCATGTTTCACATCATCTTCAACAGTTTTCAACAGATATTCTTTTGCCTGTTCGGAGGTAAGTCCTGAGATTCGTTCCAGTTCCTGTAACCTTTGTTTGCTGAGTTCTTCAACTTTTTCTTCCCGTTTTCTCAGCTGCTCTTCTTTTGCTGTAAACTTGGCTTCACGTTGTTCAATCGCCTCAGACCGCTTATCAACAGACTCTTCCTTTGCAAGCACACGTTTCTCATAACGCTGCAATTCAGAACGTCTCTCTTTCGTCTCTTTCTCCAGTTCATTCTTTGTCTTAATAGACTCTTCCTTCACTTCCAAAAGAGCTTCTTTCTTCGTTGTCTCAGCAGTTTTTACGGCGTCATCAATGATCTCTCTTGCTCTGTTCTCTGCATTTCCAATCTTAGATTCTGCATTCTTTTTCAGATTAGATATGGTTACAAAGCGTACAACAACACCTACTATCAACGCGAGGGCCACAGCAATAATGATTTCCATTATCGGCACAGGAGCACCTCCTTATTTAATTTTCATTGTACAATATAACTCAATACAACAGTTAAATTTTATACTGTTTTCACAATTCTGTCAAGCATTCCCGTCAGCTTTTTAGTAATAATTCAACCCGTCAGCATCCGCATACATTTCTTCAATTGCTTTACGAATCTCTTCATAACGAAATCCCTTACGTGCCAGATATCCATACAACTTATGCAGCTCTTCTTCGTTTGCCTGTAATACATCCACATGCTTTTTTAAAATCAGTTTCCGAATCGCTTCCTGTTCTCCCTCTTCCGCATATACTTCATCCAAAACTTCCTGTATCTGTTCCGCAGCGACTCCTTTTTGCAGCAATGCAGCATAGATTTCCTTCCGGCTTTTACTCTCTTTTCGACTTTGCACAAAACTTTCTGCATATTTTCTATCGTCTAAATATCCAAAAGAACGCACGTAGTCCATTGCCTGCTCTATGATATCCTCCGGATAATGTCCCTGTCTCAGTTTTTCTCTCAGCCCTTTTTCTGTTCTTGCCATATCCGTCAAAAGATGCATCGCTCTTAATTTCGCACGTTTTAAAATGATCTCTGTTCGGATCTGCTGGTAGACCTCTTCGGAAAGCTCCGCCCCCTGTGTAACCCCAAAACGTTTTAGTTCGCCTTTGTATAACACAAAGGCGAACTTTCCATCTACTTCTACTATGAACTTCGTTTTGGTCAGCGATTCAACATTCGTAACTATCATCACTGGCTTCCTCTATTTTCCCTCTATTTTTCTTCTTTCTTTTCTTCTTTTTTATTTTTTGATGTCAGTTTCAAATCATCCGCACATTCCTCCTGTGCCGCTTCATCTCCAAGATGATAATGTGCTCTGACCTTCTGTTCGATCTCATCCATTATCTCCAGATTTGCCTCAAGATAACTCTTGGCATTTTCCCTGCCCTGTCCAATCTTCTCACCTTCATAGGCATACCAGGCTCCGCTTTTCTTTACAATATCCACATTTGCTGCAAGGTCCAAAATATCTCCGGAGCGAGAAATACCCTTTCCAAACATAATATCAAATTCAGCCTCTTTAAACGGCGGTGCAATCTTATTCTTCACAATCTTAATACGGGTACGGTTTCCCACCATCTCTCCGCTCTGTTTCAAAGTCTCTGTTCTTCGTACATCCATCCGCACCGATGCGTAGAATTTCAATGCACGTCCGCCCGTTGTAGTCTCCGGATTTCCGAACATCACGCCTACTTTTTCACGCAGCTGATTGATGAAAATTACAATACAGTTCGACTTGCTGATCACCGGAGTCAATTTACGAAGAGCCTGTGACATCAGTCGTGCCTGCAGCCCTACGTGACTGTCCCCCATATCTCCTTCAATTTCCTGTCGAGGCACCAACGCTGCCACAGAGTCGATTACAATAATATCGATTGCGCCGGAACGTACCATCGTTTCTGCAATCTCCAGAGCCTGATCTCCACTGTCCGGCTGAGAAATATACAATTCATCGATATCCACTCCGATATTTTTTGCATACACCGGATCCAACGCATGCTCTGCATCCACAAAACCTGCAATTCCACCACGTTTCTGTACTTCTGCAATCATATGTAACGCAACGGTTGTTTTACCACTGGACTCCGGACCATACACTTCAATCACACGCCCCTTAGGAACACCTCCCAGTCCCAAAGCCAAATCCAGGCTCAGACACCCGGTAGGCACTGTTTCCACACTCACCTGGGCAGAGGAATCTCCCAATTTCATCACAGTTCCCTTACCAAAATCCTTCTCCAGTTTCGCAATTGCAGCATCCAAAGCCTTCTTCTTATCTTCATTATTTATCTTTTCATTACTCACCTTTGCCATAATACATCTCCTTCAAAACCCGAACAGTTGTTCGTTTCTATTGATATAGTAGTATAATTATTATAAAATGTCAACTATATTTTCATTTCTTTCATTTTTCTTCTGGAATTATAACAGATACAAATACTATCGAACCTTAGAACCCTTCACACACACCGCTAAGAAACAGTATGCGAACACCCCGCAACAGACTGCGAGTGTGTTTATCTTATCATAGATTTCAGCTCTTCTCAACTGATTTTCAAAAAAAGAAAATGAAAAGCCAACCTGCTCCGGTCAGTTTTTCATTTTCTTTCTTTACTGTCTTTCTATTTATTACTGATGACGTAAAACTTCTCTTCTGATATATTCAAAAGTCTTTGTTTCTCCTTTTTCTGCAAGCATATGAAGCAGCTTTTCCAAAAGCGCCTTTGTTTCCGGATGCATCACATACCCCTCAGTTCCTCCTTTGATAAAGTAATCCAGAGGATCACTGTCCCGGTATTTACGACCTCGATATACTTTGCTGGCAGCAATCCGATCCAAAAACATCTCCACCACATATTTTACCGGCATTTTCATTCCAATCAGTTTCTTACTTCCATCCAATCCATAATCAATCCAGTATTCATAATGATGCTTGTTCCGCCCTTTATGATGAAGCCAGGCAAGAGACAGGCCGTTCTCCTCTCTCTCCGCATTGTTTGGACTGCGGTTTCCCTGGTAGTATCTGCACCCCACCCGGAATTCTGTCCAGCTGTATTTTGATAAATCATGGAGAAGTCCCTGCTTATACAAGCCTACCTTAAAACACTCTCTCATCACCAAAATCTTATGCCTTGTAATTGTACAAAAATGTCCGACTGCTTTCATTTTCATTGACTCACTTTCCAATCAGGAAGACGACACTTCTCGCTTCCACATCAATCTTTTTCTGATCTTCCACACGCTTTTCTTCCACCTGAAGTCCCTGACCGTTCCAGAGAACCCGATACCAGATTTTCTTTTTAGGCAAGGTCGGAAGCGCATACGTATGGTCATTCCAATGCATATTATATGCAAAATAACAAGTTACGTCCTCTACATCCACACCACTGTACATCACTCCCAGCTGACGACTCGGCACCTCTGCCGGAACCTGCCATGCATTTTCCCCATGGTAAGAAATATCCGGCACACCACAGCCTATCTTATCCTGTTCTAACAGTGCTTTTTCCCTGTGCAGTGCAGGATGTTCCCTGCGAAATGCAATCAACTGCTTTACATATATATACAATTCTTCGTGGCGTTTCCAGCCATTCCAATCCAGCCAGGAAGTTTCATTATCTTGACAATATACATTATTATTTCCCTTCTGGCTGTTCCCAAACTCATCTCCTGCCAGTATACAAGGCATCCCCTGTGCCGTCAAAAGCAGTGCAAACGCATTGCGAACCTGCTTGTTTCGCAGCTCCATGATATTCTTTTTCCGACTCGGTCCCTCAATTCCGCAGTTCCAACTGTAATTATAATCCGGACCATCTTGATTTTGTTCCCCATTTGCTTCATTGTGTTTTCCATCATAAGAAACCAGATCATGAAGCGTAAATCCGGTATGACCTGTGATATAATTGAACTTTCCGTCTTTTTTTGTATGATGTTTTAAGGCCCAGATCACATCCCAAACCATTCCTTCATCACCCTTCAAAAAACGACGCATGATATTCTGGAATCTGTCATCCTTCTGCATCAGTTTTATGCCTTTCAGCAGAGGATCCTGATTCAACGCTTCCAGAGATACTATAAAAGGATTTAGAATAAACCCGTCCACATGATATTCCAACATATAATACTTCAGACATTCCATAACGGTATGCAAAGCGATTCCATTTTCAAACGGCATTTCCAGAACAACTTCAATTCCCGCCTTATGCAGCGCCTTCACCATATCTTTCAGCTCTTTTTCCGCATGTTCTGAAAAACTGTACGCTGCCTTTGGAGCAAAATAATATCCTTTTCCATATCCCCAATAGTTTGTCTTCCCGCCTATTACTTCATTGAATTCATAAACCGGCATACATTGAATTTGATTGATCCCCAAATCTTTAAAATATGGAATTTTCTCTATAACTCCCGCAAAGGTGCCTTTTCGTTTCACCTTAGAAGAACTATGCTTTGTAAATCCTCTGACATGCAGACTATATGCGATTACCTCATAATACGGAATACTGAGGAACGTATCCCCCTCCCAGTCATATTCCGAATCCAATATACGTCCTCTGATTTCATGCCGTTCTGCATCAGGACTGATTCCAAACTCTTGTGTACGAGCTACTGCTTTTACAAACGGATCTACACAAACGCGATCTGCAATCCGATAATTATACTCATAATGCCCCGCATCCAAATCTTTCAGTGCCAAAAATCTGACTTCTCCGATTCCTTCTTCCTCCGGCATCTGAAAAATGTACTCCGGTTCTTCTGCACCAGCTTTGTACAGCAACAATTCACAGCTCTTTCCTGCAGGCGCTGAAACCGCAAAATTCATTTTGCCGTCTTTTTTTGTCACACCAAGCGGCTGTGGAAAACCCTCCACCTTCTCTATCATCTTGTCTCTCCTTCTACTGCCATCCATCGGTTCCATAAAGTTCCACATTGTCTCTTGTAATCAAAAATGTATCTTCCATAACTTCTTTTTCATAACTTTCTCCATTCATAATCGCCAAAGCAGTCTCGACCGCCTTTTTCCCGATATTGATCGGAGACTGTGCCCCGGTTCCCACCAGAGACAGATTATTCTCTGCCAGCTTTGCTTTTACCTCCGGTGAACCATCCACGCCATAAATTAAAATTCCTTTCCGGTCTGCCTCTTCAATCGCCTCTAATGCCCCAAGAGCAATCGGATCATTTCCACACATTACGGCATCGATCTCCGAATATTCTGCTAACAGTTGAGCCATTGCAGTTTTTGCCGCTTCTTTTTCTCCATTCACATCTGTACGGTTTAAAACTTCAAATCCCGCATTGGCAATCGCCTCTTCAAATCCAGTGATTCTTTGATTTACAGAATTACGTGTGGCACATTCTAATAAGAGAACCTTTCCGCCATTTGGCAGACGTTTCTTCAAATCCTCCCCACAGACATATCCTGCATTTTTATTATCAGACCCAATAAATGTTTCTGTCAGATCACTTGCTTTTACCTGTGTATCAATATTGATTACCGGAACGCCCGCCTCGTCAAGCGCCTCCAGCCCTTCGGAGATCAATTCACTGTCTACCGGGCTCAAAAACACTGCTTTCACGCCCTCGTCAATAAGCTCCTGAATCTGTTGATTCTGCAGTTGCGCATCCGCTTTCGGATCCCGGCTCATCAAACGATGCCCTTGACTTTCCAATTCTTTCCGGATTGAAAGTTCCAGGGTTTCAAAATATGGATTGGATGTTTCTATCCCACTATATCCAAATAAATACCCAGCCTCTTCTTCCGTTGCATCCTCTTCTGTCTCTGAAACCGCATTATCTTCAGGGGTTCCCACATTTTTCTTACAGCCTCCCAAGGAAGAAACTGCAAGCAGTGTAATCAGAAAGATCCCCAATACCCTTTTTTTCATGTACACTCCTCCTAGTGTTTACAAACTCAATAACCATACTATATTTATTGTACTGTTTCTATTTCATACTTGTCAATAGCAAGCGCAAATTCCATCGTTCCATCGAAAATCTCTGCGTCCCTTGAGTTTCCGCAAAGTGTAATTGAAAAATGGATATGTCTGTCTAAAGCACCA
>CAJKWK010000056.1 GCA_905203555.1 uncultured Lachnospiraceae bacterium
TCAGAACTGCTCTTTTTGTCTGCTCTGAATCTGATACTTCGCTTATGAATTATATCACATTCCCGGAAGAAAGTATAGCGCTTTAATGTGATAAATAGATAAAAGGATAAATAACAAAAGGTTAAACAGCAAAAGGATAAGCAGGTGAAGATGAAATTTAGGATTAGATCAGGACATCTGATGTCAGGAGCGCCTTGAGCAGTTGATCGGCCTCTTGCTGAATTATTTCGCTCGGAGTATTTTCGGAGTGGCTTTCATTGATAAAACCAGCCATTCCATAGCATAGAAATCCTGCAATTTTGCGTGCACTGTATTTAAAATTCAGGGATTGCAGTTCTTTTTGGTGGGTGTATGTTTCTACTGTTTTTAGAACATAATTGTAGAATGTAA
This sequence comes from uncultured Lachnospiraceae bacterium, assembly GCA_905203555.1. Taxonomy (GTDB): domain Bacteria; phylum Bacillota; class Clostridia; order Lachnospirales; family Lachnospiraceae; genus Schaedlerella. The sequence continues at coordinate 391 of CAJKWK010000056.1, forward strand.
ATGCAAGATAGGGATTTTTGTCTGGATTGGTGTGGCAGAAAAAATCATAATAAGTGTGGTAAAGTGATTGCAGAGAGTGCAGTACGTTGCAGTAACTCTGTACATGATCATGGCTTGGGTTGTTTTCAATTTGTAATTGCCGATAAATGTCAGAACCGATGTGACTCATGTCTTGAAAAATATCATCAATCAAGGCGTATTTATCATTATAATGTGAATAGAATGTAATCCGGCTGATGTCTGCTTGTTTGCAGAGATCGGTGATCGTAACTTCCTCAAAAGGAATTTCATTCATCATTTCGATTAGTGTTGCTTTCAAATTTTTCTTTGTTTTTCTAATTCGTTTATCTACCATAGTGGTTTTCCTCCCAACTAAATATAAAAATATACAATTTTACGGATGTGTATAAATAACTGACAAAATGAAAATATTGTTCATTGTTATTTAAAATCAGAATTGCTATAATCTTAACACGTGTTAAAATAACGGTCAATCTGTAAAGTAAAAGATAGAATTTAGTATAAAGTAAAAGATAAAGTTAAGTGGGAGGTTTGTGTAAAGGAAACGTGTTATGCGAACTTCGTAAGAACAATTAAGAGAGGAAGAGAAAAGATTTATGATGCAGAAAATTGCAGTTATGACAGATAGTAATTGTGGAATACTTCCGGAACAGGGAAAAGAGTTGGGTATTACGATTGTGCCTATGCCGATAATCATAGATGGTAAAACATATTTTGAAGGAGTAGATCTTACGGTAGAAGAGTTTTATCGGCTGCAGGGTGAAGGAGCGGAGATTACATCTTCATTACCTTCTCCGGGAAATGTTATGGATTTGTGGGAAGAGCTGTTAAAGACACAGGATGAGGTCGTCTATATTCCGATGTCCAGTGGATTGAGTAATTCTTGTGCCAGTGCAATGATGCTTGCTCAGGAGTATGAGGGGCGTGTGCATGTTGTTGATAATCACCGAATTTCTGTGACTCAGATACAGGCGGTGCTGGATGCGGCAGAGATGGCAAGAAGAGGGATGAACGGCAGGGAGATAAAGAACCGTTTGGAATCTGAGGCGTTGGATGCAAGTATTTATATTGCGGTGGATACGTTGGAGTATCTTAAAAAAGGCGGCCGGGTAACAGCAGCAGGTGCAGCAATCGGCAGCGCATTGAATATTAAGCCGGTACTGACCATTGATGGGGATAAGCTGGATGCCTATGCAAAGGTTCGTGGGATGAAGTCTGCGTTCCGTACAATGTGTAAAGCTCTTCGGAAAGATATTGATGGTAAGTTGAAGTCTCTCCATGAGAATGGAGAAGTGGTGCTGGGCATTGCCAATACGCTTATGCCGGAAGAAGAATTGGAACAGTGGAAAGAAGAACTTAAAAAAGCATTTCCGGAGGAAAATATCTTACATGGGGCGTTAAATCTCAGTATTGGATGTCATGTTGGCCCGGGTGCGCTTGGAATCGGAGCGGTGCGTCGATTAAAATAACAAAAATTTGTGAAATATGCCGGATTGCTTTTTTGCAGTTCGGCATTTATAATAAAGGAACTTCTACGGACGAGTCTTATTTCGTCCGTCTGATCTAAGACGTATTTTTGTTTTTAGATCAATCTGTAAGTATCAGTAAGGATCCGGCAATTCTGCCAGAAACTCACAGGATTTAAATTTTGAAAAGACTTTTGCGGAAGAGAGCGGTATGGTAAAATGAAGGTGACTTTATAGAACTCTTTTTTGGAAAAGTCCAGTGTTACTCGGTAAACATTTCTGGAAAAGGAGAGTTCTATATGGAGAAAACGAAAGACAAATTTATTATGTTGCCAACAGTGGATTTTTGTTTCAAGGAATTGATGCAGAATCCAAAGGCAAGAAAAGGCTTTGTAGCTGCAATATTGAAAAAACGTCCGGAGGAGATTCGGGAAACGATATTATTGCCGACGATTTTGAGAAAAGGAACGGAGAGTGAAAAGCAGGGGATTCTGTTTTATTTGGGGAAGATGTATACAGAACAGCTGGAAAAGGGAGAATCTTACGAAAAGTTAAAGAAGTGTATCCATGTCAGTATATTGAATTTTGTACATTTTCCGGATGATGAAAAGTATTATCGTACAATTCACCTCTGTGATGTAGAAGATGGGAAGGAATATACAGATTTGTTTGAACTGCAGATTTTGGAATTATCAAAACTTCCGAAAGATGTGAAAAGCGGTGAGGATATTGTTCAATGGATGCGTTTTTTCAATGGAAAAAATCAGGAGGAATTTGAAAAGATGGCAAAAGAGAATGAATATTTGGATGCGGCATATCAGACATTGAAAGAAATGAGTGCAGATGAACAGAAGAGAGTAGAGTATGAGGCGCGAGAAAAGGCGTTGAAAGATTATAATACACAGATGTCCAGTTCGCTTGCGAGAGGATTGAAACGAGGGGAAGAAATTGGGCTAAAACGAGGAATAAAACTTACAAAGCAGATGATAGAATTAAAGGCACAAGGGAATAGTATTGAAGAAATTGCTGAGGCTTGTGGTACTTCAGTAGAAAGTGTGAAAGAAATTTTGCTATAAAAGGAATATTATTTTTACGTGCATTGCGCTTCGAATGAAGATTCACAAACGTTACCTTGATAGTTAACTCAATCCAGGCACCCTCACAACACCCGGAAGATTCTGCTTAGTGCTGCTTCGTTCCCGACCTGACACAGTTCACAGATTTCCGTCGCGTGAGACCCAAATTTTCAACGCCACTTTTCAAGGGCAGCTTTGCAAAGCAACACCCTCCGCGCAATATCACCCCTGCTATAGCGGATTGCAGGTACAAGGAACCGCTAACGCCCCGGCTGCACGAGATTTAATTTTACATGGTTTTTAAGCAAATGTCAATGGTTGGGAGTGAATCTGCAGGGATTTACAACATTTTTTTAGGCATGATACAATATGCACAATGTGCATAAAATAAAAAAAGAGGAAGACAGGTATGAACATTTTATTAGTAGCGGTAAATGCAAAATATATTCATTCAAATCTGGCTGTGTATAGTTTGAAAGCATATGCAGAAAAGCATTTTGCGGATTGGGCAAAAACAGTACCGGAGCAGAGATGTTGGGAGAAACAAAATCATGCGTCGGTTAGTATTGACATTGCAGAATACACAATTAATCAGCCACTGGATCAGATTTTAATGGACTTGTATAAGAAAAAACCTGAGATTTTGTGTTTTTCATGCTATTTATGGAATATTTCTTATATAGAACAACTGGTATGTGAAATTTCTAAAGTAATGCCGGAAATCGAAATTTGGCTGGGGGGACCGGAAGTTTCCTGGAATGCAGAAGATGTGCTTCAACGGTTGCCGCAGGTACGTGGAGTGATGCGTGGAGAAGGGGAAGCAACTTTTCTGGACGTGGTACATTTCTATGAAGGCGCTTTTGAAAATTGTGGAAAAGGTTTCGATGATATTTTAGGTATTACATATTATAAAGAAGAGGTAAGAGAAGAGAAGACGGAACGCTTTATTGTATCGACAGAAGAGCGTCCGGTGATGGCTGATCTAAATGGGATTCCATTCGTATATGAAGATATTGAGGCATTTGAGCATAAGATTATTTATTATGAGTCCAGCCGAGGATGTCCGTTTTCGTGCAGTTATTGCCTTTCTTCTATAGATAAGTGTTTGCGGTTTCGAGATTTGGAATTGGTAAAACGGGAATTGCAGTTTTTTATAGATCATGATGTTCCACAAGTGAAGTTTGTAGATAGGACTTTTAATTGCAGGCATGACCATGCGATGGAAATTTGGAAGTATGTGGCGGAGCATGATAAGGGGGTTACAAATTTCCATTTTGAAGTGGCGGCAGATTTGCTGAATGAAGAGGAGATTGCGCTGATCGCATCCATGCGTCCGGGGTTGATTCAGTTGGAAATTGGGATTCAGTCTACAAATATGCAGACGATTCAGGAAATTCGACGGACAATGCGGTTTGAAAAAGTGAAAAAGATTGTAGAGCAGATTCATGCAAAGGGGAATATTCATCAGCATTTGGATTTGATCGCAGGACTTCCTTATGAAGACTATCAGCGATTTCGATGTTCTTTTAATGAAGTGTATGCTTTGAAACCAGAGCAGCTTCAACTGGGATTTTTGAAAGTGTTAAAAGGTTCTTACATGGAAGAGAAGGCGAAGGACTATCAATTGGTGTATCAGGATAGACCACCGTTTGAAGTATTGTCGACTGCATGGATTTCTTACGATGAGGTCATTGCACTGAAAGGCATAGAAGAAATGGTGGAAGTCTATTATAACAGCAGGCAGTTTGAAAAGACATTGGAATTGTTAGAGAAAGAGTTCGATGATGCCTGTGCAATGTTCGAAAAACTGAGAGATTATTATGAAACAAAGGGGCTGGATCAGATTAATCATACACGTATCAGCAGATATGAGATTTTGTTTGATTTTGTGAAACAGCTTTTAAAAGAAAAGCATTTAGAAGGTAAAATAGCATCATATCAGGAATCTTTGATCTATGACCTGTATTTGCGGGAAAACGTAAAAAATCGTCCGGTATTTGCAGGAGAGGATACCGTCGATAAACAGACGGCAGCAGCATTTTATGAGAAAGAAGAACAGGAGCGGCGTTATTTGAAAGGTTATGAACGTTATGATAAGAGACAGATGCGAAAGATGACTCATTTGGAACGAATCGGAGGAAATCTTCTTCTTTTTGATTATCAGAACAGAAGTCCGCTGACACATCAGGCTGCGGTCTATACTGTGTTGTAAAATTGCAGTCTATTCTGTGCTTTAAAATGAACTTGCAAAACAACGGTAAAAAGTATAGAATGTAACCTAACTAATCGGAATCGGTTTGGAAGATAGAAAGGGGATATTACAATGAATCTGTTTGATAAAAAGTTTCGAAAGATCGTTTCTATTATTGTGCTGGTCATTGTTGCGGCGATGCTGTTGACGATGATTATTCCGTATCTGGTTGTTTGAGACGGATCGTAAATAATTCAAATACAGAGGAATGATGGGGCATGACGAACAAGAGAAGAAAACGTCGCAGAAAGAAAAGAACTCGGTATAACAGGCGGAGTATGTTTCTGCTGGGATTTGCATTAGCAGTTGCTGTTCTGGTCATCGGCGGGATTGAGTTTTCTATGCAGCGTAGTGTAAAAAAACGAGATGATGGAACGATTTTACAGGGGATATATATCGGGGACATCGATGTTTCCGGCATGACGAAAAAAGAAGCAGCCACAGCTGTAGAAGCGACACTGAAAATGTATTGTGCAGAAAAGATAGAATTTCAGCTGGAAACCGGCGGTGTAGTGAAGGCAGAGCTGGGAGAACTGGGTCTGGATGCGAAGGATATAGAGGGGATTGTAAAAAAAGCAGAACGATATGGAAAGCGTGGAAATACCGTTTCTGCATACAAGATTATCCGAAATTCTGAGAAGGGAAAGTTACGGTATGAAATTCCGCTGCAACTGCAAGTATCGAAGAAAAAGGTAACAGAAGTTCTTCAGGAACGAAGCAGGGATTTTCTTTCGCTTCCGGTAGACGCATATGTAACGCAGAAAGATGGGGCGGTAACGGTTGTTGCTGATCAGAAGGGAGAGGCGCCGGATGCGGCTGCGGTAACAAAGAATTTAAATAAACGCTTGAATCAGGATTGGGATAAAAAAGGGTTTGCGCTGAAAGTTGCAGTAGTTCCTACCGATCCGGAAATTACAAAAGAAGCATTGGCAGAAGTAACAGATCTTCTTGGTACACATACTACTTTTTATGGAGCAGACGGGACAGGGCGTTCACAGAATGTGGAAACCGGAGCCGGGCATATCAACGGTACTTTTGTACAGCCGGGGGAACAGGTTTCGGCAAATGCACTGATGGAGCCTTATACTTATGAAAATGGATATACAGAGGCGGCATCCTATGAAAGTAATAAGGTTGTGGATTCGATGGGAGGCGGCATTTGCCAGGTGTCTACAACATTGTATAATGCGTTGTTGTATGCAGAACTGGAGATTGTAGAGCGGTATCCGCATTCCATGCTGGTTGGATACGCAGAGCCGTCTAAGGATGCAGCAATCGCGGAGAACCTTTTGGATTTGGTGTTTAAAAACAATCTGGAACATCCGGTTTTTATAGAATCAGTGTTGTCTGAGGGGAATTTGACTTTTAATATTTACGGGAAGGAAACGAGAGATTCCAAACGTTCGCTGGAGTTTATTAGTGAAACAACCGAGACAACGGAAACAACGGAAAAAGAATTTACTGCGACTGAAGATTCGATCGGATATTTTGAGTTGAAGACGGAATCACGACCACGTATTACGGCGCAGTTGTGGAAAGTGGTTTATGAAAATGGCGAGGAGGTCAGCAGGGATATTATCAATTACAGCACTTATATTCCGGCGCCAAGTGTATACGGAGTTGGGACGGTATCAGATGATGCGGAAACGACAGAAAAAATAAAGAATGCGATTTCTGCTCAGGATGAAAGTGCGATCCGGAGTATAATTGAGGAATACCAGAAAAAGAAGAACGATACAGATTCACAGCAAGAATAACAGGAATCAGTGGGTTGGATTTGAGGGAGTGTGTGGATAGAAAGGAAAAAGGATGCAGCCGGGAAATATATCACAGACTGTCTGGAGACGGTCTATTTTGAAACAATTGAAACAAGGAGCGGTGAGTAGCCTGCCGTTGAAATGTTCGGAGTCAGAAATGTGTGCTGCCATACCCGGAGACGGGGGATTTTTTGTGGCGGCAGACGCGACAGTCTGCGGGAATACCCATTATACGGGGATTTATGCGGCTATAAAAGCGCTGAATGATTTGATGACGAGAGGAGCAGAGCCGGTTGCGGTGCAGGTGAGCCTGACGCTGCCGGTACGCATAAAAGAAACGGATGTGCAGAAACTGATAAGCGTTCTAAAAGAATTTTGTGAAGAGAATGGTGTTGCAATTGCAAGTGTCCGGGCGGAAGTACAGGCTGCATTGCGGCAGACCATGGTTCATGTGAGTGCGATTGGGCAGGCAGGGGAAGAGCAGCTGCTGCGTTTGGAACAAGCGGCTCCTGAGCAGGACATTATTTTATGTGGTTCTATTGCATTAGAAGGAATGCAGCGGATTCTGGATGAGTGCGAAGAGGAATTAAAAGAACGATTTGTACCTGCATTTCTTAGACAGATGAAAGCGTTGAAGAAGGAATTGTTTGTGGGAGAGGCAATTCAAAGTGCATGGGGACATGTGAGCGCGATGCAGCAGATTGGAAATGGCGGTATTTTTGCAACACTTTGGGAAGTGGCTGAGGCGGCCGGATTGGGGTTGACTGTTGATTTGTCGCAGATGACAGTGTGCCAGGAGACAATTGAGGTGTGTGAGTTTTATCGTTTGAATCCGTATCAGATGACTTCGACAGGTGGTGTGCTGATGTTGACTGAAGATGGAGAGTCATTGCTGCAAATCTTACGCGGCTGTGGAGTGAGAGCATCCCGGCTGGGGAGAACAGAAAAAGGAAAAACTAGAAAGATTATAAATGGAGGAGAATCACGTTTTCTGGACAGGCCGGCGCCGGATGAACTGGCGTTGTGGCAGGAAAAACGGTTGATGGAATCTGAATACAAGCAATTATAAAATGAGTGTTGGAAGGAGTTAGACATGGGCAAAAAACAGGAATTGAGAATGGAAATATTGAAATATCTGGAAAAGCACAGCCGGGTTGACCTGGGAGAATTAGGAGTGCTTCTTGGAGAAGAGGAAGCTGCAGTTGCAAATGAAATTGCCGAGATGGAAAAGGAGAAGATTATTTGTGGATATCACACATTGATTGACTGGGATAAGACCAGTGAGGAGAAGGTGATTGCTCTGATCGAGGTGCGTGTAACGCCGCAGAGAGGACAGGGGTTTGACCGGATTGCAGAACGTGTTTATAATTATCCGGAAGTAAATGCAGTGTATTTGATTTCCGGAAGTTATGATTTGCTTGTGACTCTGGAGGAAAAATCTTTGAAGGAAGTATCCAGATTTGTATCTGAAAAACTCTCTCCGATTGATTCGGTTTTGAGTACAGCAACACATTTTATTTTGAAAAAATATAAGGATCATGGAACAATCATGGTACCGAAAAAAGAATCAGAAAGGATGCTGGTGACACCGTAATGAGAAGTCCATTATCAAAAAAAATTATTGAAGTTCAGCCTTCCGGAATCCGTAAGTTTTTTGACGTGGCGGCGGAGATGGAGGATGTGATCTCTCTGGGTGTGGGAGAACCGGATTTTGATACCCCATGGAGAATCCGGGAAGAAGGTATTTTCTCTTTGGAAAAAGGCCGGACCTTTTATACATCTAACGCAGGACTGCAGGAACTGAGAGATGAGATCTGTCGATATCTGGAAAGAAAGATACATGTCAGTTACGATCCTAAAAAGGAAACGCTGGTGACGGTGGGAGGCAGTGAAGCGATTGATGTTGCTTTGCGCTGTATGCTGGATCCCGGGGATGAAGTGCTGATTCCACAGCCTTGTTATGTATCTTATTTGCCATGTACAATTATGGCGGATGGAGTTCCGTTAGTGGTAGAATTAAAGCATGAAAATGAATTTAAACTGACGGTAGAGGATATGGAAACGTTGGTGACAGAAAAAACGAAGATTTTGATACTTCCGTTTCCGAATAACCCGACCGGTTCCATTATGACAAAAGAAGATCTGGAGCCGATTGCTGAATTTGTACGGGAACACGATCTCTATGTTATTTCGGACGAGATATATTCAGAATTAAGTTATAAGGGAGAACATGTATCGATTGCGAGTCTGCCGGGAATGCGAGAGAGAACGATCGTGATCAATGGATTTTCGAAGGGGTTTGCGATGACTGGCTGGAGACTGGGGTATTGCTGTGGACCTCATGAGATTTTGGAACAGATGATTAAGCTGCATCAGTTTGCGATCATGTGTGCGCCGACAACCAGTCAGTATGCGGCAGTAGAAGGTTTGCGGAATTGTGAACAGCAAGTCGAAGAAATGCGGAAGGCCTATAACCAGCGCAGGCGTTTTCTGATGCATGAGTTTGCCAGAATGGGATTAGAATGTTTTGAACCGTATGGCGCTTTTTATGTATTTCCAAGTATTAAGGAATTTGGAATGACGTCTGAAAAATTTGCAGAACGTCTTCTGATGGAAGAAAAGGTTGCGGTTGTACCGGGAACAGCGTTCGGTGCGTGTGGCGAAGGATTTTTGAGAATTTCATATGCGTATTCGCTGGAGGATTTGAAAAAAGCATTGGCAAGGCTGGGACATTTCATACAGAGACTACGAAATGAACAGTAAATTTTCCGTCAGTAAAGTTTTTGTAGATATTTTGTTACAGATGTGATAGAATGAAAAAGAAATAAATAACCGTTGAGAGTAAAGAGACTATGAGGTCAGGTTCGGGAAGAACCTGGCCTTTTGTGTAAATTATCTGATTTTATAGATAAAATTCTTTTTGTGTCGCACAGAACGGTTGAGAAAGAAGGAGAAAACAGAATGCTTAATATTGTACTGCTTGAACCGGAAATTCCGGCAAATACCGGAAATATCGGACGAACGTGTGTTGCAACCAATACGCGGCTTCATTTGATTGAACCGCTGGGGTTCCGGCTGGATGAAAAATCATTAAAGCGCGCGGGGATGGATTATTGGAAAGATTTGGATGTAACCACATATATTGATTTTGAAGATTTTTTGGAAAAAAATCCGGGCGCAAAAATATATATGGCTACAACAAAGGCACAGAAACGGTATACGGATGTACAGTATGAACCGGATTGTTATATTATGTTTGGAAAAGAAAGTGCAGGAATCCCGGAAAAATTGCTGGTGGAAAATAAGGAGAACTGTATCAGGATTCCGATGGCAGGTGAGATTCGCTCTTTAAACCTGGGAAATTCGGTTGCGATTGTGCTTTATGAAGCACTGAGGCAGAATGCATTTGCGGGAATGAACTGTGAAGGACAACTGCATGATTTGCATTGGTAGCGGGAATACTGGAAGTGTTAAAAGGCTGCTTGAATATGTAATAATAAAGAATAATTGCGAGATTGACAAATAAATAACAATCATGTTAATGTTTTGTACAAATAAAAGGGCAAAAATACACAAAAGATTGTAGACTATTACCAAAAAGTGTGTTATCCTATGGTATAGCGCTAAGAAAAAAGGTCACGTGTCTCATTTTTAAAATGAGGATAATTAAAAATGACAGGGACTACAGCGGAAAGGTGGTGACATAGACATGGTAGAAGAGACGATTCGCAGTATTAAGGAGACGGAAGCCCAGGCAGAGCAGATTGTGAAAGACGCTCAGGAACAGTGCAGTCAAATCTTGGATGAAGCTGCAAAAGAAGCTGCGCGGTGGAAGGAAGAACAGATTCAACAGGCGAAACAGAAAGCAGGGCAGGCTCTGGAGGAAGCAAAGGCAGAAGGAGACCGGGCACTGACTGCGGCGAAACAGTCCATTGCAGGAGAAATCCAGTCGCTGAAAGAAGCGGCGCTGCAAAAAGAAGAAGAGGCAGTTGGCCTTGTGATTTCCGGGCTGGTATAGACAGACAGCTTTGAGAAAAAGAACAAGTAAAGGAGGGATTCGATTATGGCTGTATTGCAGATGCAAAAGATTAGTATCTGCGCCCTAAAAAAAGACCGGAAGGCAATTTTAGAAAAGTTACAGTCGCTGGGAGTTCTGGAGATTCAATCGGAGATTGAAGATGACAGCTTTCAGAAGATGGATACAGGAAGTGCTCGTCAGAGTTTTGAAAAAATGGCACACCTTGCGGAGCAGGGGCTGGAAATACTTGGGCAGTATGTTCCGGAGAAAACTTCTATGTTATCCGGTCTTGAAGGCAAACGGCTCATAGAAGAAGAGCAGCTTCAGAAGATGATAGAGAAGCGAAAAGAACTGACGGAGCTGGCCAGACGCCTGGATGACTGGAAGAAACAGATTGCCGAGAATAAGGCAAATATTCTAAAGGTCGAGAACCAGATCGAAGGTTTGATTCCCTGGATGAAACTGGATGTTCCGATGAATTACAGAGGAACCAAAACAACAGCATTCATACTGGGAACAATGGCAGCAGGAACCACTGTTGAAGAAATATATCGTCTGGCAGCAGAGTATGCACCGGATGTAGAGGCAGTGGACGTAAACATAATAGCATCAGACAAAGATGCAGTTTATCTGGCGGTTCTTTGTTTGAAAAAAGATGCAGAAACAGTAGAAAATGCACTTCGTGCAGGTGGTTTTTCCAGACCATCTAATGTTGCGGCAGTTACACCAAAAGCAGCAGCTGAGGGACTGGAGAAAGAAAAAGAACAGCTTCAGACAGCGATTCAGGAGATTACGAAGAAGATTGAAGGAGAAGCAGACCACCGGGAAGAACTGAAAATGCTTTCAGACTATTATCGGATGCGTGCGGATAAGTATGAAGTACTTGGAAAGCTGCCACAGTCACAGAATACATTTTTTGTGGGCGGTTATATTGCAGAAAAGAGTCTGCCGCTTTTGCAGAAGACAATCGGAAAGCGATATTACTGCGTGATCGATGTGGAAGAGATCAAAGAAGAGGAAGAACCACCGGTTATTTTGAGCAACAATACATTTTCTGAAAGTGTAGAAGGCGTGCTGGAGTCTTATGGACTTCCACGAAAGGGCGAGATTGATCCGACGACAATTATGTCATTCTTCTATGTATTCTTTTTTGGAATGATGCTTTCGGATGCTGCATATGGTGCGATTATGTTTGTGGCATGTTTTGTAGTGTTGAAAAAATATCCCCGCATGAGTGAAAGCCTGCATAAATCTTTAAAACTGTTTATGTACTGTGGTATTTCAACGTTTGTCTGGGGAGTACTATTTGGCGGATACTTTGGAAATGTCGTGGATATTGTATCGCAGACGTTCTTTGGAAAAACGGTTACCATTCCGGCATTGTGGTTTGTTCCTTTGAATGATCCGATGAAATTGCTGGTATATTCTATGTTATTTGGTGTGATCCACTTATTTGTAGGGCATGGAATCAAAGGATATATGGCTTTGAAAGCCGGAAAACCGATGGATTTCTTCTGTGATGTTGTGTTGTGGTATTTCTTTTTGATCGGATTGATTCTGATGCTTCTTCCGACCGATATATTTGCATCCATTGCACAGACGCAGATTGTATTTCCACCAATTGTAAATACATTGGCAAAAGCACTTACGATTATCGGTGCCGTTGGTATTCTGCTGATGTCAGGCCGCGATAAGAAAAATCCGGCGCTTAGACTGGCGCTTGGTGCGTATGATATATACAATATTACCGGATGGCTGAGTGATGTGCTGTCCTATTCCCGTTTGCTGGCGCTGGGTCTGGCTACCGGAGTTATTGCTTCTGTTATTAACCAGATGGCAAGTATGTTTGGCGGCGGAATATTGGGTGCAATCGGATTTACAGTGGTATTCCTTCTGGGTCATACGATTAACCTGGCGATTAACCTTTTAGGTGCGTATGTGCATACAAACCGACTTCAATTTGTAGAGTTCTTTGGTAAATTCTATGAAGGTGGAGGAAAACCATTTGAACCGTTTAAGGCAGATACAAAATATGTAACTGTTCAGGACGCTGAACAGAAAGTCATGAAAAAATAAATCATGAAGAAATGAAATTAAAGGAGGACAAATAGAATGAATATTTTAGAAAACTTAGGTCTTGTTTACGCATTGTTAGGAGCAGCATTGGCAGTTATTTTGGCAGGTATGGGTTCTGCATATGGTGTTGGTATTGCAGGTCAGGCAGCAGCCGGAGTCGTTACGGAAAATCCGGCACAGTTTGCTAAGGTGCTGATTATTCAGCTGCTTCCTGGTACACAGGGAATCTATGGACTGCTGGTAGCATTTATTACATTGTCAAAAGTTGGCTTGCTTGGTGGAACTCCGGCAAATCTGGACGTACAGACAGGTCTTTTGATTCTGGTAGCATGTCTCCCGATTGCGATTGTTGGTTTGATTTCAGCAAGACATCAGGGAAAAACAGCAGTTGCATCTATCGGTATCGTTGCAAAGAAACCAGATCAGTTTGGTAAAGCAATGCTTTTCCCTGCAATGGTTGAGACTTACGCAATCCTGGCACTTTTGATCTCTATCCTGGCTGTTAATGCAATCCAGATTTAAGGCTTTGAAACAGGATAATCAGAGAAAGTAAAGGAGTGCAGGAAAATGACTGGATTAGAAAAAATGAAAAGCCAGATTCTGGAAGAAGCGAAAGCAAACGCTGATGGTCAAATCGCAGAGGCAAAGGCACAGGCAGAACGGATTCTGGAAGAAGCGAAAGCGGAAACGTTAAAATCTGTCGAGAGCATCTCCCAAAAATCAAAGATCGATGTAGCAAATTATCAGGATCGGGTCAAATCATCTTTGGACCTTCAGAAGAGAAATAAAATTTTGCAGGCCAAACAGGATCTGATCCATGAGATTCTGGATAAGGCTTATGAGAAACTGGAACATATGGAAGCAGGCGAATATTTTGAGATTATTTTGAAACTTGTCGAGAAATATGCGCTGGCACAGGATGGGATGATCTGTTTCGGAAAAGCGGATCTGGAAAGAATGCCGGAAGGATTTCGGGAGAAAGTAAAACAAGCTGCTGCTGCAAAAGGCGGAGCGCTGTCTCTTTCAGAAGAAGGCAGAAATATAAAGAACGGATTTGTTCTTGTTTATGGCGGAATTGAAGAAAACTGTACGCTGAGAGCAATATTTGATGCAAAAAAAGATGAGATGGCAGATCAGATTCATCGGTTATTATTTTAATTACGCAAAGTATAGAAGGGAACTGTATAAACAGGAGGAATAACATGAGTGAACAATATACTTACGCGGTTGCTCGCATACGTGCTCTGGAAGTGTCTCTGTTTTCCGATAGTACCATAGAGCAGTTGATGGCTTGTCAGACTTATGAACAATGTCTTCAGTTCTTATCAGAAAGAGGCTGGGGAGATCCGCAGGAGAGTCTGGATGCAGAGACGATGCTGACCAGAGAAGAAGAGAAAATCTGGGAGGTTATCAAAGAATTGTCCGTACCGATGGAGGTATTTGATGTATTGTCTTATCCAAAACTTTTTCATAATCTGAAAGCAGCGATCAAGCAGGTGTGTACGGAGAAAGATGTTCCAAATGTTTTTTATGATGATGTGGGAATCTCCGGAGATGCGATGATGGAGATCGTTCGCAGTAAGGATTTTAAAAAACTTCCGGAAAACATGCAGGAAGCTGCTCAGGAAGCATATGAAGCTATGCTCCACACAAGAGACGGTCAATTATGTGATGTCATTGTTGATCGGGCAGCTTTGGATGCGATTTATGAGGCAGGACAGAATGCAAAGGATGATATTATTCGGAATTATGCAGAATCTACCGTTGCAATTGCAGATATTAAGATTGCAGTTCGTTCACAGAAGACCGGAAAATCTTTGGAATTTATGAAACGTGCGATGGCAGAATGCAAAGACCTTAATGTGGAGCAGCTGGCGAAAGCGGCGCTTGCGGGAGTGGATGAAATCTGCGAATATCTTGCAGGTACATCTTATGCAGGAGGCGCTCAGGCACTTGCAGAATCCCCATCCGCATTTGAACGTTGGTGCGACAACCGTATGATAGAAACAATCAAACCACAGAAATATAATGCGTTTACTGTGGGTCCTCTGGTGGCTTATCAGATTGCCAGAGAAAATGAAATTAAAACAGTTCGGATTATTTTGACCGGAAAACAGAATGATTTTCCGGAAGAGGCGATTCGGGAAAGGGTAAGGGAGATGTATGTATAAGATTGCAGTGATCGGCGATTATGACAGTATTTATGGCTTCGCGACACTGGGCCTTAGCATCTGCCCGGTGAAAAGCCCAGAAGAAGCAGCTGATAAATTAAAGCAGCTTGCATCTGGAAAATATGGAATTATCTATATTACAGAAGCAATGGCAGCTGAATTAAAAGATGAAATTGCAAGATATCAGGAACAGACATTGCCTGCGATCATTCAGATACCGGGGGTAAATGGCAATACCGGCGCAGGAGTGGCAGGTGTAAAACAGACTGTAGAACAGGCTGTAGGTGCAGATATTTTGTTTTCACAGGAATAGGTAGGAGGTAATTCGTCAAAATGAGCACAGGTGTGATTAAAAAGGTTGCAGGACCACTTGTTATAGCAACAGGAATGCGTGATGCAAATATGTTTGATGTGGTTCGTGTTAGTAACCAGAGACTGATCGGTGAAATCATCGAGATGCATGGAGATGAGGCTTCCATTCAGGTATATGAGGAGACATCAGGATTGGGACCGGGAGAACCGGTGGAGTCCATGGGTGTACCGCTGTCTGTTGAATTGGGACCTGGTCTGATTACGAGTATTTATGATGGAATCCAGAGACCGCTGGATGATATCATGAAAATCTCAGGAAATAGTTTGAAACGTGGAGTAGAAGTTCCTTCTTTGAAACGAGATCTGAAGTGGGAATTTGTTCCGGTTGCAAAAGTCGGTGATGAAGTAGAAGCCGGAGATGTACTTGGTACCGTACAGGAAACCATTGTTGTACAGCAGAAAATCATGGTTCCTTATGGTGTGAAAGGAAAGGTAAAAGAGATTAAGGCCGGAGAATTTACGGTGGAAGAAGTGGTAGCTGTTATTGAAACTGAGAATGGAGATAAAGAGCTTACCATGATGCAGAAGTGGCCGGTTCGTCGTGGTCGTCCGTACCAGAAGAAACTGCCGCCGGAGATGCCGTTGGTGACAGGACAGCGTGTTATCGATATGTTCTTCCCAATTGCAAAAGGTGGTGTGGCCGCTGTACCGGGACCTTTCGGAAGTGGTAAAACAGTAATTCAGCATCAGCTTGCAAAATGGGCAGAGGCTGACATCGTTGTATATATTGGATGTGGAGAACGTGGAAACGAGATGACGGATGTTCTGAATGAGTTCCCGGAATTGAAGGATCCGAAGACCGGACAGTCCCTGATGCAGAGAACTGTTTTGATCGCAAACACATCGGATATGCCGGTTGCCGCTCGTGAGGCATCTATTTATACGGGAATTACCATTGCAGAATATTTCCGCGATATGGGATTTTCAGTGGCATTGATGGCAGACTCCACATCACGTTGGGCAGAGGCACTTCGAGAGATGTCAGGACGTCTGGAAGAAATGCCGGGTGAGGAAGGATATCCGGCATATTTGGGAAGCCGTCTGGCGCAGTTCTATGAAAGAGCCGGACACGTAATTTCCCTTGGAAAAGAGAATCGGGAAGGAGCCCTTTCTGTTATCGGAGCAGTTTCACCTCCGGGTGGAGATATTTCTGAGCCGGTATCTCAGGCAACTCTTCGTATTGTAAAGGTATTCTGGGGATTGGATTCTGCGCTTGCATATAAGAGACATTTTCCGGCAATTAACTGGCTGAATAGTTACTCCCTGTATCTGGATGATATGGAGAAGTGGTTCAATGCAGAGGTTGCAGAGGATTGGATGGCAGGGCGTCAGAAGATGATGTCTTTGCTGCAGGAAGAGGCAGAACTGGAAGAAATTGTTAAGATGGTAGGTATGGATGCGCTGTCTGCAACAGACCGTCTGAAGATGGAAGCAGCACGCTCTATTCGTGAGGACTTCCTGCATCAGAACTCTTTCCATGAGATTGATACCTACACTTCATTAAAGAAACAGCATATGATGATGACTCTCGTAACTTCTTTCTATGAGAAAGCAGTAGAGGCTTTGAAACAGGGCGCTCCATTGAACAAACTGATTAATTTGCCGGTACGTGAGCAGATCGGACGATTCAAATATACAGAAGAAGCAAATCTGGATGAAGAATTTGCAAAAGTAACAGAACAGCTTCATTCTGAGATTGCAAACACAATCGGAAAGGAGGAATTCTAAATGCCAAAAGAGTATAGAACAATACAGGAAGTTGCCGGCCCGCTGATGCTGGTACAGGGCGTAGAGAATGTTTCCTATGATGAATTGGGTGAAATCGAGCTTGCAAACGGTGAGATCCGTCGATGTAAAGTTCTGGAAGTAAATGGAACAGATGCTATGGTACAGCTGTTCGAGAGCTCTACAGGTATTAACCTGTCCAACAGTAAAGTCAGATTTTTAGGTCGAAGCATGGAACTCGGTGTATCAGAAGACATGTTAGGACGTGTCTTTGACGGATTGGGAAGACCGATTGATGATGGTCCGGAGATTCTGCCGGATGCCCGTATGGATATCAATGGTCTGCCGATGAATCCGGCGGCAAGAAGTTATCCGGAAGAGTTTATCCAGACCGGAGTATCCGCGATCGACGGATTGAATACATTGGTTCGTGGACAGAAACTGCCGATCTTCTCTGCATCCGGTCTTCCGCATGCACAGCTGGCGGCACAGATAGCAAGACAGGCAAAAGTACGTGGAACAGATGATAAATTTGCCGTTGTATTTGCAGCTATGGGTATTACTTTCGAGGAATCTAACTTCTTCGTGGAAAGTTTTAAAGAAACAGGTGCGATTGACCGTACAGTTCTTTTTGTCAATCTGGCAAATGACCCTGCTATTGAGCGTATTGCAACACCACGTATGGCATTGACTGCTGCAGAATATCTGGCATTCGAAAAAGATATGCACGTACTTGTTATTCTGACAGATATTACAAACTATGCAGATGCTCTTCGTGAAGTGTCTGCGGCTCGTAAGGAAGTTCCGGGACGCCGTGGATATCCGGGATATATGTATACTGACCTGGCTTCCCTGTATGAAAGAGCAGGACGTCAGAATGGCAAGAAGGGAAGTATCACAATGATTCCGATTCTGACCATGCCGGAAGATGATAAAACACATCCGATTCCGGACTTGACAGGATATATCACGGAAGGTCAGATTATTTTGAGTCGTGAATTGTACAGAAAAGGCGTAACACCACCGATCGATGTATTGCCGTCTCTTTCCCGTTTGAAAGATAAAGGTATCGGAGATGGTAAGACACGTGCAGATCATTCCAATACAATGAATCAGTTATTCTCTGCGTATGCACGTGGAAAAGATGCAAAAGAATTGATGGTGATCTTAGGTGAGGCAGCGCTGACCGAGATTGACCTGATGTATGCAAAATTTGCAGATGCCTTTGAGGCAGAATATGTATCACAGGGATATAATACAGATAGAAGTATTGAAGAAACGCTGGATATCGGATGGAAGCTGCTGTCTATGCTTCCGAGAACAGAATTGAAGCGTATCGATGATAAATATCTTGATGAATATTATGGAAAATAAATAGCTATGCATAAATCTGTTTAAAGTAAAAGGAGGTGACAGCACTTGGCATCCACACAGGTAAATCCTACCCGTATGGAACTGACGCGTCTGAAGAAAAAGCGCATCACTGCAATTCGCGGACACAAACTGTTGAAAGATAAACGTGATGAGTTAATGCGTCAGTATCTTGATCTGGTTCGTGAGAACATGGAAGTGCGCCTGCGGGTAGAAGAGGGAATCCTTTCTGCCAATAAAAACTTTGTAATCGCCAAGGCAGGAATGTCAGAAGCTGCATTAAATACAGCATTGATGGCTCCTAAACAGGAAATTAATTTGGTTCCGGGGGAAAAGAATGTCATGAGTGTTGATATTCCGACATTTGAGTATAAGACGAGAACCGCTGATGAGAACGACATTTATTCTTATGGATTTGCGTTTACATCAAGTGATCTGGATGGGGCGGTAAAATCTCTGGCAGATATCCTACCGGATATGATTCGGCTTGCAGAGTGTGAAAAAGCGTGTCAGTTGATGGCGGCAGAGATTGAAAAAACAAGAAGGCGTGTAAATGCGCTGGAACATGTAATTATTCCGGAAACGGAAAAGAATATCAAATATATTACAATGAAGCTGGATGAAAATGAGAGAAGTACGCAGATTCGTCTGATGAAGGTGAAAGACATGATGCTGGAAGAAGCACATGGATACAGTAAAAAGATGGAAGAGCCGGCGGCGGTGTAATAAAAAAAATAAGCAGATGACAGGGATAAAACGGGTGTTTTGTTCCTGTCATCTTTTTATGTGCGGCTTTTTCCTTACGAAACGATAAAAAAGTATAGGATATAAGAATAAGTCGATTGTGAAGTCTGTATACAGGGGAATATAATCGTGGGGAGAATATGTGCAAAATGGAGTTGCACTGGGTAGTGTCAGGTGAGTTATGAAAAACTGAGTTAAAAGAAAAAGGCTCAGACGAACCTTGAAAATTGCAGATATTTTAGTTTGAGGTAGATT
>CAJKWK010000057.1 GCA_905203555.1 uncultured Lachnospiraceae bacterium
ATCAGCACGAAATAATCTGCCGAATGGGGCATCATTTAATTTGCTGGACAACATTTCGAGACCTTTTTAACGATACGGCAGAATTCACTTTATGTTACGGTCTGCATGTTTGCTCGCTCCTCTTATCAAGGTTACTTTATCCACTCGCTTAGCACCCTGTATTACTACAACGCACCGAGTTTAGCTACACGGCTCACTGGCGATTACCGTGACCGGACTTGCACCGGCAAGTGTGGTCCAGCTTCGTTGGACACACCGCATAAAAGTCGAAGTCGAAAGGGCCTTCTATATACCTGGTTGTGCAATCAGCCCAAACAGAAGCAATGGTCAATGCATCTTCAAAACTTGTAATTTCTCCCTCCCAGCATATATATCTGAATGATTCGTCTTCGTTTTTCAGCCAATGCGCACTGTGGCAGTCGCTTGGCCTCGTGCCATAATCAATATCCGAGATAATGTAGATACACCATGACTCTTCGTCATCTCCATAATCGAAGAACACGAATTCATAAGTCATAAGGTCGTCTATATCCCGGTACTTTAGCCTTACGTGTTCTCCATACATTCTTTGCACCTTCTTTCGGTTGAAGATTGCGAAGAGCCCGAAGGCTCTTCGCCAAAAGATGTGGGGTTAAGAGTTCCTGAAGGTCCCTGGGGCAATGAACGCGTAAAATCAGCATCCTGACTTTCGCTGCTACCACCTTTGGATCCGGCATTAACTCTAGAGATGATGTCATCTCTTTTTTTCATAGGTCTCACCTCCTTCTTCGAGATTGAGAAAAGCGAGAAAAAATGTTATAATATATAAATCTGAGAGTGGTTAGGTCTCGTATTTAGCACCTCTCGCTTTTCTTGACGTTATTATATTGCAGGCAAATTTAAATGTAGCCGACAGTGAGGTTGACGTAGAGTTGACGTTTGAGTTGACATGAAAGGGGCCTTAGAGATGCAAGAATTAAACTATGTGGCATTTGAAAATGAATTTGTGAAATTTTGTAGTGGAGATATCGACACTGAATTAGAATATGGAGGAAAAGTTAAACCTACTCGCGAAAACATAGACAGATATATTCTCTTGCCAGCAGCTATGACAAAGGACGAAAAAGAGAAGCATCTCGTATTCAATGAGGCAATTGATAAGACGGCACTATCAAAATTCAGAAAAGGTGAGCGTCCAGTACCAAAAGCCGTAGTAGCTGCATTTAAAAAAGATGGTGCAGTAGGTATTGCAGTAGAGCGATTCATAAAAATAATACCCGAAGTGATATCGCCTCATGAGTACTTTGACCTTTCTATGGCAATATGGAATATTATTCAAACCGATGTATTTATTCCAGAGGAAGTATCTATAACTTTAGAGTGTTTGGCAAGAAGTTCAGAAATATCAATTGGAAAAGGGAAAGTGGAAGGTCTATGTTTATTCCTAGCCACTGCACTGAAGTTTGCAATATTAAGAGATACACTTATTAGAGGTACGCCAAATTTATCGCCAAGGGTTGCATTTGCGATCAAAGAATTCAAAAAGGATAAAAAGGAATCAGAATTTCTGAAAGCGCTTGTTTGCGATATGTTTGCAGAACTCGAAAAGCAGAAAATACGTGTCGGTGATAAACTTGCGTTAGATACGGTAAATCATACGGAATATACGGATGACGATTTTGTGGAACTTATGGCTGCGATAGCACCACTACAAGACATTTTTTCAGATGAGTTCATGCATTACGCTTCATTATTACAAATATTTGCTATTGGAATTGAGTCCAATAGAATTCCACCAATGGCTTCTCAGGAGGGGTATAATAGTCTATTCGCAAAGTTTCGTGTACCTCCGGCACCTTATATTATATTTCCGCCTTCCGTTATCGAGGCACAATACGTGGACACATCCAGTGGAGAACCAATTCGATACTCAATGAGAGTCGACGAGCAAGGGAAAATGATTTGTGAAAATGCTGAAGTACTAAAAGATTATAAATGGACTTCGCGACAAGAGTAAAATAATCCGCCAAGACTTTTGCACCTTGGCGGATTATTTTACTCTATTCATGAAAGTCCAATTCAACCCAATAATCTTGGACGGAATATGCCCTATAATATTTTTGTATCGTTAATTTTCCGCGGTGGATTTCTTGACAATCCACGTAAATTCATAAGTTTCGCCGCTATCCAAGAAGGCCCTTGATGGGGTCTACTTAAGTAGTGTAAAGTTGATGATCTTGGTCAGTTTCCCCTTCTCATCTTTAGTTTTCAGCGACAACATTCGTGAACATGGTACCGATTTTTGATCTTATTTTCCCAAAAAGAACAGTGTGGACATATTTTTTTAATTTTTTTCAAAAAACCACCTGATTGTGTGGGGCGTCTTCCTTTTGGGAGTGTTATTATAAAGTAGCTTTAATAGGCTTTTATCTTATACGCACAAAAAGGAGGAGTTTTTGATGAAACTAAAAAAATGGGGAGCACTCTTGCTTGCATTATGCATGATAGTCATGATGTTCCCGACAACTGTAATGGCGAATGGAGATTCTCTTGCAGGGCCAGATGCGGAAAAGAAGGTCATAGAAAATGATCTTATTGTTCAGCTCCCGTCTTCGTTGGATGATATGATTGGTACGTCAGCTGGTAATGGTGATTGGCTGGCTGTCGCGGCAGAACCAACGTGGGAGGACGGTGTTATTCTTGATTATGTCGTACCCACTCAGGAATTTTACGATAGCACCGGTAAAAAATTAACTGCTGCTGACACATTCCAGAATAATAGCCGATATACGATGAAAATGACGTTCCAATCATTTGAGTCTTATCATGGAGATTACTATTATGTATTGTCTGGGAAAAACAATGTTTATGTACAATATATGAATGGCACTGGTGAAAGAGAGCCTATGAAGGTTACCGTAAATAAAGATGAGAATGGTAATCCGGTAATCACTGCCACTTACAGCTTCTCGATTGGCACGCCTCCGGAAGAACCAGTTAATACCTATGAATGTTCTATTTACAACATGAATACCGCCGAACTACAGACAGGTAAAACGGCTAAGATGGATGTTGTTATCGGAGGAACAACCCAATATAGAGTTAGTCTCGACATGACTACCTCTTATGGAAAGGAAGCTGTACCTACAGAGTCCATGCTTTTGGAATACACTACCGTCAAGGATATCAGTAAGTATGTAGATATAAACGTTGAGACAGAATATAATTCGTATGTAGTTTCTCTTACAGGAAAACAGATGCTAAATGATTACTCTGGTTGTGATTTCTTCTTCAACTCCTGCGAAGGAACAACTCTTCTTGGGGACGCTAGCGTGACATTTAACTTCATCGAACCAACAGATATTGCTTTAAACAAAACATATAAACTATCCGATCAGACATGGCAGACTTTATATTATCGTTATCAGCCTGAACCAAATGGATCTCAGTACTATACCCTTCGGACAAATAATGTTCGGGATTGTACTCCAAACGATGGTCACGGAAAATATAGTATCTATAAGAGTACGGATAAAAATCCAATTATATTCATGCTTTCTCGATTGACAATGGATGAGGAATGTGAATTTGAGCTTGTTAAATATAAACTTCCGACAGAGATCAAAATCCTGCCAATACCCGATAGTATTATTGAAGATATAGAAAAGAATGGCAAGGAGGCTGATTTAAACGGTATTAAGTTTACAGTCACATACGATGACGGAAGTACTTATACGCATGAGTTGAATGGAGAACGAATGACTATATCAGAGGGAGACAATTCGTTTGTTCAATATGAAATGGACTGTTGGGATTTAGATAAAAATAAATACTGTTGCATTCCTGACTTTGAAAAAAATACAATAACTATTTATTCCTATACTTTTTTGAATACTTCTGATGGTCCTTATATTTCTGCTTCTGATGAGATTACATTCTCGGTACGGCAAAAAGTCAACATTACCAAAGGTCTCAGCGAAGTACCCGGCGATCTGGGAGATACGGAATATAATACGGTTGAAAAGATTGAAGATAAACTGACAGAAACCATCGTTTCCAACGAAGGATATTCGGCTGATAATACTGTACTTTATGACATTGAGTTTGTAACAAGTGAAGATGGCGGCGAAACATGGATTCCTGTTACTGCCGAGAACTTCCCAGAAGAAGGAATTGCGGTAACACTTCCTTATCCGGAGGGAACCAATGCTGCAGATTATGACTTTACCGTTGTCCATATGTTCGATGAGGAAGTGAACGGTCATCATGCCGGTGAAGTGGAGACCCCTGCAGTAACAGAGGGCGAAAACGGCATCTCCTTCCGCCTGATGGGAACTTCTCCTGTTATGGTCGGATACAAAAAAGCTGCGGTTCCCCATACGCATTCTTATGGAAAATGGACAGACTGTAAGGATGGCAGCAATCATCAGCGCTCCTGCGCCTGCGGAGATGTTCAGAAGGAAGCCCACGTTTGGGATGAAGGGAAAGCCACAAAAGAATCCACCAAGGATGCCGAAGGGATCAAAACCTATACTTGCAAGACCTGCGGTGCAACAAAAACGGAAAGCATTCCTAAATTAACTTCCGATACGACACCATTTAAACCCGGCGATTCTGCAAATCCGAACACGGATACAACATCACCAGAGACCGGAGATTCAGCGAACATTGCTTTGTGGATAATAGTTATGCTCGCATCTGCGGCTGGATTAAGCAGTACTTATTTTGTAAGACGCAAAAACAAAATCTAATCATCAATCAAAAATAACATGTCCACAGGCGAAAGGATATTTCCTATGTCCCACGCTTGTGGGCATGATTTTTTATTCGTTACTCCTATTCCAAGAAACTACACTTTTGTGTGGGGCAGATTTTGTCTTTCATGCTATAATATCCTTATCCTGTTCTAACTGTATCCATCGGCTGGAACTATCTTTTGTAAGGGGGGATAAAATGAGCGAACGTAAAAAATCCATTATCTGGCTTTTTGTGGCAGCGGGGCTATTGTTTGCAGTCTCCGGATACCGACAGCTTAGTATGCGGTATTGGCCAGAGGATTTTCTGCGGTCATATCTTGTCTGGGCTGTTTATATGCTCCTGCTTCTTCGCTGGCAGTATACCATCACGACGAAAATTACGCAGAAAGCTATGCATTGCCATTTAACTGCGCAGAATATCGTGAGTATCCTGTATTTAACCGTTCGCTTCATCCAGGATGCTTTCCTCTATGTCAATATTCCATGGATGCGCTTTACCGGATACTTTATCAATATCGCGGCTATTTTCATCCCGCTGTTCGGTCTTTACGGCGCATTCTATCTTGGCAAGGCAGACGATTATCGGATCAGCAAAAAGTGGTATCTGCTTCTGATTCCGGCGTGCCTTTTAAGCGTACTGGCGCTGACGAATGATCTGCATCATTTTTTCTATTACATTATACCGGAGGAATCCCAGCCAAATTTGTATTTTCACCCCTACATCGGAACATATATCGTCTATATTTGGGGACTTAGTATCATCAGTTATCAGGTATATGTGATCTACCGGCGCAATGGCACGGCGAAGTCTGATTCGCTTTACCGAAAGCTGATTCCTTTTTACGAGCCGATTCTGCTGCTCCTATTCAGTATTCCATATGCGGCGACGGCGTACGTGGTTCGATTTGAGCTTGTGGAATATTCAGCGGGACTGATTTTTATTCTTGTGCTTTGCTGGCAGCTCTATATCCTGACCGGACTGATTCCTGTGAACACGCAGTACGAGGAAGTGTTCCGGCGGTCTACGGTGGCAATGCAGATTCTTTCCCCAAGTGGGGAGACGATTGCAGCATCGGAAAATGCGGCGGAAATCACGCCTGCTATCCTCGAAGCCCTAAAGCGTGAGCAGCAATTTTCGTCTACGGAAGATATTACCATGCATCTGCATCCTGTTCTGGGCGGATATATGATCTGGCAAACCGAACTCTCACAGATTAATCATGCTTTACGGGAGCTTCAGAGATTGAATGCGAAACTGAAAGAAGAACAAGATCTGCTGGCACAGGAAATCCGTATCCAATCGGACGAAGCAAGCGTTCAGGCACGTAATGATATATACGATAGCCTATCCTCGGAGGTTGCCGGACAGCTTACCTTGCTGACAGAGCTTTTATCGAAAGAATCCCTTTCAGAGAATGACTGGGACCGTATCTGCCTCATCGGCACGTATATTAAGCGGTTCAGCAACTTACGGCTCACTTATCAGGAGCAGCAGATGATTCCGATGGGCGATTTGGCGCTCAGCTTACAGGATATGGCGAAATGTATGAAGAATGTCGGTATTCGAACAAGCCTGGATTTTTGTCCCACATCAAATTTAGAACCAGAGTTTATTCTTTTCATCATGAAAGCTCTGGAATCGATTCTGGAGGAGGCAGATTTCCGTCTGGTATCTACGGCAATTCAAATCGGCAGCACGGTTTCTTTTGAGATTACTGGTACAGCCTGCGAGTTTGTTTCCCATTCTTTAGAAGGCGGATATGGGCTTCAGGCAGAAAAAATCCAAGCAGGATATCGGCTTCTGCTCTTGCAGGAGAGAGAGGTGGTGCAGTCATGAAAAAGAATACATCAGCTAAAATGATTAAAAAAGCCATCGACTCTTACCCCGGCGGAATCTGCTTCTTCGCATTGGATGGGCGGGTCATTCTTGTTAATGAGAAGATGAATCAGCTGGCGCTGGAGCTGACCGGACATACAATTCTGAACGCAAAGGCGACGTGGGAGGAACTCACAAACTTTGCCAATAACGGCAAGGTGGAAAAACTGAATCAGTCCTGGTTACCGAAAGATCCGGACAATGAAAATGGAAGCACCCACCAACAGTTGTTCTTCCGCTTCTCCGACAGCTCGGTCTGGCGTTTTGAACTGAGATTTCTTGATTCCAATACCGTTCAGATCGAGGCGGCGGAAATTACAGAACTCTACCGACTCAGCGAAGAACTGTACGAGAACACCATTCGGCTGCAGGATATGCAAAAGCGTCAGAAAGCCTTGCTGGACAGTATCGTTGAAGTCAATTTGAATAAAGAGATTCTCACCGCGAAAATGCATATCCATGATGAGCTGGGTCATTGTCTGCTGGCCACCACTAAGGCAATTACGGAAGACAGTCTGGCTGAGAATGCCGACACACTGCGGAAAAGCTGGAACAGTACCATTCAGGATTTTTCCAATATTTCTACCGTGTGGACGGTTCCCGATTCCTCTCTGCAGCCCGAACTGATGCAGGTGGCGGAGCTGATTGGATGTAAGGTTATATTCCTTGGGGAACAGCCAAAAAGTCGTAAGGCATTACAGCTTTTGTATGCCGCCATTCGGGAGGCGCTCACCAATGCGGTACGCCATGTAAATGCTACGGAATTGATGGTAAAAATCGAGCAAGACGAGAAAAGTTATCACATAGAGATATCCGACAACGGTAGTGTGTCTGTTTCAAGCATTACAGAAGGCAACGGCCTTAGCGCATTGCGGCAACGATTAGAACAAGAGGGTGCCTCCTTAAAGGTGCTCTGCGACAATAGCGTTTCTCTTATTATCGATATTCCCTTTGATTTGGATGAATCCCAGAAAGGAGGACGGAAATGATACAGGTTTTAGTAGTAGAAGATTCCAGGATTACACGGGACGCAATTGAGAGCCAGATTGCCAAATCAGAAAAATATGTCCTGTACGCCTCCATAGAAAATGCGGCGAATGCAGAAATAGCCTGTCTTCGCGGGCGTGTCGATTTGATTCTAATGGATGTCTGTACGGCTGAGGAAGAATCCGGCTTGAAAGCTGCGGCAAAGATTAAACAGTATAATCCAAAAATCAAGATTATTATTATGACCTCCATGCCGGAGCATTCTTTTATTCAAAAGGCGAAAGCATGTGGATGTAACGGCTTTTGGTATAAGGAATATGGCAGCACTGCCTTGATAGAAGTTTGCGACCGGGTGATGAACGGCGAATATGTTTATCCCGAGGACACACCGATGATTCGCATTGGATATAGTAACAGCGCTGAGTTTACCAGTCGGGAATTTGATATTATTCGTGAACTTACAAAAGGCAAGAAATACGAAGAAATTGCGGCGGATCTTGGCATTACATTAAATACGGTCAAGTACCATATCAAGAATATCTTGCAGAAAACAGGCTACCAGAACACTTTACAGCTAGTGGCCGAGGTGGTAGAAAAGCGATTGATTCTGCCGAAATATTAATTAAGAGTCCACTGGACTTCCTATAAAATATGCCGTAAGCTATACTTCTAAAAAGGAAAGGTGGGTTCATTATGATTTGTACTTACGAGGAATATTTGAAACAGCCAAAAGCAATTTCATTTGAAAAAATGCAGATGATTCATGCGGAAATGCTTGCCGAGATTGGCGCAGACACGGAATCACTAGAGCTATATGACGAGTTAATGAAGATTGCAACTCGCTATGCTGCAATCCGGGCAAATTGGCCATTGCTTAGCCGCGAGGAGAAAAACGAGCATGACTCCGGCAGGACTTCCTGTCACAACTCGGTGATAACGCATTTTAATATGTTGGCACGTTATTTAAAACAACAAGGCAAAACCGCCGCATGGCGTAACGAGCTTGGCTACGAAGAAGATGATCCGTATAACCGCAAAGCCATCGGAGACTTCGCCTGCTATTTGGCTTTCGTGAATGGAGTTAATGCAAGATAATTTTTAGACCGTCGAGTTAAACTCGGCGGTTTTTACTCGCATGAACACTTCACGGCTCAATTCTGTTGCAGATTGATTTTTAGAAGTGCCGGTCTAAAAGTATAAAAACATTGAACTCATGCTTTTAATGTCTTTTTACATAAGTTATCTTGTATCTACAATTAATCAGGAGACTCGATATGTTCGGGAAAATAGGTTGGTGGATGGAGGCTATGTGGGGACGCTATAAGCTAATTAGGAAACTGAAGAAGATGCCATAAAAATAGGTTCGCAGCAAAGCGAGCCTATTTTTACGTCTATTTTATTCCATATGCATGAGTGACTCTTTTTTTCGCGACGATTCTGATCCTCTACTACGTCCTATTGACTGTTTATGGCATATTTTATAATTTAAAACTCAGCATTTCTTGTATTTAATTTTTGATTGTCACAGATTGCTTCTATAGCTTATTGAATATCCTCTAGTTTTGCAATAAATTCTGCCCTTTTTTCTTCGTTATAGAAAGGCATGCCAATAATTCTTGTATCTTTATTCTCAAATAGAATATGGGAGCCATTTTTTTCAGTAATCTCAAGCAAAAAAGCCTCTTTCCATTTATCTCTTTCGATGAGTTGGCTACCCTTTGGCTCGATAAATATTTGCCACGATACATTTCCAGTTTTTCTGTCATTAGCAAATAGTAAGAAGTCCGGCTCAAATGCTCGTCCGTCGTCAAATGAATATATCGTAACAGCCTTTTCGTTGCGTAAGAGATAAATATCGCTCCACTTTTCAGAAAGATTCTCTATCATGCTATCTAGTGTTACGACAAGCGATTTTTCTTCGCTAGTTCCGTAATTTTCCTTATATGCGTACCAGTCTTTTTGAGCAAGATTTAACCTGTATTTTGGATTTTGTGCAATGAATTGAGGCATGCCAAATTCCTTATCACTTCCAGCATCTACGGTATGATACTTACGTTTGATTGATTCTTTGAACAGCTGCGATATCGGTTTAGCAATAAACTGCTCGGTTCCTATGTATCGTTCGTCATTCCGGTCAATTTGAACTTCTATGGCTGAAAGAACATATTCAGCTATATATAGCTTTTGCCGAGACGTTAGGTTATTCTTGGTAATTTTTGAGCCCGTGGCAATTATTTTTACTTTGCCAACCATAGCTATAAATTCTTCAATACTATTTAAAGCAAATATCTTTTTAGATATCTGATTGAATTGAAATGCCTTATTTTTTGCGATAGCATGGCGAAGTATATTGGCAGAGACTAGTTTACCAAATTCAAACTCAAGATTTACTATCTCGCCTGCACTATAATACTCATTTTGAGCTTCATCAAAAACCGACGTTATATGCCCAATGTTTGTAGGAAGAGATATTTCGACAATCTCCGGAAAATCAAAACTATACAGAGTAGCCTTGCGAATATTTTCAATAGATGCTTCGATTCGCGATACGCGCTCATTTAAGTATACAACGCCATCGGTATAGGTTCGCGTCTTCTTAAAGGATTCTTTTAATTCTAGCGTTCTTTCGATGTAATTCTCATCCATCAATCCAGACGTGACTAATGCTTGTCGAATTTCTTGAATATATTTTGGATTACTTGCCGAGTGATAATGAAGTTGCTCTATCAGTCGGAGTTCTTCGTTTTCATTATTGTCGAATTTCCGGACATATTTCTGTTCGGGGTTATCTGATATGAATGGATAGTAGCGTGCCCCACGACCAATAAGCTGCGCTTCTCTAATCGTAGTCTTTCCCGGAGCGCCATTCCTTGCATCGCGAGTATCATATAACCGAACAATATCAAAAAGATTTAAGACATCCCATCCCTCATTTAGCATATCTACGGCGAAAATTGCACGAATTTCATTATCCTCATCTTCGAGAGAATTCAGCTTAATCTGCTTGTCTGAATCAATATTATTGCCATCTATCAGGAGTAGTCGTTCCGGCATAAAATCGTTCTTTAATTCCTCAACAATATCAGTCAATTCAAGATTAATCTTCTGAAAAGCGTCCGCTAATATATTTGTGGCATCGGATTTCTGATCTGCTAAGTCATTTGCCGACAAAGAAGATATCAGTTGCTTAAACATCTGAAAATTTGTTTTGTTTTCTGCGATGGTTTTTGACTTAAATAAGACAACTGGCTTCAGCCAAATGCCGTTCCTAAAGGCAACTTTCTTTCGGTATTGCGAAATAATAATTGCTTGAAGCATGCGACTCCTAAGATCAGAGTCGACATCGTAGATGAATACATCTTTACTGTAGCCATCTTGACGGAATTTTTTTAGATCATATCTATAAATAGTACGTTCGAAATATTTATGATAAATATTCGGATCTTCTAAATCAATTGTCGCAGTAAACTCAAGAAGAACGGGCTCTTTCGCAATATTCATAATATTAGAAATAGTCAACTCCCAACTACGGTTATCCTCTAAATCATCTTTCGACAGGAGCGTAGAAGAATTATTATGATGCGCTTCGTCGCCAATTAATACAATCTTCTTATCTCCGAACTCTTCATAAGAGAGCGTATTCTCGCGAGGAACATTCAAATCTGTGTGCAATCCTTGAATAGTTGTAAAGATAATATTTATTGCATTATTATCTGCTTCAGAAAAATTCTCAACCTCACGAACCCCCACTTTTTCACCTTCAATTTGAATACTGCTCGAGAACAGATATTTACTGCTTCCGGAATTTAAAAAGTTATCTCGGGTCTTTTCGATGATATTTTTACTATTTACGAAGTAGATAAAGTTCCGATAGCCACGCTTATACAGGTCAAGTATTAGACCCGCCATGATTAAAGTCTTGCCAGAACCGGTCGCCATATTAAATAGCAACTGAACTGGCGCTTTTTTGTTTAGCGGATCATTGTCCATGTAATGCAGCCATCTACCAATGGCTTGCTCTTGGTATGGGCGCAATTTATGGGATAAATTCTCACGAATATGCTTAGGTGCTGCCGGAAAAAATATTCCCGATGCCGTCACCATATCGTATTTCTCATATAATGGTTTATCTGGAGTCATATTTTATGCTCCGTAGAATTCTTTGTTATGTTTCTTGTCTGCTTCGGAAATATTGTAGGTTTTATCTTCAATCTCGGAATAATTCAAGTAAAGCGTGTTGTTATCTATGAGGTCAAGAAGGATATGCTTTTTATCTGCTAGTGATAATTTTTCGAACTCATCCGCATTAACTTTCTTTGGATCTACACGATATGATAAGAATGATGAATGGAGAACTTCCTCAAGCAACTCTGACATATTGTCTCCATTACTTATTTTTACACGTTCACGGAATTTATTTGTCGTAGCGTTTCCAGTTAGTAAAAACTTTTTCGTCAAGAATGGTGGTTATTTGATCCGGAGCGAGAACTTCATTAAAGAAAACTTCATCGTGCTTTTGATCCTCCTTAGTCTGACCACCTTCAAGAACGCAATCTTTATATGGCCAGTTTAGCACGACCAGGTTATTGTCGGATATAAAATTCTCACCGGAAGATAAGCCAATTTTCGTAGAGAACTGCGTGTATGAATCCGGCAAGAATTCTTTTTGTGAAATAAACTGAAGGAATATATCTTTCTTAAAAATAACGCCAACCTCCGTCTCTACAAAAAAGAGTTGCTTGATGGCATTGTCACTTAACAATAAGTTAAGCAATCCGGCGTCATATTTTCTTGCCAGTTCGGCAAGCATATTTTTATTCAACTTCTCGTCAATTACAAATTCGCTATTGCTTTTTAATAGCCCAGCTAATCTAGCATAGTATTTTTGCATTTTTGCTCCATGTTACTCTATGTATAGATTAGCATATCTTTGAAAAATACCATAGATAACCTATTCCGCTATCACGGTGACGTCCCAACACAGTCCGAAGAACAGAGCCCAATTGTTTTTAATTGAAGATAATACTGATGCAGTTTATGGCGTGCATAGAGTTAATAGTCCCATCTAGTACGCATCTTAACCCCAGCTTTCTTAAGCCTGCGACTGACAGCATTATCTGACATATGGTACTTTTCTGCGATTTGTTTAGTCGTCCATCCGGATTCGTAGAGTACTATGGCTTCATTTATATCTATCTTTTCAATTTTTACTTCGATATCGTGAAGCTTTAGTTGATGACTGATGGTGCTACGGTGGCAATTATATTGCTTGGCCAGTTCATAAGTAGAAGCACCGGATTGATAGGCAGCGATGATTCCTTCAATTTCTTTTTTCGAGAATTCATGTTTTTGTTGCTGCTTGATAGTTTTTACGATAGAATTAGGGTCATAAGACAAATCTGTGATAGTTGGATCAACTGGTTGTTTTACAGGGGTAGAATTGGACTTATTGACATTATCCAGAATTATACGATAATTCTTCGAGTTGATTTCCGATAGTCCCATTTTTACAAAAAGATGGGATATAAAGGAAAATGCGAGAAAACAGCGTGGTTGCCACGTTTCTCGCATTTTTTATTTTATACTTATTCTAATATTTTATAGTGCTATGCAACAGATTACCTACTACTTTTCTTATTATTTTTCTGCCAAACGATTGATTTCTGCCGCCATGTATCCAGCTCCGTACCCATTATCAATATTTACCACTGCAACACCATTCGCACAGGAATTGAGCATTGTGAGCAGAGCTGATACGCCACCAAAATTGGCTCCATATCCTACTGAAGTCGGCACTGCGATTACCGGACGACTGACCAGACCTCCGATCACACTTGCCAGAGCCCCTTCCATTCCGGCGACCGCTACTATACAGTTGGCTTCTTGAATCGTCTCAAGTCGGGACAGGAGCCGATGCAGTCCACTGACTCCCACATCATAGATTCGTTCTGTCCTTGCGCCGAAAAACTCTGCGGTCTGGGCTGCTTCTTCTGCCACCGGAATATCTGCCGTTCCGGCGGTGCAGACTGCAATCATTCCCTTTTTATTTTTTTCAGCTTTCTCAATTTTCAAAATCTTTGATTCCGGATCATACATGATTTCCGGAAATTCCTTTTTCAGCCATTCGTATTGTACCTGCGTAGCTCTTGTACCCAGCACTTCTCCTTCTGACTCATAGATTCTTTTATATATCTCCAGCAACTGTTCATTTGCTTTTCCACTACAAAAAACAACTTCTGCAAATCCCGTACGCTTTTTTCGATCGGTATCCAGTTTGGCATACCCCAATTCTTCATATCGCATATTTTCCAATGCCTGTTTCGCCAGCTCAACCGATAGTTTTCCACATTTTACCTTCTCTAAAATCTGTCCCACATCCATGTTCGTTCTCTCCATCTCAAATTATACGCCGATCATTCCATACGCTCACTTTTTTTCTAGAGTATACCCAGGCCACCGAATAATGTTTTTATCCCGATTAAGATTAAGATAATCCCTCCGCACAGTTCTGCTCTAGAACGATAACGACAGCCAAAAATACTGCCGATTTTAACCCCTATTGCAGAACATACAAATGTTATCACACCGATAAGACTAACCGCCGGAATGATTTTCACTTTCAGAAATGCGAAAGAAACGCCCACAGCCAATGCATCTATACTGGTAGCAACAGCCAGCAAAAACATCGTTTTCACATCCATAGAGGCATCTACTTCTTCCGTTTCACTTTTTGCTTCTTTTATCATACCACCGCCTATGATCAGCAATAAAATAAAAGCAATCCAGTGCGCTACACTCGTAATCATATCTGCAAAAAAACTCCCCAATAAATATCCTGCCAGAGGCATCAGCGCCTGAAATCCTCCAAACCAGACTCCTGCGGTACACATATGCTTTATTTCAATTTTTCCCAAAGACAAACCTTTACAGACCGATACCGCAAACGCATCCATAGATAATCCCACTGCCAATAAAAACAACTCTGTAAAACTCAATTCTATCGTTCCTTTCCATTTCTTCTTTTTCTTTTGCCCAAAATATTTTATCACATCTTTTAGAAATGATGAATAAAAAATAAAATATTAAGAATACATTCCAAAAACAAAGATTCTAAAAACAAATTCTCATTTTCTCTTGTAATTTTCAGACGAAAGGACTATACTGAAACACATAAAAGAATAAATCTTCGGGGTCGGGTGAAATTCCCAACCGGCGGTATAGTCCGCGACCCGCTTGTACCTCTTTGTTTGGATAGAATCTATAACACAGTTTTTATCTTACGTATAAGCGGCTGAACCGGTGACATAGTTACAATGAATTCCGGTACCGACAGTAAAGTCTGGATGGTAGAAGAAATTAGCGTATAACGTGTATTTGTCAGGATGATTTCAACAGCTCCGAATCATAAAGATTTGGAGCTTTTTTTTTCTTCAGATTACTCGTTACAAAGCAGCAGAATTTCCATGAAGATTTTCTTTCTTTTAAAATCTATATTATTTTACAAGGAGAGATGACACATGAGTACACAGTCAAACACAGTCACCAGAACACAGGCACGCATCAGCGTCCGCACAACCGTAAAAATCGGAATGCTTGCAGCTATATCCGTTGTATTAATGCTGTTTGAAATTCCCCTCCCATTTGCCCCCAGCTTTTACGAGATTGACTTTAGTGAAGTCCCGGTTCTTATCGGCGCTTTTGCTATGGGTCCCGTTGCCGGTGCCGCAATTGAACTGGTAAAAATTCTGTTAAATCTGGTCATTACCGGAACAGATACTGCAGGAGTAGGAGAATTAGCAAACTTTATCATAGGCTGCTCTCTCTGCCTGCCTGCTGCAATTATTTACAAACGAAAAAAGACACGTAAAGGTGCCATGATCGGCATGGCAGCAGGAACAGCTTTAATGGTCGTCATCGGCTGTCTAATCAATGCCTATGTCATGCTGCCTGCTTATTCAGCTGCGTTCGGTCTCCCGATTGACGCACTGGTTCAGATGGGTACGGCTGTCAATCCAAACATCACAAGCCTGAGCACATTTGTCATATTTGCGGTAGCCCCATTTAACTTATTAAAAGCTGTACTGGTATCTTTGATCGTTCTTTTAATCTACAAAAAAATCAGTCCAATCTTCAAAATGTAGTCACAAAAACAGAACTTCTCCCATGAGAGAGGTTCTGTTTTTTTCATCTTTATTTTAATATTCTTTTTTTCTTATACAGATAATAAATAATAAATGCTGCCGCCGTCACAATCCACGTAACCGGATAACTATAGATAATCACTTCTATTGTCGGGGAGAAATGTAACGCTCCCGCAATCCAAAGCAGACGCAATATGCAGACACCGCCCAGTGTGATCACTGTCGGAATCAATACATCTCCCATTCCTCGCAGTGCTCCGGAAAGCACCTCGATAAACACATAAACCACGTAACATGGAGTAATCAATGCCAACATCTCTGAGCCAATTCTTACAACGGATGCATCTCGCGTAAATAAACGGAATAGCGGCACACGCAGTCCCATCAGAAATACGACCATAACGATCGAGACCAAAATCGCCATGCCAAGACAAACCCGGACACTCTTTTTCACCCGTTCGTATTTACGCGCCCCATAATTTTGTCCGACAAAAGTTGTGATGGCAATTCCAATCGCACTGATAACCATCCAAAATAATGCGTCCAATTTGCCATAGGCAGACCAGGCAGCTACCGTATCTGTTCCAAAACTATTCAAGGCGGCCTGAATGATTACATTGGAAATACTATACATAACAGATTGAAACCCTGTTGGCAGGCCAATCGCCAGCTGGTATTTCAATACATTTTTATAAAGTCGAATTTCCCGCAAACGCAATGTCAATATTCCTGTTGACCGCATCAGTTTCCAGGTCACCAGAATCGCACTGACCGCTTGAGAAATCAACGTAGCATAAGCAACTCCGGCCACTCCCATATGAAATACGATTACAAGCAAAAGATCTAATATAATATTGATAAAACAACAAGCGATCAAATAATACAGCGGGTGTTTTGAATCTCCCACCGCTCTTAATATGCTGGAACCAATATTAAAGATAAAAACGAATAAAATTCCTGCAAAATAAATCTGCAGATATAATGTAGAATCTGCCAACAATTCCGTCGGTGTATTCATCAATTTCAGCAATGCCGGTGAACAAACAAATCCAATCACTGAAATGACCACACTGCCTATAACAGAAAATGCATACGCAGTATGAAGACTTTCTCCCACCGAGCGTTCATCTTGAGCTCCGAAAAACTGAGCAATCACAACTGCAGCTCCTGACGAAAGTCCTGTGAAAAACCCCACAACCAGATTGATGATCTGCGTTGCCGAACCGCCCACACTAGCCAACGCAGCCTTTCCTACAAATTGCCCTACGATCACCGTATCAATCGTATTATATAATTGCTGAAAAAAGGTTCCAAAAACAATTGGAAAGAAAAAGATCAGAAGTTGTTTCCATATAATTCCTTCTGTAATCTGATTCGTTGTCCGGCTGGCCACCTGATCGTTTTTCTGCAACTTCCTTGTCATAGCAATCCCCTCCTCATCCTTATTTTCTCGCACACAAAAACCACCTTTCAACTCAAAATCAGCAAATAGGTGGCTTTTTTTATTGTGCGTAATCCGTTTCTCGCACAACATTTCTAAATCCACTATATCATCCTCTCTATCGAAAGTAAATACATATTAAAAAAATATTTTTTACATTTTACTTGATTTTTTCTTAACATTGTTGTAATATTTGTAATACTTTCGATATTTTTGAATATACTCTATAAGAACCTATTCTTATTTTCATAAAACGGAGGGTAATAAATATGAAGAATACAAAGAGAAAAGTTAAAGTGTTTGTGACTGTTGCCACTGCCACTTTTGCAATAACCATAAGTTCCATCAGCTTTGCAGCTGAAAAAAACGATCACACAAAACAACCGCCTGCAATTGAGGCAATTGCATCCGGAACAGGGTTTTTTGAAATTCCAGAGCATACAGTCATTTCCACAACTGCATCTATCCAACATGCACAGGAACTCTATGAAATAAGACGTGCTGAAGAGGCAAGACTCGCTGAGGAAACCAGGCTTGCTGAAGAGGCAAAACGTGCTGAAGAGGCTCGGCTAGCCGAAGAAGCCAGACTTGCTGAAGAACAACTTGCTGCTGAGCAAATCGCCGCTGCAGATCAGGAATTGCTTGCCGCCTTGATTTTTTGCGAAGCAGGGAATCAGCCTTATGAAGGACAGGTCGCTGTAGGCGCTGTTGTTATGAACCGAGTTCGCAGTGATGTCTATCCAAACAGTATCTCTGAAGTCATCTACCAGTCCGGACAGTTCACACCTGCTATGACCGGATGGCTGGATACGATATTGACAACCGGCGGGTATAGTGAAGCAGCAATGCAAGCCGCTGCAGATGCATTGGCCGGAAGCAACCCCATCGGAGAAATGCTGTATTTTGACTGTGGAGGTTACGGATATCAGATCGGAGATCATTTTTTCCATTAAAAACCATCACTC
This sequence comes from uncultured Lachnospiraceae bacterium, assembly GCA_905203555.1. Lineage (GTDB taxonomy): Bacteria > Bacillota > Clostridia > Lachnospirales > Lachnospiraceae > Schaedlerella. The sequence continues at coordinate 18,147 of CAJKWK010000057.1, forward strand.
AAAACAGTCCACCGGACTGTTTTATCGCATGCATGGCACCACAAAAAAGGCAATCAGAATTCGATTGCCTTTTTTACTGCTTTCACATCTCCGGCAAACACAATTCCGTCCATGCCGAGTGCTTTTGCAGCCTTAATATTCTCTTCATTATCATCAATAAAAAAACATTCTTCCGGTTTCAATTGAAAACGCTCAAATAATAACCGATAAATTCCAGATTCAGGTTTTGCACACTGATCTGGGCCTGAAAATATAATTCCATCAAAACATTCTAAAATTCCACACACTTCCATTGCATGCTCTGCAAAATACACAGACGCATTCGAAAGCAAATAAACCGAAATCTTTTGTTCTTTCAGTTCACGCACCAGTTCCCAGGACTCCTGCATCGGCGTACAATATCGATACCAGTCTTTAAAAAACGCTTTTGCCGGTGTATGTAAATATTGGGGCAGGCAACTCAATGCCTTCTCAATACAAGCCCCATATTCTGCACTTCCTTCATCCAATGCCTGCCAGTTTTCATAAAGTGCCTCATATAATACCGGAAAATCTTCTTCCGTATCACAGAACTGCCTTAAGATAAATTTCGGATCAAATCTTCCCAGTACATTTCCATAATCAAAAATGATATTTTTATATTTCATAAATCAAACCTGTCTTCCCAAACCTAACTTCTATTTCTGATTGTATTTTTCACGAAGTTCCTTTACTTTTGCTGTATATGTTTCATTCTGTTTCTTCTGGAAAAGTGTTCTCTGAATCATAGCCTTTGCCTCTTCAAACGGAGTCACTGCCGCATCATTTTTCTCTTCTACTTTAATCAAATGATATCCAAACTGTGTCTTTACCGGTCCGACAACCTGTCCGATCTCTGCTGAAAATGCGGCATCCTCAAATTCTTTGACCATCTGGCCTTTCCCGAATGTTCCAAGATCTCCGCCTTTTGAACCGGATGGGCAATTGGAGTGCTCCTGCGCAGCCACTTCAAACGCCGTTTCTCCACTTTCAATTGCTTTCAATATTGTATTGCATAACTCTTCTTCATCTACCAAAATGTGTTTCGCACGAACAGTCTCACCTTTCTGATACTGTTCTTTATTGGCATCGTAGTAAGCTTTCATTTCTTCCTCGCCAACTGTGATTTTAGAAATCATATCATGCATGACCATCTGCGCCAGAATATCTCGTTTTGCATTTGTAATCATTGTCTGAAATTCCTCTGTCTCATCCAGTTTCATTTCTTCACCTTCTTTTGCAAACAAACGAAGTGCAATAAACTGCTGCAGACACTGCTCACGAAACTGCGGATTTGACAAATACGCCTGCTGTTCTCTCGGCACTGCCTGAAGGAACAGATTGAATTCCTCCTGTGTGATCTCTTCTCCTGCCACTGTTGCCAATACTTCTTTGTTATTCATTGTTATTCCGCATTTTATCTGGTCCTAAACCATGCCACATTCAAGCAAATTAA
>CAJKWK010000058.1 GCA_905203555.1 uncultured Lachnospiraceae bacterium
AGAGAAGCACCTGCACGTGGTCTACGCTCATTAACCTGAATGCGGAACTTATGTCTCTTGTGGCATAGGTCCTGAGTTCAGGCCGTATGTGTAGAAACGCAGTTCCCGTCCCCTAAAGGGACTATGGGCAGCCTCGGCTGTTCTTATGGGAAGCACGTGACTTTAGTCATGTGAGGTTTCACTAACAAAGACAATCAAACCGCCTTAGGAAAAATGGATTATTTACCACGGATAGGAGAAAGACTGATATATCAGATATCGGGCTTCATGTACGAATTAGAATATGAAGCAAGAATGGTTTTGCATTGCCCAAAAGAGAATGCGATTTGCGTATTTGTAGAACCTGTACAGAGCGAATACAATCAGATTCTTCGTTCAGTAAATTGGAACCTGTGATTTTATCTTTTCACTAAGAACATCAGATGTTCGACCATTGAACGACCGAATCTTCCATTAGTTCTTCATTGAAAAATATTAGTTTGAAAGGAAAAAAATGCATATTCAGAATTTAATTTTAGAAATAACCAGGCGTTGTAATATGGTATGCAAGCATTGTCTTCGAGGCGATGCACAGAATTTAGACATGTCAAAAGAAATTGTTGACGAATTATTAAAACGCTGCGACTATATTGACTCCGTTACTTTTACAGGTGGAGAACCATCACTCAATATTCCATTGATTCGGTATTTTTTCGAAAAAGCAGAGGAGTTTGAAAAATTACCAGAGAGTTTCTTCGTAATCACAAACGGAAAAGTCAATCAATTGGAATTAGCAACCGAATTCCTGAAATGGTATCCCAAAATGGAGTATCAGGAAGATTGCGGCATTGCGTTATCAATCGACCCGTATCATGACACAGAAAACCTGGAACCTGCGTATGTAAGAGGACTATCTTTTTATTCTGATGAAAAAGAATTAGGTTTTTGGGAAAAACATCCGGAGAAACATATCCTTGCAGAAGGAAGGGCGGCAAACTGGGGAAAATCACCAGAAAAACCATTTGCAAAAATTGATTATGATACTGATGAAATCATGACTCTTTATGTGACTGCCAACGGAAAGTTGTTAGGCAACTGCGATTTCTCTTATGAGCATATCGATGACTTATCCGAATACGACATTTGGCATTTCGACGAAATGATTGAAACATTAAAGAAAGAGAATGAGGTAAAAAATGTGTAACGAGGCAAAATATGTAGTTATTATGATTAGCGAATCCTATGCATGGGCTGGATACGGAGAAACAGAGGAAGATGCGAAAGAAATGATACGGGAAAATTACAGCAAAATCATGAGAGAAACTTCCATAAAAGAATTGGAAGTTGAGTATGGATTCTGTGTCATGGAATGCGGACAGGACCATGGCATTGTTATTACGCTGTAAGGAGAAAAAATGAGAAAAATTTACAGAATATGTGGGATACTGATTTGTTTCATGATGTTTTTATCAGGCTGCGCTTCTTTAAACGCAGGGATTTCAGAATTGAAAGGGAGCATTACGGGAAACACTTACACCATCGACACTTTCGATAATTTCGGTATGTTAACCATGCAGACGCACGGAGAAAACATCAATATGACGCCAAACATCATAGAAGAACCAATGTATTCTTCTGATGGTGGTTGGGGGTATACAAAAAGCATGTCCTCTGTCATGACAATTACAATCGACGGGCATGAAATGGTAACATGTGGAGATACCTGCATCTTTTATGAAGACGGTCTGAAGCCGGAAGTGATTTTTAACGAAGAACCTATAGAAGTCAATTCAGAATCGGAAAGCTTCAATGATGCAACAATAATTGCAGGAACCATCAATCGGTACGAAAATGCGTTTGGAAAACCAATGATTGTGGTCGTCAAATCACAGACGGGTTCTCCAATTTATGCATTTTCCGGCAAGGAAGTCAACTGGGAAGTGTCAGAAGACCTTCCGAAAACCACAAGGTTATCCATCGATGGAAAGCTTATGTATATCCATCGAGGGACATTTCAGTTAATCGATAGCGCACTTTTGCAGTAATATGATTCATTTTTCTTTCAAGAGTCTCTGGAAACAGAGGCTCTTTTGTATTCTTCCGCTTCCATAATTAAATAGAAACAGATCAAGGTATATGAGAAAAGGAGATTGCGAAATTATGGAAAAATGGAACACTTACTCATTAACACAGCTATCTGAAAAGGCGAAGAAATGTTTACCGGATGTGTTGAAGGACATGGGGTATGAAGGACGATTTAAAATTCAGTCTGATGCGTTGCTGATCCGCTCCACATTCCAGGTAGTTTCCAGAGCATTTCAGCAAGCAGAAAATCTGGCTCATGGAGAAAAAGGACACCTGATTCATATTCGCCAGACTGCCTATTCTTCTTTGTGGGTACCAGAATCAGAAGCAAAAACGCTGAAAGAGGCCTATCAGACTGCAATCAATGCAGTTGATAATGGCTGGCCGGTAGAAAATAATCCGGAAACTTCTGTAGGATGCAGCGTAGACGGAGAAGGTTTCCGTGAAGAGTGGGAGCTGGAATATTTGCGTTAAAAATAACAAAGGAGAATATCAATGAGAATTATAACGAAATATGAATTGGAAGAAGGGGACCTAGAATTACTGCAAAAAGAACTGCCGGATCATCCATGTGAACAATGTGCTGATCATGAATGTTATCATTGTGATGAAGAAAATGAATATGAGACCTGTGTGAAAATTTACAAGGAGCGAAATCTTTATGAATTAGCACAGGAAATGAAAAAGGTGTATGAATACGACCGAAAACTCAAAGAAATTAAGAAAGAACAGATGGAAGTCGTACGATCGATTAACGAGAAAATTGGCGTTCCGGTCATACGACGCGTAGACAAAAAGGAGAGAAAAGAATGGCAGATAGTACAACCGAAATAACTGTGGAGGAAATGCATGCATACGGATATCTCTGGGATGGTATGACACCACTGGATCCAGAAACAGCAGAGAAAATATTTTTGGAAGGAAACAAAGTAATTTATTGTCTGTATCCAGATGATACAGAAGGTGCAGCTGACACTTTGGAGGATATCCATAGACATGCACAGCATGGTGGAATCTTTGGCATCGAAGATTAAAATGAGCACATTTGTATCCGCATAATTGTTATATCGAAATCTCACAACGGGAGCTGGTAGCAGCTCCTGTTTTTAAAGGAAGGAAAGAAAATGCAAAACAGACCATTATTCTTGATCATCGACGGTTCATCGCTTTTATCGACCAATTATTATGCGTTGTTACCGTTTGAGATCAAAATAAAGAAAACAGAAGAGGAACGAAAACCTCTGTATAGTAAATTGATGCATGCAGAGGATGGCACATATACCAATGGAATTTATGGTATGTCCAAAATGCTCGTACAGATAATGAGCGATTTAAAACCGGAATACATAGCGGTGGTCTTTGATCAAACCAGAAATACATTCCGAAGAGAGTTGTATCCAGAATATAAAGGGCAGCGAAAAGAAACACCGGCGCCGCTCAAGGAGCAATTTGCCTTAATGGAACAAATTTTACAAGAATCAGGCATCAGAGTATTGATCCATAATCAGTATGAAGCAGATGATCTGGCTGGTACATTGACAGATAAAAGTAAACGGAAAGCCCGTATCCGTCTTTTAACCAAAGATCGTGATTATCTGCAGCTGGTTGATGATACATATGATGTCAGATGTTGGATTACTTCTGATGGAGAAAAAGCGGAATCGTTTCGGAAGGCGTACGGACAATGTTTTGGAATCGATGGTATCGAATTACCAAAATCTTTAAAAAATATCATGGAATTTACAGAAGAAACAGTATATGGAGAAAAAGGAGTAGTGCCACATCTAATACCAGATTTAAAAGGAATTGAAGGTGATGCTTCCGATAATATCCCAGGTGTAAAAGGAGTATCCAGTGCAGCAGCGCCACTTCTGATGGAATATCAAGGGATGGAATCTCTTTATCAGGCCATTGATGCGTCTATTTCTACCAAAGAAGATAAAGAGCTGACAGGATTCTGGAAAGAGAAACTTGGGATTAACCGTAGTCCATTAAAAGCACTAAGAGAGCAGAGAGACATCGCTATACTTTCCAAAAATTTGGCAACGATCCGTACGGATGTCCCAATTGTGGAATCCATGGAAGATTGTACGACCGCTTTGTTTGATTCTGAAATCTTTAATGACTGGATGAAAAAGTTGGATATTAAAACCGTATCTGCACCGACATAACCTTGCAGCATCCAACGCCATAATTAAACCGAAAAACAAATAAGGCATCACAAGAGTAGGAGGAGCCATGAACAAAACATTAAAAAAATGGATAGGATACCGTTTCAGTTCAGGAGGAGTGACGGGTGAGGATTATAATCAGTTTCAGCGCGAAATGCGTGCAGATCTTAAAAAACAGGCAAAAGCTGTTGGTTTGGAGGTTATTGATTTTCATAAAAATCATTATGAATTCAGTGCTGTTCTCAAAAACCCACAGACTGGAAAATATGTCTATGTCAGTATTTCGGATGTACGCTTTTGGCAGGATGAATGGACCTACCACACCCTGTACCGTCGTATGAAACATGAAAAAGACTGGGCTGGCGAAGGTAATCATTTTGGAGCCTGGGAACAGATTGGAACACTTGCAGCGGAGCTTGCTGCGTCAACTACTCAGCCACCCCATGACCGAACATGAGAAATCATGTTAGGGATCAGTGGTTGTCGTAAGACAAGTTGACTAGCCTCAGTGCAACGGAGCTGCATTTCGCATGCAGGCACCCCATTAGCACTACGTCTTAGGAGTGAATACCCTACCCCGCGATTGGTCCAACGGGTATGGGTTCGGGCAACGTATAGGACAAAGAGGTCCAACGACCCGGTGCAGTAAGCTCCCGGACATTGGCGAGGACCAATCACACCGAAAGGTGTGCGGGGCGGTTTCGTCCCCGCAGAAAGAAATTTATGAAGGTATATGTCATCGGCAGGAATGGCTTGGGACTGGCGCCTACAACCCCAAGGAAAGCCAGACTCCTGCTAAAAAAAGAAAAGCAGTTATTGAACATAGACAACCCTTTACAATCCGTCTGAAGTATAAGACCGGATGTGCCAGTGAACATCTGAAATGCGGAGTAGATACCGGTTCGCAGCATATTGGGACTTCCCTGATCTCGCCGGAATGTAAACGGGTACTGGATAAGTCAGAGTATGAACTCCGTTCCACAATGGAAAAGCGGACACTCATGGAAATCCGCAGGGAATACAGGAGAGGAAGAAGGTTCCGGAAAACACGTTACCGCCATCCGAAATACAAACCGCATACGAAACGGGTATACGTGGAAAAACCGGTTACTTACCGGAAACATCTGACACATTGGAAGAAACAGGTAAATACCTTTGCTTCTTCCAGAGAAGAAGGATGGCTTCCGCCGTCCATCCGGTCAAAGCTGGACCAGCATATCCTGTTGATCCGGCGATACCAACAGGCACTGCCGCCCAAAACGATAGTTCGGATCGAAGTTGGGCGATTTGATATCCAGCACATGATGGATCCAAGCATTCGTGGAGAAATGTATCAGCGGAGCCCCATGTATGAATCCGAAAACATCAAAGCCTATATCTTTACCAGAGACAATTATCAGTGTCAATGCTGCGGGAAAAAGGCAGGTGTTGTCCGTAAGGATGGGACCACAGTAAAACTGAAAGTACATCATGTGGACTTCCAGAGCAAAGGGGCAACTGACAATCCATCCCGCCTGGCTTCCGTCTGCGATAAGTGTCACACAGAGGCAGCTCATAAACCAGGAGGAGTTTTGTATGGCTGGATGATTGAGGGGAAAAAGTTCTCGCGTGGATATCGTGATGCGACATTCATGAATATCATACGGAAACGGCTGAGAGAGGAATTCCCGGATGCAGAATTTACTTACGGAAACATCACAGCAGCTGACAGAAAGATCCTGAAGCTGGAGAAAACACATGGCAATGATGCTGTGGCAATCGCAGCTCATGGAATGAATACAGTTGATAACACAGAGGAAACGACATACTACAGACAGCTAAGGAAACAGAAACGTTCCCTCCATGAAGCGAATCCAAGGAAGGGACGTAAGGAACCGAATCGTCTGGCAGCCCGGAACAGAAAAAATACCTGTGTGGCTGGCGGCCGTTATCTGAACGACAAGGTAAAGGTATTAGACCAAATAGGATGGATCAGTGGATTCAGTGGGAACAGCAGCGTGTATGTGAAAAACCGGGAAGGCGAATACATCAGCATGCCAGGAAAGGGCTATAAAATGGTACCAATCTCACAGACCAAGCTGATCACACACTGTAACAACTGGGCGGTATATACGAAATGCGACAAACCTCTATCCGGGCAGAATGACGCTTTCATCTCGGCCATTGAATGACCGAGAATTCCCGCTTAGAAATCTTAAAAACGGAGGAAAATTATGCAGAACCAGAAAAAAGAAAGAACAACGAAACAGGTCATCGTACCTGCAAAGTATTTTTTACAGGAGATGGCAGAGGATAAGGATATGGTATATCCAGCCCAGGTAAGCGTTCTGGGGCGCACAGGAGGATCCACCCACACCATTGATTCCGCAGAGGAATTACTGGGAATCACAAAATCAAAACAATTTTTTGAATGCGGCGTTATCCGAGCCACAAAGAAAAATGGCAGGGTGTATGTGGATTTGATGAAAGAAGGAAAGATGACGATAGATATCGCAAGACTTCCACATCGCCGCCATTTATCCATATTGGTGCGACAGGATGTTGCACAGCTATATAGCGAGTGTTATCAGTAATCTTTGGCAGATCCCAAAAAGAGAGGTTTTTCCTCTCTTTTTTTTGTCGAAAGCATGAATAGCGGATCATTTTTACGCCCATTGCTTTTTTGTACGATCCTCTTCCATAATTAAACCGAACCGTAAAAAGGTATTAACGAGAAAGAAAAGGAGAAAGAACATGTATATTGCGTTGACAATGCAGAAGCTACTGGAGGAAAAGGGAGAGTTTAAAAAGTTGTCTGGTATTCCTACGTGTGTGATCTATAACCAGGACGATACGATGTCTGTTCAGGATCACATCCTGTTAAATGAAGTCAAGTTAAAGGAAGATTATATGGAAGCTATGACCATTGGCGAACCATCCCTGGATATTGGTATGATGATCAGCGACCTTTTATGGAAAAAAGCAGATGGTGTTCTGATTTTAGGGGAAGGCGAGGCAGCGATGCTGCAAAAAAAGGAAATCCAGCGTGACCGCTATACGCTGTATGTAGCCACCTCTTTAAAAGAGGCGCTGGAAATTTACAAAAAAAACACCAAAAAAAGTGCCGGAAAGCGTGCGGTAAAGAAAACGGAAAAACCAGAGAAAGAGACAGTTACCTCAACCAAACCAGCTGAGCCGATGATGCCTGAACCAATGGACCCATTGTCGAAAATGGAAGAGCCACATACAGATGAGATGGGATTCGAAGATGAACCACTGATTACGCCGGAAATGGAACCAGTGGAAGAAAACGAATTTGAAAATGAAATCAATGGCGAATTGATGGAAGAGCAGAATGCGCCAGTAATGTACGACCAGGAAGTTCCGGAAACGGACGCAGCATATGTCCAGGAAGACCAGGATCATATAATGCAGCCCATGGAAGGATTAGATGGCCAGAAGTACGAAGAGCTTAGAAATGAGCTTATGAGTGTTGGTGTACCGGATTCTCTGATGGACCAGGTTATGATGGCGCTGCAGAAATCTACTAATGTGTCAGATTGTTATGACTGCATGGAGGAAACTATTGGAAATATCGATGATGTACTGGTGATTTACGATGCGATCCAGGAATATTACGATGCATTCAAGACATTAGCAGATCAGATTGGTACGCTGTAATTTTGTAAGAATCGACAGATCCTTTTTTTTTAGAAAACCGGGCATACTTCCGGTTTTCTTTTTTTTGGAATTTCGCATCCATATCCATAATTAAAGCGAAAAAACAAAAGATGCAGGAGGATTTTATATGGATATTAAAGAAAAGGCATACAACAAATACCAGTTAGACTGGATGCGCAGTCATGGGAAAAGTCTGGATGATCTCGTGGAGCATATGACAGAGTCTTGGAAGAATGCGGACGAAAAAGCAATATTTACGCCAATACGTGCATTTTTTCATGTGGAAGAAGCGGGGTTTGACGGAGAAATATGGGCGTGTTTTGATGAATTTCTGGAAACAGAATATCAGGATATGGAATACATGAGTGGATTATTAAATCCAGATGAATATGCAGAATATTTAACCGATCGTGCATGTAACGATGTGATTTCGGAATTTAGGGGCGAGTTTTATTTTCTCAGCAATTTCTATCCGGTGCCTTTTTATTACAAGGGAGTACAATTTTTAAATGCCGAAGCAGCATTTCAGGCGCAAAAGGATCCGAAGAGACAGAAGGAGTTTTCCTGTCTTGGCCCATCTGAAGCAAAGCGGCTTGGAAGACGGGTAGAATTGCGTGAAGATTGGGAACTGGTAAAAGAATCAGAGATGTTTGATATTGTTCAGGCAAAATTTCAGCAGAATCCAGAACTTGCTAAAAAGCTGTTGGAAACTGGAAATGCGGTATTAATTGAAGGAAACCAGTGGCACGATAATATTTGGGGAAGCTGTACCTGTGATCGGTGCAAAAATCAGGGAGTGAATATGTTAGGACAGATTTTAATGGCAGTAAGGCATATTTGTAGAGGAACTGAGCGTATGAAACAGGATATACAGAAGGATGGTGTTTAAAACAATGTCAGAAATTAGACTCATTATTGCGGGTACCCGAGATTTTCATTGCTATGATATTGTTAAATCAGAAGCGGCGTCTTTTGTTCAAGAACTAAAAGAGCAGAGCAAAGGCTGTACAGTTACCATCGTTTCCGGTGGCGCCAGAGGCGCAGATCTTCTTGGAGAACGCTTTGCGAAAGAATACGGATTCAAATTAATGCGTTTCCCGGCTGACTGGAAAGTATATGGGAAACAAGCTGGTCCTGTCCGAAACCGTCAGATGCTCAATTATGCAAAAGAAGAACAGGGAGCACTTTTAGCATTTTGGGACGGAAAAAGCCGCGGAACTAAAAACATGATCGACATTGCAAAGGATGCCGATATCATTATTAAAATAGTTCCAATCACAACTTAGAGGTGATATGAATGGCTAAAATTTGTCCTATTACAGGCGATCCAGTTTTGTATTTGGATTGCCTGGAATGTGAGGAAAAACTATGTAAGAAAAGGAGAAAACAGATGAAAAAAAATGAATATACCTTTCAGTACGGTTATCAGGGAAAGGGAGAAATAACGGTAGCTGCTGATTACATGGATGAAGCAGTAGAGAAAGCATCAGAAGAAGCTCAGAATCTGCTGCCAAATAACGCAGATCCATTTTCCTTAGAAATTGGAGATCTGATTGATCAGACACCGATTTGCACAGGAATGCGGTGAAAAAGATTCGAATATCCATTCAAAACTGTCGTACAGAGATGTGCGGCAGTTTTTTGTTAAAAAGACAAATTCCAGTCCATAATTACCTCGTATTGACATTAAAACAAAAAAAAGAAGAATCTAATGATTAAACATTTATGGTAGTTGTAAATGTTTTGCCCCTTTTATTTCGGAAATATCCCTTTTAAAAGGTAACAAGAAGAAATAACATGACGAAGGGGCTGTCACCTTAACGATTATTAAATCGTGAAGCGATAGCGCCATTTTTCATATTGCAATATCTTATTTTCAGTATTTCTTTGAAAAATCAAATATAATTCAAGAAAAAAAAGGAGAAATGAAAATATGGGTAAGAATAACGAATTTATTTTTGATGAAAACATACCTATTACAGAGCAGGAATTGAATTTTTTGAAATTTCCTTATCGATATTCTGTCACAGAAAGAGCTAAAACAGCACAACAGCCAAAGGGCGGATTTCTGCCTAGAAATGTATTTTCAATGATGAAAGTAGGATCTAATTCCTCTTTAGGAGATCGTTCAAATCGCATTATAGAAATTCCTACTGAATATGCATCTATGGTTGGAACAATTACGGATTATTTAACGCGAATGTATCTTACCAAAGATAAGGAATATACATTTAAAACGTCTTTGATCGGAGCAATGTTGATTGATAGATATGAGTTTGCAAAAGAATTACTTGATAAAATAAATTTTTTAGGATCTAATACTGTTATCAACGCAATCAAGCTTACTGGATTTGATCGCATAATAAAAAATAATTTTCCTGATTATCAGGAACCTCCAATTCCTCCGATTGAAATAATAAATGACATTATCGACCTTATTTATCGCTGTATTCATTTTTTCAATGAAAGAAATATTACTGAAACCGGATTTGTGGTAAATGGAGGGAAAAGAACGCTTGTTTCTTCTGGAGAGGGAGATTATTTAAGCAAAACCGAATTAATAGATTTAAAAGTATCCAAAACTGTATTCTCAAGCACATGGTCATTACAGGTTCTTATGTATTACATCATGGGCTTACATAATAATGAATTAAAATTTCATTCGATCGATTATATCGGTATATATAATGCACTTAAAAATGAGTTTTACAGAATATCTATAAAAGATATTCCCAATGAAATAATGTACCGTGTCAGTTCAGATGTTCTTGGATACAAAATGCTATCACCAGAATTTTCGAATTGGAAAAATGTAAGCGATGAGAATAATGATGCAGTGTTTAAAGAACAGATAAAAAGATATAATAAAACTTCTTTTAATACAAATAACTTTACCGATGGTATATATGATATAACCAATGATGATTACTGGACTTATTTATGCAATACAGAATATAAAGGATATAGTTGGATACCCCGTCGCCCAAAGTTTACAAATATAAAATCTATAAAGTTTATAAAAAAAAGCAGCTATCATATGTTCATAGCAGAACTATATAGTGGGAAAAGTTCTATTTTAAATGGATGTAGTTTTTCAAAATCTAATTTTCCTATAGGTTATTATTACAACAATCTTGAATTGTATGCGGAAAACGTAAAGAAATTTTTAACTCCTTATACTAAAGCTCAGGAAAGCATTTCGCAATTTATAAAAAAACTTGTACCTGAAGAAGGGTATGAACATTATGAACCGTTTTGGTATGTCAATAGAGGTGGTTTTTACGGAAAGATTCATGGAGCAATTATAGATATAGACGGATTAAATCATATTTATCTTAATCCTATAGATGGGACAATCCATCCATATTATGCGGATTCTATGGTACAAAAATGGAAATACAAAAATGTAATAAGTTTACTGGCAGATAAACGCAGCGAATGCTTGCCTTCATTCAAAAAAAATGTATTAAGCTTAGGTGTTAATGCAAAGGTTGATATTGATAATTCTCTTGAAATAATGTCGAAAAATCCTCTTGCTATTCCAGATCAGGCCTTTAATACGCTTACATCCATGAATATTGAGAATGAAACCGAATATATGCCTGAATGTACGCTTTATTCATTTTCAAAAGTAATCCTTAAACTTCAGAAAGTATTGTGTTATAACCTGGTCGTTGCATGGTATGACTCTTTTATAAAAGATGGAAGATTGCTCTTAGCGGATTTTAATGGTGTTTCTCAATCACAAAAGAGGAAAATCGGTAAGGATTTCATTGGAGAAAGTAAAACTCTTAAAAATGGAATGAAGGCAACTATTACAGAATATTATTCACATAAAGATATAACTATAGAATTTGAAGATGGAACCGTAAAAAAACACTGTAGAATGACTGGGTGGAGAAGCGGATGTATTCCCTATCCAAGGATAAAAACCAATAAAAATACATCAAAATCAGATAATGATAAAAATCTTGCAAAAAACAAACCAACTCCGAAATGCAAGAATATTACAGGAACAAAAACGAATTTGATATTCTTATCTGATGATGATATGATTAAACGAGCAACTGAAGGATATTTTGTCAGAGATATCGATAAAAATATAGTGTACTGTCCTGCTGGAAGTATATTAAAAAAGAAACGTATAAGAGAAAATGGAAGTATCGCATATATCAATAAAGCTGCTTGTAAAAAATGTCCATATATTGAATTGTGCTGCAATGGGAAAACAAAATATAAAGAAGTTCAATTTGCCCCAGGAATGATAGAAAAAACATATGATAAATGGATAAAACATTTAAAAACAGAATAATATCAAGTAGTTATGCGTTGATAATAAAATATCCAACTTAAATTGCTCATTTTACTTTTGGTCCTTTCGTTTATCGGAGGGATCTTTTTACATCTATCTCCTGTTTACAGAACTTTGGAGTTAAAAACGGACATAATCAAACAAAGAATATAAACAAAAAGAGAGGTTACACCTTTCCTTACGAGAGGCTACCAGGTCATGTGAGCTCCAGATTATACTCAGAAAACAGACCAGCTAGATTCTTGATATATCGGGCTGAGATATGTTGTGAAGAAATTTCATATATGCCCGGAATGCCGTAAGGAAGATGCGGAGAAATAAGGAGCGTCTCTGATATGGAAAACCAATTTTTGTATTTTTCACGCAATAATCAATTCGTCTGGAGATAATTCTTTTGTCACCACAAATCCAGCTTCCTCTGCATGAATCGGAGTGGCAGCCGGAAGATCAACAGGAACTTCGAATACTGCATGAATACTGACACCAAGAGCCTGAGCGATAGCTTGTTTTTGCGCCATTTTAATATGCGCAATTTTGCCGTTAATAATCCGAGCTAAGGTAGAGGGTGGAATTTTTGTTATTTGCGATAAAACAGACTGACTAATATCTTTCAACTCCATCAGTCGCAACAACCGTTCGTTTTTCTGCGATTTCATACATAGCCTCCAACAATCTAATAGTTTGAGTGTATCACGAAGAAATAAGAAAAACAAGCGAAGATATAACTTTAAAAAGAAAAAATGGTGAAAACAGAAATGAAGAATGGATTGACTAATACACAGATAAAACTGATAGCAATGTTATTTATGTTTGTAGATCATATCGGAGTTTCTCTTGTATCCGAATTTATAAAGGTAGATGGTAGCGCCGAAGGATTGATTACTTATTATATATGCAGGCTCTTTGGCCGCATCGCATTCCCGTTATTTTGTTTTCTGATCGCAGAAGGAGTTGTCCACACGCATCATTTAGGAAAATACGCAATGCGGATGTGGCTGTTTGCGATTATTTCAGAAGTACCTTTTGATCTAATGGGGGCAGGAACTGTCTTTTCTTTACAGGCGCAGAATGTGTTCTGGACTTTTGCACTTTTTTTAACTGCCATTGCAGTATCACAGAAATGGAACCAACCAGTATGGCCATATGTACTGGCAGCAGCCATAGCGGCATGGATTTTGAAAACAGACTATGGATGGGCCGGAATACTGCTTTTGTATCTGATAATGTGCGGAAACCCTGTCATTCAACAAGCTGGAGGAGTGATACTGATTATAGATGCATCTGTCAAACTGTTTCAGGATCCGATGATTGGAATGGTTATGGCAGTCATTCCGTGTGTGTGTTTGGTATCCATTCTGCGCCAGTACAATGGTAAGCGTGGGAGAAATGTAAATAAATATCTCTTTTATGGATTTTATCCTGTACATATGTTGGCGTTATGGATGTGTGCGTTATGGATCAAATCGGGGATGTAACACTCCAAACAAACAATGTGAACGACTCGGTCATTGAATGGCCGAAGATTCCCTCTCGGAAGTCCTAAAACATATCCAAATATATTTTTTGCAAAAACTCCATTTTTTCTTATCCGCAAGGTTTGTACATTTGCAAAGCATACGCAAAAACCGTAAAATATCAATATCAAAAACAGAAAGGAAATTTTAATTCATGAAAAAAACAAGACAGACTCAGGAAATTATGAATCGCATTGAAGAAACTGTTGACGAGTTGGAAACAATTCGCGCCATGAATGATGAGAGTTTTGAGTGTTATCTGCAGTCACTGCGAAGAGAGGTCGATCAGGGAACTTTTGCAGACGAACAGGAATTTCTTAATGGAATAAGGGATATGGATGATGACGAGTTTGATGAATACATCACATGTTGCATGGAACGGACCAAAGAGGAATTCAAAAATCTGACGACGATCGTTGCAAGAGAGCCGGATGAAAAACAGAATGGTACCGTTGTTGCGTTTCAGCAGGGACACAAACTGGATGGAATAAAGGCAATCGCAGAAAAATATCCATGGGTTGATATTGACTGGCTGCTTAGTAAAAAACGCTTTTATTGTGTAGACAAACCGGTCGCCAAAATGATCTGCCATCCGGACGATGTGTTCAATCAGGATGTTGGCGAAGAACTGGCACTGAAACGTTTGGATAAAATTATCAACGGAAACTGCAAGGGTGCTGTAAAAAATTTCGAACGATATATTAAGAGACAGCTCGGTTAATGCCAGCTCCCGTCCTCATTTGGACGGGAGTTTTTCTTTATCTCCTCCCATAATTCTTATACAACAAAAAAAGAAATCAAGGAGGTTATGTGATGAAAACGAAACTTTTAACCGTATTTACATGTATGTTTACGCTGTTGTTTTCCTTAACCGCATTTGCAGCAGATAAGATCAACAGTGTATCCATCCGGATTGATGAAGTAAGAACAGAACCAGGAATTGTTTGGGAAGCGACACCAACTGTAAGTGACAATCGTTATCAGGTTACAGATTACAGTTGGTCGTCAGATTATGAGAACTGGATTCCAGGCAAAAAGGTTACCTTAACGGTCGAACTGGAATCCGATGAACTTACATTTGACAAAGATGCGAGCGTCTGGGTTTCAAATGGGGAAGAAACTGGGGGCACAAGAACATCCAGTAAAACACTTCGTGTACGAATCAATTATATTCCCAAAATTACCCTGAAGACACCAACGGATATTTACTATGAAGACGATTATACGCTCGTTTGGGAAAAAATACAGTATGCTGGTGGATATGAAGTTCAACTGAAGAAAGACGGGAGGTATTATAAAACACTTCGCTTAGAAGGGAAATCAGAAAACATCGTGGATATTTCTGAATACGCAACAGATGATGAAGTCATTACGGTATCGATCCGAGCAACGGCGCCATCAGGTAAATCCAGATACATCACTGCATCGGATTGGGTAGATTTCGATGAAGATGGAGTCTCTTTGGATGCTGAATCCACTACATACGGTGAATTTAAAGGTTCTGGTGAACATAAACGTTTTTATGATGGAGAACAGTATGTGACAGGCTGGCAGCTCATCAACGGTAATTGGTATTATTTTAATGGTGAGAATAACAACTACGCCGTTACCAATAGCTGGCTCCATACCGCAACAGGCTGGTATTTATTTGACACGGAAGCTAGGATGCTCACTGGGTGGCAGAAAGTGGGAGATTTCTGGTATTATCTGAATACCGATGCTTCTGGAAGCAAAGCGCCGTTTGGAGCCATGATGACTGGGTGGATCCGCACTGCTCCAGGCAGCCCTTGGTATTACTTAAATCCAGGAATCGTTGCGGGATATCCAGAGGGAGCAATGTTGCACGATACTGTGACGCCGGACGGATATCCGGTAAATGCAAACGGAGAATGGTTCGAATAAGTATCATTTGATGGTTTTTCAGCACAAAAAAACAGATCCAAAATGGGTCTGTTTTTTTGTCACAAAAATCAATATTCCAAATATTCATCCCATAATTAAAGAAAACACAAATTCGAGGAAACTATGTTACCTAAGAAAAACAAAACAATCGTTCCATTGTTGATATTGACGCTTTTGCTAAGCGGAGTACCAATCATGGCACAAACGCTTTATAAAAAAGACGCAGTTGAAGCAACCATATCGGAACCAGAAAAGGTAATTAACATAGAATCAGAAACCGTAAAATCGGTAACGGTAAACGAAGCAGCACGAAAAAAAACTTATACTGGTTTTAAATGGGAAAATAATGCATGGAAATATCTGGATGAGGGTAAAATGCTGAAAAATACATTTTTGGTCAAAGATGGAAAGCTGTATTATTTTGATGAAGGTGGAAATCGAACAACTGGGTGGTTCCATGATTATGACGGGCAAACATACTTTTTTGATGAAAGCGGAATCAGTCAGGAAGGATGGATTCAAACCGAAGAAGGGTGGAGATTTTTATCAAACGGAATATGCGCGACTGGCTGGGTGCAGATTCAAGATGGCTGGTATTTTTTTAATGATAAAGCACTGATGCTTGCGGACTCCGTAACGCCGGATGGGTATTATGTTGATGCAACTGGGAAATACGTGAATGAGTCCGGCAAAACGCAAGAAGGTGAAGACTTTATATGGAATAAAGATAGAACTGCAGGCACTGGGATCATTAGCGGTTTGGAGATTGCGGGTATGCCGGCTGAATTCTTCATGCTGTCCATCGCCGGAGAAACAAGTGGCATGTCCAATTCGAATGCATTGATTAACGGAGATGACGGAAGAGCGTATGGTGTATGTCAGTTTGACTATCGATACGATTTAGTTGATTTTATGCGTTTTGCTTATCGAAAACACCCAACGCTTTGGCCTGGTTTTGAAAAATATCTGCAGTGTCAAAATGGCGATGAACGATTAAAAAACAATAGAAATATTGGAAATGCATTTCTATCGGCAATGAATGTGGATTACGAAACTTGTTTGACGGATCAGCTCGAATTCATCCGCATGAGATATTGGGATTCGTTTTCAAACCAAATGAATAATGCTGGATTCCTTTTAAGCGAACGTCCGATTGCAGTACAGGCAGCTTTTTTATCAGTTAATATTAACTGCGGAGCGCAAGCGGATCAATTTATTAAAAAAATGTCGCCAGATATGTCGGATGAAGCGATGATCCGAATGATTTATAAGATACGCAATACGACATTGGCAGAGCAGAGGGTAAGGGGAGTTAAAAAAGGCTCTAACAAGCGATACCGGTATGCAGAGCCTCAAATGGCATTAGATTTATTGTATGGCTATATCACCATAGATTCCCATATTTCCTATGGAGGTGGCGTGGAATGGCATGGAAATCCGTTCACCAGCCAAATTACAACCATTCCAACGGAAATCAGAGTGCTATTAGAAATGGAAGAGCCGGAAATAGCAACTCCAAGCACAGCAACGATGAGCACAGCGCAATAATGTTGTATTTTTCTTATCCGCAACTTTCACATTTTGCAAGCATGAAGAAATTTAGTTTATAATGAATACGAGAATAAAAATAAACAAAGGAGAAAACAATGCAGGAACTCAAATTTTTCGGATGTAGCGACGACACTTTTGGCGAGTACGGCATAACCGGACAGGATGTCGATAACTGTGCATCCATGGAGCCAATCCAGTGTGTCATTGATTGTGGCAACCATGGAAGACTTATGGTGATTGGTCAATATTCCAGAGCTTCTTTACATAATGGCTGCTGGATGGTAGGAGTAAGTAAGGTTGAGGAAGAAGATGCATTTCCAACATGGAAAATGCAAATGGATGGAGATGGATACACGACAGTGTTAACCATATCGCTTCCGGATGCTCCGTTTTCTCTCACATGGTATCGAAATGACGGGAAAATATCATAATATCACATTTTTGTACAAACAGGAGGAAAAAGCAATGAAGTTTTACGATGTACTCTCGATTCTGAACGGACACAAAAAAATCCAGGTTTACACAAAAAACGGAGAATCGAAAACAATGACAAAAAAAGAGTGGTTGCAGGTCAGTAAGTTTGCAGATCAGGATGTATTCAAAGTAAAGAATATAAATGCTAATCTAAAAGTGAGCCATTTTTATTCCAAACGCTGACTTGAAAGTGAGCCACTTAAAAAGTACTCTGAATAAAAGTCTTTTTATTCGGAGGGAAATAAGGTGGTTATCACAATGCAAGATTACGATGAAATTCGCAGGCGTTTCCTTGCTGGCGAAAGTCAGCGACATATCGCAAAAACGATGGGCATTTCCAGGAATACCGTTAAAAAATACTGTGAAGGGAATGCTGTCCCCTGGGAACGGAAAACGCCTGACCGTGAATCGACGATTCTTACACCAGACGTAGTCCGATTCATACAAAACTGCCTTGAGGAAGATTCCCGTCAAGGTCTTAAAAAGCAAAAACATACCGCAAAACGTATCTATGACCGGCTTGTTGAAGAAACCGGATTTACAGGTGGGGAATCTACAGTCCGTGCAAAAGTCCATGAACTAAAGGAATGCAAGCCTAAAGCATTTATTCCTCTTCAGTTCGAACCTGGCGAGGCAATGCAGGTGGACTGGGGTGAAGCTACAGTTTATCTCAACGGTCAGAAAACTGTGATCAATCTTTTCTGTGCGCGGCTTTGTTACAGCTGCAGACCAGTTGTACTTGCCTATCGTCATCAGAATGAAGAAAGTTTTCTGGATGCATTCGTTCGTACTTTTGATATCCTGGGAGGAGTTCCTCATAAGGTTATCTTCGACAATGGTAAAGTTGCTGTAAAAGATGGATTTGGGAAACATGCGCAGGCGCAGAAAGGATATACTGCTCTTGCGGCTCACTACAGTTTTTCCGCCCTTTTCTGTAATCCTGCTGAAGGACATGAAAAGGGACTGGTAGAAGGATTAGTGGGATGGGCCCGCAGAAACATTCTTGTTCCTGTTCCCTACGCTCCTGATATTTCCGAACTGAATACACTCCTTTTGGAACGCTGCATGAAATATGAAGCACATCAGATTAAGGGTAAACCCGATAAAGTTGGAGTAATGATGGCTGAGGAACGTCCCATGTTCCATCCTCTCCCCGGGTACAGATTTGAAACTGCCAAAAGCGCAAACGTCAGAGTGAATGCTTTTTCCACTGCCAGGTTTCGGACGAACAGTTATTCCGTTCCGGTTCAATATACTGGCAGAATGGTAGGAATCAAAGGATATCCCGAAACAGTAGAAATCTACTATAAAGGAGTATTGATTGCAGTACATACCCGGTGTTACGGGAAACATCAGAGTATTTACCATCTGGAACACTATATGCCGCTTCTTGAAGAACGGCGGCGGGCGATCCCTGACGCAGCGCCTGTGAAGCAGAATGTTCCGCCGGAAGTTCTGGAGGAACTTCGAAAAAACTACAGCAATTATTCCAGAATGGTCCGCATTCTTCATGATTTCGTTGACAGCACCAAGCCCCAGATCCAGGATCCGGTAAAGATCCTTTCGGTTGACCTCCGACAATACGACCAACTGAGTCTCAGAGAGACCTGCTAATGAAAGTCAAGTAGGAATTTCAAGATTTCAATTCAGAAAAAAGG
>CAJKWK010000059.1 GCA_905203555.1 uncultured Lachnospiraceae bacterium
CTTGCATGTGTTAGGCACGCCGCCAGCGTTCATCCTGAGCCAGGATCAAACTCTCGCTAAAAGTGTTTGTCTTGGTCAAGAATCACTACTAGCAATTCTTTCCCTCTTTACTGTTTTGGTTTGTTTTCAAACCGTTCTTAAAAATTTTCTCTCAAGAAATTTTCAAGGGTTGTTGTCTATTGTTTAGTTATCAAGGTTCTTTCTTTGTTCTGTCTCAAGCGACAGCTTTAATAGATTATCATATCTGTCAGCTTTTGTCAACACTTTTTTAAAAAGTTTTTTAACTTTTTTTGATATCCTTTTGGATATCATCGATAACCTTGTGTGAGATATCTTTTACACCTCTAAGATTATCAAACGGAGAAAGAGGGATTTGAACCCTCGCGCCGGTCACCCGACCTACACCCTTAGCAGGGGCGCCTCTTCAGCCTCTTGAGTATTTCTCCAAATTCTGAAATATGACCTGTATTTAACAGGACAATATTTAATTGTTTTGCAACAACGCATAGGTTATTATACTAAAGAGACTTCCCCTTGTCAACGAAAATAAAACATTTTTTTATTTTTATTTTTAATTTTTATTTTCACAGCTTATAATGTGTTTTCTCCGTCTTTTTCTTCTATGATATTGGGTTTCTTTTCTACTATATTCCTAATATACTTTTTATCTCCGGTATTGATTTCCCTTCTGAACGTAATTTCATAATATATTCTATTTGTTTTACACTTTCTTCTCTTTTATATCTTCTCGTCAGATTTTCTTCTTCCTGCTCAAATGGCAGCATCCCCTCTTCTGTGTAAAACTTTAATGTGCTATATCTGCTTTCTGTCAATCGGACTAACTCTCCAATTGTTACATATTCCGAAGCCAGAATCTTCTCCATACTTCTCTGTCGTGACATAGACTCAACTCTTTTCTTTCTCTCTTTTCTACTTTTTTATCTCTTCTTTTTTATCTCTCACATTCTTTCTACCAATATACAGGAACAATGTTTGCTCCCTGGATTGGCACTTTATACGCTCTTTTTGTAAATGGGAAAACACGATAATAGGAATTATCAATTTTTAAAAGTGTCTCACTTCCTACTTTTACTTCCTCTACATAATGTCCCATTTTACATAAATGTTCCATTATCGCAGTTCTTCTTTCTGTTACATTCGTACCAAAAACTACAAAATCAATAAAGATTGCTTTCCTTCTCTCCAAAAATGGAAAAATAAGATTCACGCCTTCCATATATGGATTCTTAAACAATTTTTTCTTAGCATTTAAAAACTTTCCTACAAAATTTTCCAATGTACTGTGAAATTCTGCCTGCCACAAAGCTCTGTATTTCACACTTTTCACTGATAAATCCAGCATTTTCTCTTGAACTTCATTTTGCTCTGTTACAGAGAAGAGATCATGAATGCATCCACTTTCTCTATGCAGCCATAGTAAAAGCGCACACTCCAGACTGATTTCTCCTTCATCCAATATTTCTGCACGCAACCCTTCCCTGAGACGCAGATAAATACTTTCTTCACTTCGATATGCCTTTAATTCTACTCCAGCAGTGTAATAATCCATATCACATCCGAGGAGATCCGGAACCTGTTCCATCCGTCCGTCTTTCTCTAATTCTTCTGCCATTTGAGTTTCTATCTTCTTGCTTTCATTTTTCTTTAAAGATTTTGCACGCTCAACTGCCTCATCTAACATTGAAATAAATTTTTCTTCTTCACAATCTTCTGTCTGTAGCATACCTTCCATTACCTTCGCAGCCGCAATTCCACGCAATACAGCTTCCTTCGCAATGGATGGATGCAAACTTTCTAATCCATTTAAAGCAATAACAGCATATTGTTGAGATAATGTCAATTCTTTCATCTTAAATCCTCCTGAATATGAAACGAATTTTACTTACTACTTATTACTTACTACTTATGATTTAATTATATGTTTTTTCCCGATCTTGTCAATATATTTCATAAATAAAAAAAATCTCGAAGATCACTTTTCCATCTTCGAGATTTTCAATATCACATATTTTTTTATTTTCATTTATATTCTTTTATATACTTTATATATTTTCATTTATTTTCTTTTGAATCCGATTCTGAACTAATTCTGCAATTTCCGTAGTTTTCATATCTTTATACTCTTCATATAAAAGAGGTTCCATAAAATGCACTTGCACTGTAACCGGTTTGATGGAATTTGTGTCAAATGGTTTAAAGGAATCAATCAATGCAACCGGTACAATCGGACATTTTGCCTTTGTGGCAGCTTTAAAACTTCCACCCTTAAATTCTCCCACTTGATTTCCGTTTTTCGAACGTGTTCCCTCCGGAAATATAATAAACACCTTTCCATTTTTTACGTCATTTGCAACATTCATAATGACTTTTAACCCTTGACGTACATCTTCTCTGTCAATGGCATACGCTTTTATACATGCGAATACCTGTTTTAAGAACTGTATATTCGCCAATTCTTTTTTTGCAACAACTGAAAAAGGTCTCGGACATACTTCCATAATTGCAAGTGTATCGTACATTCCCTGATGATTTGGAAATAGAATGCACCCTCCTTCTTTCGGAATATTTTCCAGACCATGTGCATCAATTGTTACATTTCCACCTTTATTTGCTCTATGGTCAATAAATTTCAATAATTTAAAATGCTCTTCTTCTGTATATTTATCAACATGTGATGCATGATAACACAGTTTAATCCAAAAAATCGGTACTAACAAAATATTTCTGAATACCATCAACAAGATTCGTTTCATCATCTTTTCCTCATCTAAATTGCCAGGCTGATCCCCCTGGCAATTTTTCATCTTTTTATTTTATTCACTTATTATTTCACAATTGTAATGATAACCGGTGCTTCTTCCCAATCCCAGAATGCATCATAATTCAAAAATAGATATCCCTCTCCGTCCAATGCATCTCCATATCGTAAATTTGCATCTTTGTCCATATACGACGATACCGTAAGTTCTTCTGTTTCTGCTCCATCTTCTTCTATTCTGGTAACATATACTCTATACCCATTATCCGGAATTCCATATATTGTTTTATTGATCGCTAATGTAAATTCTTCCAACTCCTGTTTTCCATTATAACAAATACTGACTGCCGTTTTTTTCTGACTGTTACTCAACTGCAGAGATTCCGGCGTTTCTGTTCGAGAAAAGCTGTTCTTACTTTCAGGATTTGTATAGATCCTCTTACTTCCATCAATACTTGTCTGAACCCCGTAAATTCCTTCCGCTAATTGAACCGGCTGCATCGCATACATTCCATTCTGAATGTCCAATAAATCTGCATCTTCTTTTGGCAGATTCACATACCATCCGGTCATCAATAAAAATGGAACTGCCGGCTGCATCCAGGAATTGCTATAAATACTCTCCTGAGGCATAAATTCTCTTTCATTCCAAGCTAAAAGTTTTATTTTTTCATCAAAATAATTTTTAGGAAGTACAATTCCCCGGATCTGTACTTCATATTTGTTAGCACTCTCCTCTAAAAGTGCCTGCAGTTCCTGATTTTCCGGCATTTCTTCCATTGTCAGACGCTGCTCAACTGTTTCTACAGTAATATCCGGCAAATAATAGTCACAATTTCCGTTTTTTGCAGTATGGCTTCCATACAAACGCTTTGCCTTTACCTTCTGGCTCTTTTCTCTGATCGCAGTTTCCTCTTCTATAAAAGAATCAAATGTGCCGTCATACTTCGTATGAAAATATCCATCCTCTATTGCACCATCACTTCCGGCTGAGGAATTCCATAATAACTTTCCATTTTCCTGCCCCGTAATCTCATTTAACGTTTTCTGAAAAGCCTGTTTGATTTCCTTTTCCTGAAGATTGTCAAAACAAATATAATCTGATTTTCCCTTTTCTGAAATAGCATACATTACACGATTATAAGAATCTTTTTCGTAAATATAATAAGCCGTCAATTTATCTTCTGCATCTCCATACAGATATGCCTTATCAGCTTCCAGATCCTGCTCTGTATACCCGGTATCTCCATATTTTTCATTCAGATATTCTGCTGCCTGCTTGCAAACCTCCTTTTGTCCTGAACCATTGATTGCCGAAATCACGCCTCCACAAATACTCAAAACCACAATCATAACAACAAACCCAATCAAAAGCGGTTTCGTTCTACTTTTTCTAATTGGGTTTACAGACATACTCTGCCCTTCTGTATTCTGTTTTGGAATCTGCGCCTGTGCATATTTCACAATTTCTGATGCAAGCAGCGCTTTATCCGTCTGGTCCGAAGAATGATAACTTTGTGCGCGCTCTGCCATTCTGTCTACAATCAAACGAATAACGTCTCCCTGCAGCGGATAAGCTCTTGCAATATCCAGTAATATTTTCATTGAAGAAATATCAGCCTCTTCTGTAAATTCATTATCAAAAAACTTTTTCCATTCTGAATACGCACTTTTATTTTTTATCCGCATCAGTTCATACATGCGTTGTTCTAAATTTACTTCATGATTTTCTGCATGATTACTTTCATGATTTTCTGCATGCTCCATACACATAATCCTCCTGCGTTTAAAACTCGCTTTTATCTATATAGATTATATGTTATTTTCTATTACATTTCAAATATTTCTATTTTGTGTGTTTCTATTTTGTGCAGACAACAAAATCCGATCATTATCCAATTCTTTTCCACATCCCTGTTGGAATCTTTTCAATAAATCTTCTACCGTAAGTTTTTTCTTTTCTTCTGCTCCAATATCCAGCACGATTTTTCCTTCAGACATCATAAATGTCCGATTTCCAAGTTCTAATGCCTGCTGCATATTATGTGTGATCATCATACAGGTGATTTTTTCTCGTTCCACGATTTCTTTTGTTAAATTCAATACCTTTTCTGCTGTTCCGGGATCCAGTGCCGCTGTGTGTTCATCCAATAATAATAACTTCGGTGTTACCATCGTTGCCATCAAAAGCGTAAGCGCCTGCCTTTGTCCTCCGGAAAGCAATCCCACCGGCTGATTCATCCGATCTTCCAATCCCATATCCAGCAATCTAACTTTTTCTTGAAAATATTTTTTATCCTTTTTGCTGATCCGACTAAATGAATTTCCACTTTTGGAAGAGCGCAGATATGCCAATGCAAGATTTTCCTCAATTGTCATCCCCGGAGCAGTTCCACCCATCGGATCCTGAAACAGTCTTCCAATCTGACGGCTTCTCTTATGCTCCGGCAAAAATGTCATTTCTTTTCCATCTAATACAATAGACCCCTCATCTACATAAAATGTTCCGGCGACAGCATTAAACAATGTAGACTTTCCGGCTCCATTTGAACCAATGATCGTAACAAAATCCCCATCCTCTAATTTCATAGACAATCCGGAAATAGCTGTCTTTGCATTCACCGTTCCCGGATGAAATGTCTTGGATATATTTTTTAATTCTAACATATTACTCTACTCCTTTCCGGGATGCTGCAAATTTTCGTTTTTGAAATTGCATCTGCTTTTTCATTGTAGGAAATGCGATCGCCAATGCAACAACGATTGCAGTCAATAATTTTAATCCTTGCACCGGAACAATTTTTGTATAAAGTACAATTGCATAAATCAATCGATAAATCACCGAACCAGTCACTGCAGCTATGACTCCTTTTGTAACTGTTCGATGTCCAAGAACAGTCTCTCCAATAATCAAACAAGCAAGTCCGATTACTACAATTCCGGTTCCTCCATTAATATCAGCAGCATTTTGATACTGCCCAACCATTGCTCCGGATAAAGCCGTCATTCCATTTGCAATACAAAGTCCTACTGTAATAGTAAATACCGGATTAATCGAAGAGGCTCTGACCATTTTCATATTATCCCCTGTTGCCCGAATAGAAAGTCCCATACGGGTTTTTAAAAATAATAAAAGAACGATTCCTACTACTGCAACAATGAAAAATGTAAGCAGGATGTCCGCATATCTTCCTCCTATTTTTGTCTTTCGAAATAGACTAAAAATCGTTTCTGTTTTCAAAAGACTTACATTGGAACTCCATCCCATAACCATTAAATTCACAGTATAAAGTCCTGTATTTGTTACGATTCCTGATAAAATAGAAGGAACTCCCAGCTTTGTCTGCAGAAGGGCTGTTACCCCTCCTGCACATGCTCCTGACAAGAATGCAGCTGCAATTCCAAGATACGGATGCCCTGCTGCTGCCATTGTTACAGAAACAGCTGCTCCTAATATAAAACTTCCATCTGTTGTCAAATCTGCAATATCTAAAATGCGATAACTCAAAAACAATGCCATCGCTACCAGTGCATATAAAAATCCCAATTCAAGTGCCGTCTGTATAATATAACTCACCGGAAATTCCTCCATTTTTCATTTTTCATTTTTCATTTTTCTTATTTTCTTCTCACTATTCTTCTGTCGTTTGTACTTCTACAATTTCTCCAATATCCTTCAAAATCATATAATCCATTCCAAGTGTTTTGGCTGTTTCTGTATTAACTGTAATTACTCCGCCATCCATGAGATGATAATCTACCATCTCATCCATACCTTCTGTAATTGCACGATAAGCGAGATCTGCTGTTTCTGTTCCTAAGTCTGTATAATTAACACCACATGTAATATATGCTCCATTTCTTACAAAAGAATCTGCTCCTGTATAATGTGGAATCCCTGCTTCTGCAAGTTTCTCATAGATTGCAAGCTCTGCCGCCATAATAACGTTGTCTGTTGGTGTAAAAATTGCATCTACACCTTCTGCAATCAAAGAAGATGCTGCTGCGATAACTTCATCATTTGTAGATGCTGTCTGCTCTACATATTCGATTTTAGCTTGGTCTAAATATTCTTTTGCATCTTCAATCGGCTTTTTCGAATTGACTTCAGACAATGAATAAAGAAGACCTACTTTTTTAATTTCCGGATTTTCTTTTTGCATCATTTCCAAAATAAACTTTGTATTCAATGCATCGCTTGTTCCTGTAACATAATCAATTCCGGTAAGTTCTGCTGATTCCGGATCCGATACTGCCGCGTAAACGACCGGAATATCCATACCTTCCGCACAGGAAGTCATTACCTGAGCTGCCAGTGTAGCAACCGGAATAATTACATCTACTCCTTCTGCCACTGCCTGATCTCCGATCTGCTTTAACGTTGTCTGTTCTCCCTGACCGGAATAAATATCATATTCAATCTCTACATTCTTTTCTTCACTGATTTCTTCTAACTCTGCTGCAACGGCATTTGCAATTTCATCCAATGATGGATGATCCATCTGCTTTACGATTGCAACCTTATAAGATTCTTCTGTATCTTTTCCATTAGACTCAGATCCTGCCTTTTCTGTGCTGCATCCTGTTACCATACCTACTGTCATTGCCATTCCCAACAATACTGCTAATACTCTTTTTTTCATGATTTTTCTCTCCTTTTTCTTAAATATATGTTCTCACTGATACAAAGCTGCCAGGAAAGAGTTTGAAGAAAATACCTGATTGAAGTAAGTAAAAAAAGCGCCTCAAGCTAATGCTTGAGACGCTAATAATATTTCACTATTACTATCGTGGTACCACTCAAATTGACAAAAATGTCCACTTTCCACGTACTAACATACGCTCCTCATTTATAACGGGTTTGGTTCCCGTCAGCGCCTACTCTTTCTCATCCGGTCTTATGAACGGATTCAAATTTTCGGGCTGCCCTCAAAAGTCCATTCAGCAATAACCGCCATACAGCAATCCCACCACCTGCTGCTCTCTGTGATCTTGTTTAAAGCCTACTCGTCTTTCTCAACAGTTTATATTTTTATTTTTTACTACTTTACTACCTCAAAGTGTTTTTGTCAATCTTTTTTTATTCTTTTTTAAAATTATTCTACACTTTCTTCCGAATCTTCATCTACTTCCATTTCTTCGGATGTTTTTCGTACTTTTGCAATACTTACGACAGTTTCATTTTCTTTTAAGTTGATCACTTTTACACCGGATGTAATTCTTCCCAACTTGGAAATACTGTCACACGCCATACGAATAATGATTCCCTCACTATTAATCATCATGATTTCATCATCTTCATTGACGGCTTTCATTCCCACTACATTTCCGGTCTTCTCCGTAATCTTATAACATTTGACACCTTTTCCGCCGCGGTTCTGATTTGTAAATTCACCCATTGCAGTGCGTTTTCCCATACCTTTTTCCGATACGATCAACAGGCATTCTCCCTGTGTATGCACCTGCATTCCGATAACAACATCTCTGTCTGCCAGATTGATACCACGTACTCCCATAGACGTTCTTCCGGTAGAACGGACATCTTTTTCATCAAAACGGATACATTGTCCATATTTTGTTACAAGAATGATGTCCTTTTCATTGTCTGTAATCTTGACTTCAATTAACTGATCATCATCCCGAAGTGTAATTGCAGCAAGACCTTTCTTACGGACATTGACATATTCTCTAAGCGGAGTCTTTTTCACAAGTCCCTGCTCTGTTGCCATAAACAAATATTGATTGTCATCATATACCTTGATCGGAATCATCGCTGTAATCTTTTCTTCCGGCATAAGCTGCAGCATATTGATGATTGCAGTTCCTCTGGACGTTCTTCCCGCCTCCGGAATCTCATATCCTTTCAGACGATACACACGACCGGTATTGGTAAAGAACATAATATAATCGTGTGTAGAAGTCATAAACAATTCCTGAATATAATCATCATCCAGTTTCTGCATTCCTTTGATTCCCTTACCTCCGCGATTCTGACTCTTGAACGTATCTACAGTCATTCGCTTGATATATCCGAGTTTGGTCATCGTGATCACAACATCCTGCTTCGGAATCATATCTTCCATGGTAATATCAAATTCATCAAATCCGATACTTGTTCTTCTGTCATCTCCGTATTTTTCAGAAATTACTAATATTTCTTTTTTGATGACAGCAAGCAATAACTTACGATCAGCTAAAATAGCTTTTAACTCATCGATTTTTTTCATTAATTCTGCATACTCTGCTTCCAGCTTTTCCCGTTCCAAACCGGTCAGTGCACGCAGACGCATGTCTACAA
Source organism: uncultured Lachnospiraceae bacterium (assembly GCA_905203555.1). Classification (GTDB taxonomy): domain Bacteria; phylum Bacillota; class Clostridia; order Lachnospirales; family Lachnospiraceae; genus Schaedlerella. Next base: position 9,078 of record CAJKWK010000059.1, read on the forward strand.
TAGCCTGTGCCTGTACTTCGCTCAGATCAAATCTTTTGATCAACTCTTCTTTTGCAATCTGCACGCTTCTGGAACCACGAATGATCTGAATCACTTCATCGATATGATCCAGTGCAATCAATAATCCTTTTAAGATATGAGCTCGCTCTTCTGCCTTATTCAACTCATATTTGGTTCTTCTCGTCACTACTTCTTCCTGATGTTTCAAATAGTAGTTGAGCATTTCCAGAAGATTCATAACCTTTGGCTCATTGTTAACCAGAGCCAGCATGATTACACCAAATGTATCCTGCAGCTGAGTATGCTTATACAATTGATTTAAAATAATATTTGGATTTACATCTCTACGCAGCTCAATACAGATTCTCATACCTTCCCTGCTGGACTGATCGCTCAGATCTGTAATTCCATCGATTTTTTTATCTCTGACAAGCTCTGCAATTTTTTCAATCAGCCGGGCTTTATTTACCATGTACGGAAGTTCTGTAACAACGATCCGGTTCTTTCCGTTCTGCATCGGTTCAATATTGGATACCGCACGTACCCGGATCTTTCCACGTCCGGTACGATAAGATTCTTCGATTCCTTTTGTACCAAGAATCTCTGCACCTGTCGGAAAATCAGGACCTTTGATGATCTGCAAGATATCTTCGATCGTTGTCTCTCCATTTTCCTCGATCTGATCATCAATTATTTTGACAACTGCATTGATTACTTCCCGCAGGTTATGAGGTGGGATGTTTGTTGCCATACCAACTGCAATACCGGAAGTACCATTGACAAGAAGATTTGGAAATCTAGATGGAAGTACCATTGGTTCCTTTTCTGTCTCATCAAAGTTCGGTGCAAAATCTACAGTATCTTTATTGATATCTGCAGTCATTTCCATAGAAATTTTACTGAGACGTGCTTCTGTATATCGCATCGCAGCCGCACCATCTCCATCTACAGAACCGAAGTTACCATGCCCGTCTACAAGCGGATAACGAGTAGACCAGTCCTGCGCCAGATTTACCAATGCACCATAAATTGAACTATCACCATGCGGATGATATTTACCCATCGTATCACCGACGATACGCGCACATTTACGATGTGGTTTATCCGGTCCATTATTCAACTCGATCATAGAATAAAGAATTCTTCTCTGTACCGGTTTCAGTCCGTCTCTTACATCAGGCAGCGCACGAGATGCAATAACACTCATAGCATAGTCGATGTAGGATTTTTCCATCGTCTTTTTCAGATCAACTTCATGGACTTTATCAAAAATATTATCTTCCATTGTTTGTCTCCTTCATTATTGTCGCTTTTCTGTCTGCATACGCTCAATCCAGCTCCAAAACTCTGTTTTATCACTTGGTTGCATACGCGACAATCCAGCTCTAAAACTTCGTTTTCTTACTAGGTTGCATACGCGACAATCCAGCTCCAAAACTTCGTTTTCTCGCTGGGTTGGCATTTCTAATGCCAACCACGTCATTCGTATACACGTCTATTCAAGTAAACTTGATAGCCGTGTCTCCGTATGACTATTGTCGCTATCTCTGTTAGATATCCAAGTTTTGTACGAATTTTGCATTTTCTTCGATGAATTCTCGTCTTGGCTCTACTTTATCTCCCATCAGAGTTGTAAATGTCAGATCCAGTTCTGAGGATGTCTCATCATCCATAGTTACTCTTAACAAAATTCTGTGTTCCGGATCCATTGTTGTTTCCCAAAGCTGTTCTGCATCCATTTCTCCAAGACCTTTATAACGCTGGATTTTATTATTTCCGTCACGACCTACTTCTTCCAAAATAGAATTTAACTCCTCATCGCTGTATGCATACCAGACTTTTTTATTCTTTTCCAGCTTATACAGCGGCGGCTGTGCCAGATATACATATCCCTGCTTGATAAGTTCCGGCATAAACCGATACAAAAATGTCAACAATAATGTACTGATATGAGCACCATCTACGTCGGCATCTGTCATGATGATAATCTTATGATATCTCAATTTACTAATATCAAAATCTTCATGAATTCCTGTTCCAAATGCAGTGATCATTGCTTTAATCTCTGCATTGGCATATATTTTATCTAATCTTGCTTTTTCTACATTCAAAATCTTACCACGAAGTGGAAGAATTGCCTGTGTTGCACGATCACGAGCCGTCTTTGCAGAACCGCCGGCGGAATCTCCCTCTACGATGTAAATCTCACAATTTACCGGATCTTTATCCGAACAATCTGCTAATTTTCCCGGAAGAGACATTCCTTCCAGAGCAGACTTTCTTCGAGTCAGATCACGCGCTTTTCTTGCAGCTTCTCTTGCACGCTGTGCCATAACCGACTTCTCTACGATCATTTTCGCTACGTTTGGATTCTGCTCCAGGAAGATTTCCAGCTGCGTACTTACTACATTGTCCACAGCTCCTCTCGCTTCACTGTTTCCTAACTTTTGCTTTGTCTGACCTTCAAACTGCGGCTCTTCAATCTTAACACTGATAATTGCAGTTAAGCCTTCTCTAATATCTTCACCGGAAAGATTTGGCTCACTGTCTTTTAACAGCTTATTCTTTCTTGCATAATCATTAAATGTCTTTGTTAAAGCATTACGGAAACCGACAATATGAGTTCCGCCTTCCGGAGTTGTAATATTGTTTACAAAGCCATACGTATTATCACTGTAAGAATCATTGTGCTGCATAGCTACTTCTACACTCACACCATCTTTCATTCCCTCGCAATAAATGATCTGGTCATACAGAGGTGTTTTGCTCTTATTCAGATATGTGACAAATTCTTTGATTCCACCTTCATAGTGAAATGTGCGCTCAATCGGTTCTTCTTCTCTATCATCTCTCAAAATGATGCGAAGTCCCTTTGTCAAAAATGCCATTTCCCGAAGTCTCTGTTTCAACACACTGTAATCAAAAATAAGTTCTTCAAAGATTTCTCCATCCGGTTTAAAACTTACTTTTGTTCCTATTTTTTCCAGATCACATTCGCCAACGACTTTTAATTTATAAACGACCTTACCTCTTTCGTAACGCTGCTTGTAGACTTTTCCTTCTTTGCAGATTTCTACTTCCAGCCATTCAGACAACGCATTTACAACAGAGGCTCCTACGCCATGCAGACCACCGGATACTTTATATCCTCCGCCGCCGAATTTACCGCCGGCATGAAGGACTGTAAATACAACTTCCACTGCCGGAAGTCCTGTTTTATGGTTAATTCCAACCGGAATACCACGTCCATTATCTATGACAGTGATTGTATTATCCGGATTGATCGTTACCTGAATTGTATCACAATATCCTGCAAGTGCTTCATCCACAGAATTATCTACAATCTCATATACGAGATGATGAAGTCCCCTTGATGATGTACTTCCAATGTACATACCCGGTCTTTTACGAACCGCCTCTAATCCTTCCAATATCTGAATTTGGTCTGCTCCATATTCAGCATCAAATTCTGTGTTTGTTGCACCCATCGAAAAACCTCCTACTTTAAGTGAAACTGTTATTTACAGTACCTTGCTTCACATAAAAAATTTTATTAATAGAAAATCTATGATTTACAAACTCATCTAATCCTGTACAGGTAATCACCGTTTGTATATCATGTATACTATCCAGTAAATAATTTTGCCGATGCTTATCCAATTCCGATAACACATCGTCCAAAAGTAAAATCGGCGTATCACGAATCATCATCCTGACCAGCTCAATCTCCGAAAGTTTCAAAGACAATGCTGCTGTTCTCTGCTGTCCCTGCGAACCAAACTTTCGTATATCCAGATCTCCCGCTTTAAAACACAGATCATCTCTGTGAGGACCGGCAGATGTACTTTTGAACCGGATATCTCTTTCCCGATTTCTTTTCAAAACATCTTCAAAAGAATCATTTCCGATCGAAGATTCATAAGAAATTGCAATCCTCTCTCTTCCGCCGGTTAATCTATAGTGAATATCGGAGATAATGGTATTTACCTGATCGATAAACGCTTTTCTTCTCTCTATGATTTTTTTTCCGTACTCTGCCAATTGCATGTCCCAGATATCCAATGTGTCCATTAGATTTTTCTGAAAATGAATTTCTTTGAGTAAGGAATTTCTCTGATTAATGATGCGATTATAGTTAGAAAGATTGCTGAGATAAACCTTGTCCAACTGAGAAAGTTCCAGATCAATAAACCTTCTTCTGCCGGCAGGTCCATCTTTTATAATATTTAAATCTTCAGGAGAAAAAAATACAAAATGAACAATTCCAAACAGCTCTCCTGCTCTTCTGATCGGAACTTTATTGACTGCAATTCCTTTTGGACTATTTTTTTTCAAATGCATATCTATTTGAAAATCAACCCCATGTTTCTCAACAATAGTTTCAAGATGAGATTCATCACATCCAAATTGAATCATATCTCTATCCTTTGTACCACGATGAGACTTGGTAGTTCCCGACAAATACAATGCCTCCAGTATATTCGTCTTTCCCTGTGCATTGTCTCCGTAAAGTATATTCGTCCCGGAATCAAAATTCAAATCAAGCAATTCATAATTTCTATAATTTTTCAACTTTAAAGACTTGATTATCATACTATCTCCATCAATATGTAATTGCTCTATATCATATCTATTTTACACTGTTTTCTGCTATTTTTCAATTTTAATTTGTTCACCGTCATATTCTACGATGTCACCGTCATAAAGTTTTTTCCCCCGTCTGGTATCCACTTCCCCATTGACGCTCACCAAACCATCCAGAATGACATCTTTTGCTTCTACGCCGCTTTCTACAAGTCCGGCAGCCTTTAATGCCTGTCCCAATTTGATAAATTCATCTTGTTCACGTAACTTGATTGTTTCCATTATTTTCCCTTTCCATACACAAATTCAAACCAAAAATGTCCGATTCTAAAAACGTAACAAAGTGTCTAATCCCTTTTTCTCAGGGATCAGACACTCTTTCTTTAATTAGGCAACCGCATTAAAATTAACCGGAAGAATCAGGTAAATATAAGACTGCTGCTCATCTTTGATGAAACAAGGAGCTTTTGCATTCATAAAATACAAATCTACTTCTTCATCATCAATTACCCTCAACGCATCGATCAAGAATTTCGGATTGAATCCAATCATCAGATCTTTTCCTTCTTTTGTGATTTCTATTTCTTCGTTCATCGAACCAATCTGAGATTTGATCTTCAATTCCATAGTTTCTTCGCCAATATTAATAATAATTGGTTTCTTATCGCCTTCTTTGATCAACAGCGTCGCACGATCAATACAATCTAAAAATTCTCTTTTATTGATCTTTACTTTTGTCTCATAGTCACTGGAAAGCATCTGATCAATCTTAAAATAATCTCCTTCGATCAAACGTGATACAACAATCGTTTTGTCAAACTCAAATACGATATGATTCTTCGTAAATGAAATATCAACGTTTTGTTCTGCCTCTCCACCGATGATCTTACTGATCTCCTGAAGTGTCTTTCCAGGCACAATTACCTTTCTCTGTCCATAAGAATCTTTCAAGTCAATCTTACGAATCGAAATTCGATGTCCGTCCAGAGACACAACTCTCAATACATTGTCTTTGATTTCAAACAGTTCTCCGGTCATCATCTTATTCGTATCATTATCAGCGATAGAGAAAATAGTCTGTCTGATCACTTCCTTCAGAGTAAATTCTGAAACTGTAATATAATCTTCTTTTTCAATCACCGGCAAATATGAAAAATCTTCTCCGGACTGTGCGGCAATATTAAATTTCGCTTTTTCGCAAGTAATGATTGTCTGATTGTTTGCGTCTGTTTCGATTACGATATCATTGTCCGGCAGCTTTCTTACGATCTCGGAAAAAATCTTAGCATTCAGAGCGAGGATTCCTCGTTCCAGTATCTCTCCGTCAATTCTTGTTTCAATACCAAGTTCCATATCATTAGCTGTCAACTTAATAACATCGGTAGATGCATCGATCAGTATACACTCCAAAATAGGCATTGTTGTTTTAGATGGAACTGCTTTGGATACAATACTGACTCCTTTTGCAAGATTGGATTTACTGCAGATTATTTTCATAGTTAATAACTCCTTTCAGGCAGATGTGGAAAAGTTTCGCCACTGCGTTTTTTATGTATATATAAATAAATTATTTCCGTCTTAATAGTATTAGGGGCTGTGGATATGTTGAAAAGTGCTTCCAGCCCTTGTCCCATAAGGGTTTGTCGGCTTGGATAAGTATGTTGAAAAGGTGTTAAAAGCAGTGGAAGTAATTGTGGAAAACTCTGAAGTGCTTCAGAAACAAAAAAGTTTTCAACTGCATAATCAACACGATATCCACATAGTTATTCACAATTAAAGAGGATTTATCTTCTTTTTAATAATCGTAATTGTATTGTTCAGAGCTTCGTCTGTTTTGATATCGGCTTCTATTTTCTTAACTCCATGGCTGATGGAGGCATGATCTTTGCCACCAAGCAGCATACCGATTGATTTTAGCGGTGTATCCGTTAAAGCTCTGCAAAGATACATTACAATCTGACGAGGAAGTACAATCTCAGCATTTCGTTTCTTTCCTTTTAGTTCGTGTACCGGGACATTAAAATGCTCAGAAACAACTTCCATAATCAGTTCAGGAGTAATTTCTCTGGCATCCGCCGGAGCAACCATATCCTTTAAGGCTTCTGCGGCTAAAGGAATATCAATCGGTTTCTGAACAAGTTTCGCAAGTGCAATTAATTTGTTTAAAGAACCTTCCAGTTCACGAATGTTGGATTTGATATTTTCTGCGATGTATTTTAAAACATCGTTTGGAATGTTATAGCAATCCAGGTTGTCCAATTCGATTTTATTTTGAAGAATTGCCATTCGTGTTTCGTAATCAGGTGCAGAAATATCAGCCAGAAGACCCCATTCAAAACGGGTTCTCAATCGATCTTCCAAAGTCTCAATATCTTTTGGCGGTTTATCACTGGAGATAATGATCTGTTTACCGGCGCCATGCAGATGGTTAAAGGTATGGAAGAACTCTTCCTGTGTACTTTCTTTTCCTATAATAAATTGAATATCGTCAATCAGAAGAACATCAATATTACGATACTTATCGCGGAATGTATTCATAGAAAGGTCATTTCCGGTTCTACCAACCTTCAAAGCATCGATCAATTCGTTGGTGAAAGTCTCACTTGTTACATAAAGTACCTTTTTGGTAGGATCATTTTCCAAAATAAAATGAGCAATGGAATGCATCAAATGGGTCTTTCCAAGTCCGGCGCCTCCATAAATAAACAGAGGATTGTAAACAGTTCCCGGACTTTCAGAAACTGCAACGGAGGCAGCATGGGCAAAACGGTTATTATTGCCTACCACAAAAGTATCAAATGTATATTTGAGGTTCAGATTAGCCTGTTCAAATATAAGATTTGACTTTTGGTTCTGTATGGTGATGGCTTTCTTTTGTTCTACCACGCGCTGATCTTCTGTCACGAAAGAAACTTCATACTCTTGTCCGGTTACTTCTGCAATGCAGACTTTAAAAGGAAGAAGATATTTTTCCTCAATGTGCTCCAGACTTGCCTTGAGCTGTACTAAAATATAGACTGTATTATCAGCAACTTCATATACAGTCAGTGGTGCAATCCAGGTTTTGTATGCAGTATTAGAAGAGCAGTATTCTAATTTCATCTTATTTAAAATCTGCTCCCAATGTTCTTCTACAATATTCATGTATAGTAACTCCTAATCAATAGAATAGAGAGATATAAAGACAATCTCTCTACTACATTTTACATCAAAACAGATTTATAAGCAACGAAAAAAGATGTGGATAACTCAATACACATTATTCACACTCGAAAACCATTGAAGTTTAGAAGATTTTAGAAACAAAATAATTTTTTTTTCACATGTTATTTTTTAATTATACAGTAGTTATCCACATAGTTATTCACATTATCCACATTTTGTGGAAAAGAAGATTTAGACTTGACTTATCGCCATTTTTTGAATATAATTAAGAGCAGTGTCTTTTAGTACTTATCTATTCTTATAATATGAAAGGAAAAAAGATTCAAAAAATGCTACATCGGGAACATGAAAATTGTTCTTTTGAAGATATCCATTAAAGGGAGGTGTATGAATAATGAAAATGACATTTCAGCCGAAGAAACGTTCCAGAGCAAAAGTTCATGGATTCAGAGCAAGAATGAGCACACCGGGCGGAAGAAAAGTATTAGCTGCCAGAAGAGCAAAAGGAAGAAAACAGTTATCAG
>CAJKWK010000060.1 GCA_905203555.1 uncultured Lachnospiraceae bacterium
ATTCCTTACTGGCTGTAAGGGATATTAACCATAAATATATTGTAGTAGAAAAGAGTCCTCTGATTTGAGGGCTAGGCAATTGACCAAAAAAATTTAATATGACTAATATATGACCAAAAAAGGCTGTGAATTTGGTTATTTTAGTACAGCTTGCTAAAGAAAATATTGTAATGATTTAAAGAAATGTAAATCATCTTACAGCTCTTTACAGCAGGAGCGAAAAAGCTCCCGACAATGAAGTCACAGGGCGCTGCTAAGAACGAAGCAAACAATGCTGCAAATAACACAGCACCGGCAGAGCCAATCGCTGCAAAAGTAGCTGTTCCGGCAGAAACAGCAGCACCGGCGAAGGTTGAGATCGACTTCTCTAACGTAGAAGTAGAGCCATTGTTTGAGGAAATGGTTGATTTCGATACATTCAGCAAGTCTGATTTCAGAGCTGTAAAGGTAAAAGAATGTGAAACAGTTCCGAAGTCTAAGAAACTTCTGAAATTTGTACTTGATGATGGTTCAGGCGAAGATCGTGTGATCTTAAGCGGTATCCACGATTACTATGAGCCGGAATTCTTAGTAGGAAAGACATTACTTGCAATCACAAACCTTCCACCACGTAAGATGATGGGAATTGATTCTTGCGGTATGATCATCTCTGCGACTCACCTTGTAGAAGGAAGAGAAGGACCCAATGTTCTGATCCTTGATGATCAGATTCCGGCAGGAGCGAAGTTGTACTAAAAGTGGAAATATTAACATAGTAAGAATGGGTGTAAATAAAAAGTTCTAAACAGGGGCAGGTGGGATTCATACGAATCATACCTGCCTCTGAAACTATTTGACATGAAAGAGAAATAATAGGTGCGTTATGGAAGAGCAGCGTGTAAGAATAAGTGATATTGCGGAGGAACTGGGGCTAAGCACTGCCACTGTGTCCAATGTAATACATGGTAAAACAAAGAAAATATCAAACGAAACAGTAGAGCGTGTTCAGGCATTGCTGGAAAAGCGCAGGTATATTCCAAGTATGGCAGGAATACTTCTGGCGCAAAATTCCTCTAAAATTGTCGGAATTTTCATTCATGATCACGAAAAATATGAGGGACATACGCTGCAAGATGCCTTTATTTCTTCTTCGCTCAACTACCTGTCCAATGAAATAGAAAAACAGGGGCAGTTTATGATGGTCAAAAAAGCGAAAGATCCCGAGGAGATTATTCGTTTTGCGTCTATGTGGAATATGGATGGTCTGGTGGTAATAGGTTTTTGCAGTCAGGATTATACCTATTTGAGAAATCATATGAGAATCCCTTTCGTTGTGTACGATGGATTCTGCGAGAATCCTGAACGCATTTTTAATATTACAATAGATAATTATGACGGAGGCTTTCAGGTCGGTCAATATTTTAGAAAGAGTGGACATAAAAAGGCGCTTTGTATTTCTGATAACGGCATTGATGTTGACCGAGAACGATATGACGGGTTTCAAGCAGGGTTTGGTAATGAAAATGCCGAACTTCTCCTGATTCCAATGCATAAGGAAGAGCGCCGGGAATTCTATCTCCAAAATCTGCACAAGCTTTGCAGTGTGACGGCAATCTTTGCCGTATCAGACTATTATGCGATTGACCTCATGCGATTTCTATATGAAAAAGGAATAAGCGTTCCAAAGGATATTTCCATTGCAGGCTTTGATGATATTCCTATGTGTGAAATGATTTGTCCTTCTTTAACTACGGTAAAGCAGGATGGAGCAATGCGGGCGGAAATCGCCATTCGCAAGCTAAGGGAACTTAAGGAAAATGAAGAAATCGAAACTTCCATTATGCTGCCTGTGACTTTAATTGAACGTGCCAGCACAAGAAAAATAGACGAATAAACGAAACGGTTGTATTTGTAAGTTTTGCACAAATCCAGCCGTTTATTTTTGTTACGGGTTACGCGTTTAACCTTTGAATATGCCTGAAGTAGCATATAGAATAAATGGAAGAACAAAGCTTAGGGGGATTCTTATGAAATCAAAGGAAAGTTTTTTCATTACTGTATGCAATCTGGCAATTCCTGTTGCTCTGCAATCTATGCTGCAAGCGTCGTTTAGCATAATTGACCAAATTATGATTGGTCAGCTTGGAACTGTGAATGTTGCAGGCGTTGGATTTGCAGGGAAATTTTCTTCTGTTTTTTCTGTGCTGGTTGCAGCTGTTGGTGCGGTTGCAGGAATTATGATATCTCAATATATGGGGCAAAAGAACAGATGGGAAATACGCAGGAGTTTTTATCTGAATTTGATCCTTGCTGCGATTATGGCACTGGGATTTACTGTGGTTTGTATAGTGTTTCCAAAGCATATTATGGGACTGTATACGAAAGATGCCCTAACGCTTGCTGTGGCTGCCGATTATTTGAGAATTATTGCAGGAACTTTTTTACCGATTGCAGGAGCAACAATGCTTTCCACGTTGTTTCGGTGTATGGAAAAAGCGCAATTGCCTTTATACGCAAGTATTATGTCGGCGATCATAAATACAGGCTTGAATTACATTTTGATTTTTGGAAAATGGGGTTTCACACCGATGGGGGCAAACGGTGCGGCTGTTGCGACCTTATTTTCTCAAGGTGTCAATTTCCTTGCCATGTTTGTTATGTTTATAAAATACCGAGACAGTTTAAAACGCCCGGAAAGCGCGAAACAAAATGTGTCAAGATTTCATTGGAAACAATATTTGAATATGCTGTTGCCAATATTGGTCTGCGAAACTTTATGGAGCTTGGGAGAAAATGTATATGCTGCGATCTACGGGCATATGGGAACACACGCAAGTGCCGCGATGACCTTGATCAACCCTGTACAAGGTCTGCTGATTGGCGCTCTGTGCGGATTATCGCAGGCTGCCGGTGTGATCATCGGTAAAATGCTTGGAAGTAATGAATACGATAATGCTTATAAAGCATCCAAAAAGATGATTTTATACGGATTTGTCGGCTCCGCTATTTTATCCGTATTGATAGTATTTACAAGTGGGTTATATGTTGAAATCTATCGGGTTGAGGAGACAGTAAAGCAGCTGACACGTCAAATTTTGCTCGCCTACGCTATCGTTGCTCCATTTAAAGTGCTCAATATGATTATTGGTGGTGGTATCATACGAAGTGGTGGTAAAACAAAATATGTAATGGTGATTGACATCATCGGAACCTGGATGTTCGGAGTGCCGCTGGGTTTGCTTTCTGCATTTGTGCTAAAGTTGTCTATCCCTTATGTATATTTCATTCTTTCTTTAGAAGAGTGTATCAGATTCGGTATATCATTCGTGGTGTTCCGCAGGAAAAAGTGGATGCACTCTCTCTCCACCAGAGTTGCTTGACGGAATCACTTTGGTGGGAAATAATTTAATGTAGTAAATACCATCTCAAAGAGGGAATTTACCACATTAAATATAGGAGGGAAAAGTTTTATGAAACGATTAAAAACGTTTTTAGTAGCCATGCTGTTAATGTTCAGTCTTTCTGCAACAGAAGTGTTTGCAGCGGCGGCTCCGGCGGTAAATCCAACGGAAACAGACGACGTGACAGTATCTTCTGAAAACGGAAACAGCGAACAGTTACTGGAAGAATTTTCGGAAACAGAAACGTCTGTACCGGAAGAGATTTTACCGGAAGAAGCTGATCCAGGGGATGAGATTGCGGCGGAAGCGGCTGAATTTATGGTTCAGAATGTAAACGCACAGTATGAAATTTATCCGACGCCTCAAAAAGCAGTTTATGGAGCAGAAGGATTCATCATTCGTCCGGAAGTAAACGTTGTATTTGATTCTTCTGTGGATGAGGCTACAAGAGCACATTTGAACGATGTTCTTGCCATGAAGGAGAAGAGTGTCACAGTTTCGGAAGAAAGAGTGACGGGCAAAACAAATATTCTTGTCGGAATCAACGGCTCCGGAGAATATGCAGAAACTTACATCAAAGAACATTATACGGTAGATGAGTCGCTCTTTGCTCACTACGGTTCCTATTTCTTTGACACAACGCAGAATGAAATTGTTATTTTAGGCCGCAATACGGATGCTGCTTTTTATGGGATCACGACCTTGAAGGCAATCTTCAACCAGATTGACGGCTCAAGAATCGGGCATCTGACGATGGAAGATTATGCGGATGTAAATATTCGTGGATTCATTGAAGGATACTATGGAATGCCATGGACCAATGAAGACCGTATGGAACTGATGAGATTTGGCGGAGATATTAAGATGACTTCTTATATCTTTGCACCGAAGAACGATCCGTACCACAAAGAAAAATGGCGCGAGGAGTATCCGGCGGACGAGCTGGCAAGATTAAAAGAAATGGTCGATGTTGGAAATGCCACAAAATGCCGTTTCGTATGGACAGCACATCCGTTCATGGGTGGTTTTGACCCAAATAATGCAGAACAGGAAATTCAGACGCTGATTAATAAATTCGAACATCTTTACAACGATGCGGGAGTGCGTCAGTTTGGCGTCCTTGGAGATGACGTAGGTGGTCTGTCACGTACGATCGTTGTAGATATGATGCAAAAGGTAGGCGAATGGGCAGAATCTAAAGGAGATGTTTATGACGTCGTATTTTGTCCGGCAGGTTATAACCATTCATGGCAGGGAGATTATTCCGAATTAAATAGCTATGATAAAGATTTTCCGGAAAATGTACAGATTTTCTGGACGGGAGAAGCTGTATGCCAGCCGATCGAACAGAAAACGCTGGATCATTTCAGAGATCAGAATGCTGTCAATGGCAAACGACGTGCTCCGTTATTCTGGCTGAACTGGCCGGTAAACGATATTAATCACAGCCGTATGATCATGGGTCATGCTACAAAGCTGCTGCAGACAAATATTAATACGAATGACCTTGCAGGTGCGGTGACAAACCCGATGCAGGAGTCAGAACCGTCCAAAGTGGCGATTTTTCAGCTGGCAGATTACGCATGGAACGTTGAATCGTTTAATGGCCGTCAGTGCTGGGAAGATTCTTTTAAATACATTGAACCGAATGCTGCGGATGAAATGTATACCCTTGCAAAACATATGTCCAATCCGGAACCAAACGGACATGGGCTGGTTATGCCGGAGTCCGAGGAACTGGCACCGAAACTGGACGAGCTGAGAACAGCGCTGGAGGCAGGAACTGCCACAGAAGCGCAGATCGATGCGATCATTGCAGAATTTGAAACGATCATTGCTGCGTGCGATGGCTTTGAAGCTAAGAGCAGAAATGAGGAATTAAAAGAAGATCTGGCGCCGTTTATCGCTTCTATGAGAGATCTGTGTGAAGCCGGTGTAAATTTCCTTCAGGCGAAAAAGACACTGGACGCACAGGATAGTTTAGGCGCATTTAATTTTTATACGGCAGGTCAGGAAAAATTAAAAGCTTCCGAAAAACATACAAAACCAATGCTTAGCGGCGGTACGGAAGCTGTTGATCCGGGTTCGACAGCGCTCATTCCGTTTGTGAAGAAAATGGACTCTCTGTTATCCGGACCGATGAGCGAATTTATTGCAGGCGGAGAAGATAAGATGCTGAAGATCACTGCTTCTTCCAGTTTTAATTCCTTCTATGCAGGAAATATTAACAATATCATTGATGGAAATAATCAAACACATGCATGGTACGGAGGATATGAAGCTGCTGGTCAGTATTATCAGGTGAATTTCTCCATTCCGCAGACTGTTTACGGAATCCATATTTTAAATGGAGCTGCAAATGACGGAAAAGCCCGTGATACCTTTGGTACCGGTAAGATTATGTATCAGCAGAGCGGTTCCGAAGAATGGAAGCAGTTGGGCGATGTATATGCGGATTATCCGGAACGGGTAGATGTTTCAGAAATCGAACTTGAAAATGTTGTGGCTGTACGCTATGAGTGTCATGCTGCGGGTTCAGAAAGCAAGTGGCCGTCTATGAGAGAATTCAGCGTTTCCATTCAGCCGGAAGATGCATCTGCATTTACAAAAGAAGTAATCCATATTCCGGATGTCTGGGCTGCCGGAGATGCGGAGAAAGCGAAGATGGTAGACGGAGATTTGTCCACCAGCGTACATTTCCAGGTAAGAAATAATAATAGTTATGGCGGAATGAAAGACCACTATCAGACAGGAGATTATTGCGGAGTAAAATTGTCCCAGCCGATCACTCTTGGTAAGATTGATATCTTACAGGGATTAAATGATGGACATGGTGATTATTTCAAAAAAGCAAAATTACAGTATTCCATGGATGGAACTACATGGACAGATCTTCCGGGTGCGGAAAATCTGACGGAAAGACACGTTGTCTTTGATGCTTCCAACCAGAACATCAAGGCGCAGTATGTGAGACTGATCGCTACGGAAGGTGGTGCGACCTGGATTGCAATTCGCGAATTTGATGTAGATGCGAAAGTATTCTACAACGCAAAGGCTTATACAAATGTGGATGCTCTGAAAAATCTGGGCGCAAACGTTTATGAGGAAAGTGCGTACCTTGCTGCGAAGAATGGAATTACCTTGAACAATGGAGAATATGTAGGTATCAGACTGGATCGTATCCATGAAATTATGTCTATCACAAAGAACCTTACAGGCGGAGATCAGCTGACTCTGGAAGTGGGACAGAATGAATACGAATTTAGCGCTTATGAAAGCGGAGCAGTCAACGCTCGTTATGTTCGTCTGATCAACCGTACCGAGAATCCGGTAACTTTTGATCTGAAGGAATTCTCTCTTGCTTCAAAAGAATTTTATCCGAATACTTTCCTGAGCAACGATTCGAATTTTTCAATTTACGATCAGGCAAATAATCCGGCGTCCATGCTTTTTGATGGTGACTGGACAACACAGGTAATCTTCAACGGAAGCCAGACAGAGGGGCGTCATTTTGTATATGACCTTGGTCAGGAGATCTCCATTGAAAAACTGAAAGTTGTCTGCCGTGACAGCGAGCATGATTTCCCGCGTCATGGTTTGATTTCGGTTTCTTCTGATAAAAATACATGGACACCTCTGATGGAACTTGGAAATCAGACAGAGGACAATCCGGGCGAGGCTCAGGATAAAGATGAAATCGGATATGTACTGCCGAATCATGAAATTTCCTATAATACAAAGGAAGTAGCTCTGGAACAGGCAGTAACCGGACGTTATATTAAATTTGAAATAACCCGTACAAAATCAGGAAGCGATAAATGGGTTCGTTTCCAGGAATTTATTATTAACGATGGAAAACATGTGCCGATGGTAAATGACCCGACTTTTGAATCTGATGCGGAAGAAACAAAGAACGGTCGGTTTGCTTATCTTACGGACGGAGATCTTACGACGGCATTTATTCCGTCTAAAGATACCGGAAAACTTACTTATCATGTGTCAGAAAAGAATCAGCAGAATGCTGTGAAGATCGTTCAGGCAGCGAACCCGATCAGCAATGCACAGGTAAAAGCGCGTGTTCTGAATGCGAACGGCACGGAAGAGACAGTGCTCCTTGGAACGTTATCTCAGACAGTCAATGAATTTGTACTGCCAACAGATGTTGTTTTATTGGATGTGATCATTGAGTGGAGCGACGTGACTCCGATCTTAAACGAAATGATCCTCAGTGTAAATACAGAGGCAGAAGTTGGAGATAAAGGCGCTTTACAGAATCTGCTGGATCAACCGGAAGATACGTCAAAGTGGACGGCTTCTTCCAAAGCAGCTTATGATCAGGCAATCGCGAATGCGTCAAAAGTAAATGAGAGTGCTCGTGTGACACAGGAAACAGTAGATGCTGCTGTGAAAGCCATCGAAACAGCGATTGAGAGCAAAGAGATTAAAGGTGACGTTCGTCTGCTTCAGGAAAAACTGGATGGACAGATGACGGATGAGAAACTTTATACGGTTTCTTCCTGGAGAAAATATCAGGAAGTGATCGGAAAACTTACCGCAGCAGTAAATGATGCGGATAATACATCTGAAGCGGAAGTTACCGCACTTCTTGCAGATTACGAAGCGGCGCTTAATGGTCTGTCCTATTCTCCGTTAAAAGCGGAAGAAGCAGAGCTGGTGCTGGAAGATGAAAAGGTATTTATGACTTCGGTTACAAAACCGGAAGAAACATATACGGACGCTTCGTGGAAGACTTATACTGATAAAGTTTCAGAATTGGAAAACACTCTTGAAGCAGATCAGACTGCAAAAGTAAACCCAACGGAATTCCAGAAAAAACTGGATGCGGTAAAAGAAGCGAAGGCTGGACTTGTATCAATCGTAAACCTTGTGCCGCTGCTGAAAGAATTTGAGCAGACAGATGGCAAACTTTACGTAGAATCAACGTTCGAAGCGTACAAGGAAGCGGTGGACGCAGGAAAAGAAGCCAAAGTAAACGGTACGACAGAGTCTGTTGAGGCTGCTGTAAAAGCAATCGAGGAAGCAAAAGAAGGACTTGTTCTTCTGGGCAATCCGGAAAGCGTACAGAATTTCCTCAAGGAATTAAAGGCGCTGAAAGCGGAAAATTATACGAAAGAAAGCTACAAGGCATTGACGGATGCGATTGCGAAAGTTGAAGAACTGGGAGATCTAAGCAAACTTTCTCAGGAGCAGTTGGATCAGGCGGCTGGACTGCTGTTGTCAGCAAAGAAAGGACTTGTATCTGTAGAGGCTTTGAATCAGGCGGCTGCAAGAGCGGAGGCGGTTGATGAAACACTGTATACCAAAGACAGTTATCAGGCGCTGAAGGAAACGTTAAAACCTGTAGAACAGCTGAGAAACAATGGTACAGCGGATCAGATTCAGGCGGCGGTAAATGCTATCGATCAGGCGATCCGTAACCTGAAGGTTCGGGTTTCCGCGGACTATGTAAAAGGCTATATGGATGGTATCAGATTTAATGATAAAGAAAAAGATTACACAAAAGATTCTTATCAGGCATACAAAAATGCTTATGACCGTCTGGTTGCTTTGTCAAAAGATCTAGAGAATACTTCAAAAGAAGAGTTCCTTGCAGCGGTGGAGGCTTTTGAAACAGCGGAAAAGAATCTGAAAAAAGTAGAAAATAAGAAAGAACAGGAAGCGGCAAATGATGCAGAAACGCAGAAGGGTTTTGCAAAGACGGGAGATACCGCTTCTGTGGCAGGCTGGAGTGTTTTATTGCTCTTTGCAGCGGCAGCTATGATAGTTCTTGGTAAAAAGATGAAAAAAGAAGAGGAAATCTGAGTATTGTTAAGATAGCACTTTTTCTCGAAGAGGCGGACTGTTAGACAGTTCGCCTCTTTGCAATTTAAGGCGCCATAATTGCATAGAACAAAGTGCCCCTCTGTTTGAATGGACCGGATCTGACGGTTCAAAATCTTTAATTGGAGGAAGGAAATATGAACGAGCAAATTTCAAGATTCGAACAACACCTTATAACAGAAGAAAAAAGCAGAGCCACGATGGAAAAGTATCTGCACGATGTGCGTTGCTTTGCGGAATTTTTAGCTGAAAGGGCAATTAGCAAAGAGGAAACTATTTCATATAAGGAATATTTGACGCAGCAGTACGCTCCGGCCAGCGTCAACTCTATGCTGGTGGCACTCAACTGCTTTCTGCGGTTTGTCGGGCGGGCGGACTGCTGTGTCAAGCAGCTCAAAATCCAACGGCAGATGTTTTGCGGGGAAGAAAAGGAGCTGACCCAAGCCGAATACCAGCGGCTGGTAAAGGCTGCCGGGGACTCGCAGCTCTCTTTTATCCTGCAAACGATTTGCGGCACCGGGATTCGGATCAGCGAACTACAATCTATCACCGTGGAGGCCGTCACGATCGGGAAAGCGGTGGTGAACTGCAAAAATAAGGCGCGGGTCATTTTTATCCCCACGCCTTTGCAAAAAATCCTGAAGGAATATATTAAAAAAAACGGCCTCAAAGCCGGGTCGGTGTTTGTCAGCCAGAACGGAAAACCGCTTGACCGCAGCAGCGTTTGGAGACAGATGAAACGCCTGTGCAAAAAAGCAAATGTGCCGCCGGAAAAGGTGTATCCCCACAACCTGCGGAACTTGTTTGCGCGGATATTTTACCGCATAAAAAAAGATATTGTGCGCCTTGCCGATATACTCGGTCATAGCAGTATCAATACCACGAGAATTTATACGTTGGAGACAGGACAACAGCATTTAAGCGATTTGACACAGGTACAGCGGCTTATCCTGCTCACATAATGTAGACTATGTTGTAGCTTATAGTATCAAAGAGGCGAAATATAGCCACTATCTTTACGGGATTATAGCATAGTCCGTTCGTGATTGCAACCATTTATCTGGAAAATCTAAAAAATGCAAAAGCAGATAAGCCGGAAAGCCCTTTCGTTTTCCCGGCTTATTTTCTGATACCCTTTTTCTCTTTTTTCGGCTGGTAAATCAAAATATCAGCCCTTATCTCCGCAAATCAGAGGAAACCCGTCAACATAATCTACATTATGTTGACGGGCCATATATGCGGGATTATACAAAGTGAATTTAGGACGATTCTTACGGCACGGAACGTCAACATAAGCTGGGTAAGATCATCTGGCTTCTTTGTGCTGTCTAAAACTAAAAAGAAAGTGTGGATTATTATATGGTAAGCAATGCACCACCGCATATAGCTGATAGATGCGTTTGAAAGGTGACAAAATATTATTTTCTGTCCTGACGGACGCAATAAACCCTTTGCAACGCCGGAATAGGCGAAACAATATATACTGGTCGCACACCGGAAAATGTGTAGGAAAAAGGAAAGGATGATTTTGACATGAAACGAACAAAACAAAGAAAACTGCTGGCAATTTTGCTGGCGATTATAATGGTAATGATGACGATGCTCCCTACCGTGGTTTTTGCTGAGGGGAACGAACTGACTGCTGGGGAAAATCTTGAACTAAAAAATCTGTATGTAGGTGGTGTCGCACTAATCGAAAACGGAAACTTGACTTCAAATACGATTCAAGGCGTAAGCTACTTAGATAAAACCTTGTATTTGGAAAATGCAGAAATTAGTGGCAGTTATTCATTTGAAGCTACTCCTGATAAAATCAAAACGGCAGCAATTTATGCCGATGGACCTTTAACTCTTTCTTTGTCAGGCAATAATCTCATTGGGAGCAGTTCTGATGCAGGGCTGAACTTCTCGGTTTATTCCACAGAAGAATTAACGCTTACCGGAACGGGAAACCTTTCTGTCAGCGGGGTTAGTACTGCTTTTTCAGCCAAAGCTATTTTTGTAGAAAACACAGGAAAACTGGATATAAATAGTAGTAGTGAAGGATTGAACGCAAGGGAGGGTAATATTTCTCTCCAGAATAGTTCGGTGACTATTCTAACAACGGCTACCAGTTGGGGAACGGCTATCACTACAGCATCCGGAAATTTTTCTATGAAAAGCGGTTCTCTTACTATTGATATGCCAAGGGGGAATAGCGGTTATTATACCTACGGTTTATATATAAACGGTGAAGTGACGATATCAGGCGGAACAGCAGACATTGAAGCACAGCAAGATAGTATTTATTGCAAGGGCGATTGCACAATCATCTCTGGGAGCATTACGGTTCCTAATGGCATCCGAGCGCAATCCGGCGGAACTTTGACCATAAAAAATGGGGCAGTAGCGGTAGGTGGAAGAGGGCTTGAAGGCATAAATGGCGTTTATCTTCTTGGCGGCAACATCCTATTTTCGGGAAATAAAGTTTTTTCGAACAATGTAATATTTGTTGATGATATAAATCTTGAATTAGGAGAATCAACAGAAAGACTGAACTTAGAAGGAGCAGCATTTGTTCTCAATAAGTTAAGTAATATATCATATCAGCTATGGTGTATAAAAGATTCTTATGAGGATGCATCTAAGCGGATAGCCTTTATTGACAGTGTGCCGACAGAAGGACAAATTTCATTTTTTACCGGGAAAAGTGGAAAAAATACTTACGTTCCGGGGTGTACTGCTGACATGAGAGGAGGAAGTATACCAGTTGATGCCCAGATTACAGTAAAAAACTTTTCATCTCCTACCAAAGCTGGCTACATCTTCGGCGGCTGGTACGACAACGAGTCTTTCACCGGCGAAGCAGTAACTACGCCGGAAGCAGGCAAAACCTACTACGCAAAGTGGACTAAAAAATCCGACCAGTCCATTTCCTATGGAAACGATGAAGTGGCGAAGCACATCAATGACGACGCATTCACCAACGAGCTCACAAAGACTACGGTAGACGGTGCAATTACTTATACCAGCAGCAATCCGGCTGTAGCTACTGTAAATGAGACAACAGGCGAAGTAACCATTGTTGGCGCTGGCAGCGCAACCATTACCGCTATCGCTGCGGAAACAGACACCCACAAGGAAGCGATTGCTGCCTATACCCTGACTGTGACGGATCACAGCTTCACCAACTATGTATCCAACAAAGATGCTACCTGCACAGAGGACGGTACTAAAACCGCTGCCTGCGACCATGGCTGCGGAGAAACGGATACGATTGAAGATGCCGGTTCCGCTAAAGGACACAGCTTTGGCGAATGGGAAATTGTAAATTCTCCCACCTGTACCACTGACGGCAGCAAATCTATTCACTGCAAAAACTGTGATGTTACAAAGGACAGCACTATAATTCCGGCAACCGGCACTGGCGGTGATAACGATAGGCCGTCTAAACCGGATACAGACGCTCCTCAGACCGGAGACAACCGCAATATGATACTGTGGATAGCTCTGCTTGTCGTTTCTGCTGCGGGCATAGGCACAACCTTGGTGATTTTCAAGAAACGGGGCGCACACGCAAAAACACGATGAGCCGCCTGATTGATTTAACCGGTCAGCGGTAGAGATGCCCTCTGCCGCCCTATAAGGCAATGTCATGATGCCGGGGTCAAAACATAGTATTCTCGTCGTTTATATGAATGCAAGGTGCATTACAGAGAATGTTTATATTCTGTTGCAGTCATATGATAATATTTTTTAAAAGCGGCATGGAAATGATTTGGGCAGGAATAGCCCAGCCGCAGCGCAATTTCAGAGAGGGAGAGTTTTCCTTCTTTTAAATAAGTTGCTGCGGCAGCCATGCGTGCCTCGGTTCGTTTCTGTGTGAAATTCTGTCCATATCGATCGTAGAGAATTCGACTTGTCTGCCGGGTGCTGAGCCCGAGACGGTGTGATAATTCTTCCAGGGTGATGGTGTTATATTCGTATAGAAAGCTGTCTTCTATTAGAATATAAGTTTTGATCAATGGAATCGGAATGGATGTGATCGCCGCATTGGAGGCGGGTTCATAGTTACGCAGTACTTTTACAATAAACTGGATAAACAGTGCTTCCAGCATGACAGAAACAGCTGGTCGGGGATGTGCAAGTTCTGAGTGAATCTGTTCTAAAGTAATCTGTAAATCAGCACAGTCTGTTCCATACCAAAATGGATAATGTAAAAACAGATCCATGACATGGTTGTGTTCGGCTTCTTTTTTCTTTTCTTTCGCATGAATTTTTTCAATCTTTAAATAAATACAGTATTCAAATGTAGGATCAGCAGAATCTGAAAATTGCTGGTGCTCAATGTGAGGACCGGTGGTATATAAAACATTTGGATAGAGTGCATAGGATCTTTGATTGCTGATAAGAGTTCCTTTTCCCTGAGGGATATAGTGCAGTTCGTAGCTGTTGGAACTGTGGGCATGGGATGGAATATTCCAGGTCTGGCATTCATAAGTGAATTTTAAAATATGAATTTGGTATTCGCCCATCGGAAATGAAATATTGAGATTGTCATTTTTCAAAACCTGTCCCTCCTTTGAAATTGTGTTTAAAAAGTACGCTTATCGGACATAAAAGCAGTCGGATTGTCTGGTTATGATGTATCATTATCGTACCACGCAAGATATAATGAAGGCAAGACAAAATTCAAAAATGAAAAGGACGATGTGAGAAGGAGGCGCTGTATGATTATTGATGCACATTTGCATTTGTGGGACCGGCAGCAGGGGCGTGTAAATGGGAAACCGGTTGTTGCGTTGAAAGATGGAAGAAGTGATTTTGGCGGTGAACTGCGGCAAATGATGCCGCCGTACATGTTGGATGGACGGAATACGGTGGAAATGCTTATGGCAAATATGAACTACGCAGGAGTGAGCGGTTGTGTTGTGACGCAGGAGTATATCGATGGAAATCAAGATGCATATCTTCTGAAATGTAAAGAACGGTATAAGGAACGGATGAAAATCTGTTGTCTATATGAGGAAAAACCACTGGAAGATACATGGGTTTTGCAATTTGACGGAGTGAAAATTTGTGCCGGAAGATTGGAAAATCAGGATTTGTCTGCTCATAAAGCGATTTTTTCTCAGGCGGACCGTTTGGGAAAGTTTGTGTCCATAGATATGGCGGAGGGAGATGTGCAGGTGGGCGCACTCAAGGAAATTGCGGAAACATATCCGAATTTGCGGATTGCCATAGGGCATTTCGGGATGGTTACTGTTCCGGGCTGGGAACAGCAGATTGCGCTTGCGAAATATAAAAATGTTTATATCGAAAGTGGCGGGATTACCTGGTTGTTCCATAAAGAGTTTTATCCTTATCCGTCTGCGGTTCAGGCAATCCGTACGGCAATTGACATCTGCGGAGTGGATAAGCTGATGTGGGGGAGTGATTATCCGAGAACGATGACGGCAATTACTTATGATATGAGTAAAGAGTTTATTGAAAAGTCAAAGGAACTGACGGAGGAAGAAAAACGAAAGATTCTGGGAGAAAATGCGAAACAGTTTTATGGATTCGGCAATTTGGATATTCCGGAAAAAATTATCAATATGGTGGAATAGGAGGAAGAATACGATGATCGTCAAAGGAACTTATTTTCAGAATAGTCAGGAAAAACCATTGGTATATGGAGATGTGGAGGTGCATAATCCGCCAAGGAGAAGACTAAGAGGGGAAGAAGAAAAGGAAGGTATTCTGGCAGAAAGTGTACTGGTAGGATTTTGCGGAACTGATTATACTTTAATGAATATGGGGAGAAACGGAGAGCTGGATAAGAAGTTTCCGGAAGGATGTAATCGGCTTGTGAATGGTCATGAAGGCGTTGTATGGGTGCCGTCACAGAATCGTTATGCAATTGTATTGATCCGGGGCGGAAACAGCTATGATCCGACACGTTATACCGAGGAGGAAACGTATTTTGAGTATGGATGTGATCAGGCGGATGGATTATTTTCAGATCAGAATTATTACAATCCGGACATGCTCCTGCAGATTCCGGAAGGATATGTAAAAGATGGAAAAATCGCATTATCATTGTTGAAAAAACTCGTATTCAGTGACCCTTATGCATGTATGATTTTTCAGCGGGAGCGTATGGAGGATCTGGGAGAGGCGCACAATTTCCGGGTGAAGATGGCGCAGTATAGGTGCTCGGAGGCAGAGGCCAGAGAGATTGCCAGAAAAGATACGTTTCAGAGAGTCTGTATTTTTGGATTGGGAACAACCGGAATGTTTATCGGAGATCTGATCCGTCAGCGGTATCCGGAGGCGAAGATTGTATTCGTAGCAAGAAGTGAAGAAGATAGTCCGAAAGTTGCGTTTGCGCTAAAGCAGGCAAAGGCAGATTATGTAAGAAGTGTATTTGATACAAAGGAAGAACTGGCAGCAGCGATCAAAGAGAAACTGGGAGGAACAGCAACGGTATTTATCGGTTCAAGCGGAGCAGCCATTGAACATGAAATCGCATTTCAGTATGGAGTTCTGGGATGCAATGGAATTTACAATTCATTTTCACTTGGTCCGGAAGTGACAGTAGATACGATGCCGTTCGGATTTCAGAATCAGCTGATATTTGGTTCGATTAATTTCAGGCAGGATCATATGGAAGAGGCAATCCGGATTCTGGAAAAGAGTTGTTATGATGAGATTGTAGAATTGATTGATAAAGAGGAATTTACGCAGGATCCAATCGATGCTTATGAAAACAAAATCTATTCCAAGAGTGCGCCGATGAAGACTGCGGTTATTTGGAATGAGATATATGTAGATAGAGATCGTTAGAAGAAACATATAAAAGGAGGAAGTGGGATGAAAGCGATTTATATTACGGAACCGGGACATGTGGAAATCAGAGAAGTAGAAAAGCCGGTGAGAAAGCCGGGGGAGGCACTTTTGAAATTGCTTTACGGAGGAATTTGCGGCAGCGATCTGGGATCTTATAGAGGTACATTTGCGTATTTTGAGTATCCACGTATTCCGGGGCATGAATTTAGTGCAGAGATTGTGGAAATTGATGATAATGAATATGGACTGGAAAAGGGGATGGTTGTAACCTGCAATCCATATTTCAATTGTGGCAGCTGCTATAGCTGTCAGCGGGGGCTGGTGAACGCGTGCATGGATAATCAGACGATGGGGTGTCAGAGGGATGGCGCTTTTTGCGAATATATTACGATGCCGTTGGAACGAATCTATGATGGAAAAGGTCTGGACCCGAAACTGCTTGCTGCGATTGAGCCATTCTGTATTAGTTATCATGGTGTGCAGAGAGCCGGGATTCAGAAAGGGGATAAGGTATTGGTGGTTGGAGCCGGTACGATTGGCGTTTTGGCAGGAACGGCAGCAAAGGCTCTTGGCGGTGAAGTATATATGTGTGATGTTGCAGAGGAAAAACTGCAGTACGCAATGGAAAATTTTGGCTTTGCCGGTACGATTTTAAATGATTCACCAGAGGCGTTGGAACAGGCAACGGCAGACATTACCGGACAGATTGATATTCGAGGAAATCACAATCCGTATGGATTTGATGTGTGTATTGAGGCTGTTGGTCTGCCTTCGACATTTCAGAATTGTATCGATGCCTGTGCCTTTGGCGGGAAATTGGTACTGATCGGAGTAGGAAAGCAAAATCTGGATTTTAATTTCACCTTAATCCAGAAAAAAGAACTCAATGTATTTGGAAGTAGAAATGCGTTGAAGAAGGATTTTCTGGAATTGATCGATCTTGTACGTTCCGGGAAAGTGGAGCTTGGAAAAATAATTACCGATACTTATGCGGCGGAAGATGCGGTGACGGCCTTTGCAGAATTTGATCAACATGCGGGAGAGATGCTGAAGGTAGAATTGGATTTTACAAATTTTTAGGAGAAGATCGAGAACAAAATTAGATTAAGAGTACATGAGAGAGAATGTTTGAATACGTTCTCTCTTTGTTAATTTAGTCATAATTATTTTGAAAAGACTAAATCCTAAATGCTAGCGTAAAATTTTTGTAGGACACATAGAAAAGGAAACACCAGTTTTGTGT
>CAJKWK010000061.1 GCA_905203555.1 uncultured Lachnospiraceae bacterium
AACTGTATGCGTGTCAAAAGTCATTGAAAAATCGACTTTTGACACTTACAT
Source organism: uncultured Lachnospiraceae bacterium (assembly GCA_905203555.1). Lineage (GTDB taxonomy): Bacteria > Bacillota > Clostridia > Lachnospirales > Lachnospiraceae > Schaedlerella. The sequence continues at coordinate 52 of CAJKWK010000061.1, forward strand.
CATAAAATATATGTACATAAAAATGATTACGAGAAAGCACTGCAGTCAATTCGTTAATTTTGAAACTTTTTTGTTTTATTGGAAATCATTGTGTAATATTTTCTTTTTTAATTTGATTTATTTGATATTCTCTTATTCAATTGCAGAAATCTATCGTTGATAATAGCAGTAAGAATTCTAAACATTCTTGCTGCTATTTTATAATTGAAATAATGAAAATCAAAAACTATAAATAAAAATATATTTGAAACTTTTAGCATTGTTTTTTTGTATATATAACGAAACATAAATATTAGATCCTTTATTATCACAATGTCTGATTACGCCATAAATACCAGGGGGTGATTTTATGAATTATGCTGATCTTATTTCTCGTTTAAAAGAAAAAGACCCAAAAGCATTAGAAGAAATAATATGTCAATACAATGCGTATGTTGCTACTATTGTTTTTAACACTTTAGAAGGATGTGCCGATATTCTTGATATGCAAGCAGTGGTTAATAACATATTTTTCACTTTATGGGAGAATGCAGAAAAAATAGATGCTGAAAAATATGATGATTTAAAGCCATATTTAGGAGCCATAGCAAGAAATCTTTCGTTAAATGAAAAAAGAAAAAGAATGTTGCACCTTCCATTTGATGAACAGATTTTTTTGACAGTCAATGATGCGTTTTCTCAAATTGAATTACGTAAAGTGTTATTAGATACTCTAAAAGGATTACGTGCTGAATATCAGATTGTTCTGATAAAATTTTACTTTCAGGGAAAAACCATTGAGCAGATTGCCAAAGAAGAAAAAAAGTCACCATCAACAATTAAAACATGGCTTAAAAGAAGTCGTGAAAAACTAAAAATAGCTTTAGAGGAAGGGGGCTTTATGTATGAAAATTAACCTTTTTGATATGTTTGATTTAATTTCAGAGGAGTCATTAGATATATTAATTGATCATGAAAAAAATGAAAAAACAGAAGATATTATATCTCAAAATTTTAATCATGAAATAACAGTTCAAAATGTTATGGATATGATTCCAAAAAAGAAAAAGATGCAAAAAAATCCATGGAAAATTCGTTTACTTATTGCTGCCATTATGTTACTGACAATTGGCTCAACAGTTTTAGCAACTAAGAAATTGTCCATTGAAGAAGGCGGGATAGAATTAATAAATGATAAAAATGCTCATTTAATAGGAAAAGAATTAACGAATAATGCAGAAAAAAACTCTACTTCCAAGGAATCTTCAAAGACAGTATATAATATTATTGAAGAGAGCAGTATTGTAAAGGCAGTAGAAAAAGATGCTCATATACCACGAATTGCAGAAGAAATTGCTGTAACTGAAAAAGATGGGGTCTTTTTAGTTCCAGAAGTTATATTTACAAATGATTCTATGGTTATCTTAAAAAAAGAAGATGGCAGCGGATGGAATCTTAAAAAGGGAGAAACTTTGCAGGTTCAACTTAATTTGTATCCTTCTGAGATAAACTACGGCAGCGGTCAAGGCATTATATATCAATATATTTATAACGGAAAATTAATGAAGGAAGTATATTCTGAAATAGACTTATCTCAAAACTATGAATTGAAAGCCGCAAAATCAGGTGAGTACTACATCTGTCTTGTCGGTGCCAGTTCTGATCCCATTACTATAGAGTACGGAAAAATTCAATAAAAATGGAACTACATTTTCTATAAATACAAATTAATTCTGTAACTCAAAACAGTCCACCGGACTGTTTTGTCGCATGCATGGCAACAAAAAAAGCCTTAAAACAACGTTTCTACGCAGTTTTTAAGGCTTTTTCTAGCAGGGGATGAGAGAATCGAACTCCCACCAAAGGTTTTGGAGACCCCTATCATACCATTTGACCAATCCCCTATGATGTCGCTGACACTTAGATATTATATCCGCCATACACTGTTTTGTCAAGAATTTTTTTCTCAGTCTTTCCAAGAACTTACAACCATGCTATAATCTTCATGCTGCATTCATATATTTTAACAGCAAATCATTACAAAAGAGGGGGATTTTTTCTAGTATGGAAACTTTAAAACCTATGTTGCTTACGACTCTCAAGAATTACAGTCGTACACAATTCATCAAAGATGTTACTGCCGGAATCATCGTGGCGATCATTGCACTTCCACTGTCCATTGCTCTGGCACTTGCTTCAGGTGTTGGTCCGGAAGCAGGTATCTTTACCGCCATTGTTGCCGGATTTGTCAGTTCTGCTCTCGGTGGAAGTACCGTGCAGATTTCCGGTCCTACCGCAGCGTTTGCAACCATCGTAGCAGGTATTGTCGCTGCCGATGGCATTGACGGTCTGATTGTCTCCACAATCCTTGCCGGTATCTTTTTGATCATCATGGGATTCTGCCACTTTGGAAGCTTGATTAAATTTATTCCATTTACCATTACCACCGGCTTTACTTCCGGTATCGCCGTTACGATTGTCATCGGGCAATTGAAGGACTTCTTCGGTCTTACTTATCCAAACGGAGTAAGTCCGATCGAAACATTAGAGAAACTGAAAGTATTCTTCCAGAATCTCATTACTGTAAATATAGATGCCCTGATCGTTGGCGGTGTCAGTCTTGCGATCCTGATTATTTCGCCGATGATCTTTAAGAAAATTCCGGGATCTCTTCTGGCAGTAATCGGCGGTATCTTAATGGTCAAATTCCTGCCATTAAAAGCAAATACGATTGGAGATCTTTACACCATCAGTAATAGTCTCCCATCTTTTCAGTTTCCGGAATTAAATCTGGAACTGTTGCAGTCCGCTGTGCCAAATGCATTTACAATCGCGATTCTGGCAGCAATCGAGTCACTTCTGTCCTGTGTTGTTGCTGACGGTATGACAGGAACTAAACATCGTTCAGACATGGAACTTGTCGCACAAGGAGCCGGTAACGTCGCTTCCGCATTATTCGGCGGAATCCCTGCCACCGGAGCAATTGCAAGAACCGCAGCAAACATCAAAAACGGCGGCCGCACTCCGATTGCAGGTATGGTACACTCTGTCACTCTGATTATTGTCCTTGTTATACTAATGCCTTATGCCGGACTGATTCCAATGCCGACCATCGCTGCGATTCTCTTTGTAGTCGCTTACAACATGTGTCAATGGCGCACATTTGTCCACCTGGTCAAAACATCTACCAAGAGTGATATTGCCGTTCTTCTGATCACATTTGTACTGACCATCGCCTTTGATCTGGTCGTCGCAATTGAAATTGGTATGATTTTGGCGTGTCTGCTTTTTATCAAGCGTATGAGCGATGAAACGCAAGTTCGTGGCTGGACCTACGTTGAGCACGACAGTAAAAAAATGGATCAGCATTTACAAGAGCTTCCACTCCAGATCCGCGTATACGAAATTACCGGACCATTATTTTTCGGTGCGGCAGATGCCATTGAGCATATCATAGTTAAAGAATTTACTACCTGTCTGATCCTGCGTATGCGAAGTGTTCCGGCTCTTGACAGCACTGCGCTAAATGCCCTGACAGATCTTGTAAACTTTTGCAAAAAGAAAAATATTACCGTAATATTCTCTCACGTAAACGAGCAGCCGATGAAAGTAATGAGAAAATCCAAATTTATCGAAATTGTCGGTGAAGAAAACTTCTGTCCAAATATCAAGGCAGCCTTGAAACGTGCAGAAACAATCATTGAAAATGAATAAATCGTTCAAAAAAGGCAGATGTTGTTTCAAACCTCTGCCTTTTTCATACTATTCTCTATTCTTTTGTTTTCCTTTTTCAATTAGAGAAGACCAAACTCCTGCATTGCCTTTCTAAGCACTTCTTTGTGCTGTGGTTCGATCTCTGTCAATGGTCCTCTCAGCGGTCCGCACTCTTTTCCCAGCAGGTTCATTGCAGCCTTTACCGGAATCGGATTCACTTCACAGAACAATGCATCACAAAGCGGCAATGCTTTCAACTGCATCTCACGACTTCCTTCTAAATCGCCGCTCAAATATTTATATACCATATCGTGTACATAAGTCGGTGCAATATTGGATAATACGGAAATCACACCAATTCCACCGAGTGAAAGCAATGGTACTACCTGATCATCATTTCCTGAATACATATCAATATTGCCATCACATAAATGCATAATCTTTGCTACATTACTAATATCTCCGGATGCCTCCTTGATTCCTACAATATATTCAGAATCCTTTACCAGTTTTGCAACTGTCTCCGGCTGCAGTGCACACCCCGTACGACTTGGTACATTATACAAAATCGCCGGAACCTTTGCTTCCTCTGCAATCTTTGTATAGTGTGCAATCAAACCGTTCTGTGTAGCCTTATTGTAATATGGTGTTACAAGCAAAACACCTTCTGCTCCGGCCTCCGCAGCTTCTTTTGACATCTGAACAGCAGTTGCAGTACAATTGGACCCGGTTCCTGCAATCACAGGAATCCGATGGTTCACCCGGTCAATTGCAAACCGAATAACCTTCATGTGCTCTTCCTCTGACATCGTTGCTGATTCACCGGTTGTTCCACATATAATAATAGAATCTGTCTGTCCGGCAATCTGCTCTTCCAGAATCTCATCCAGTTTCTCATAATTAACTTCTAAATTATCCTTCATCGGTGTAATAATTGCTACACCTGCACCTTTAAAAATCGTCACTGTATTCACGTTCCTTTTCTTCGAATTATTCAATTTAAAGGATAACATTGCCACGAATCATTGTCAAGAATGTTCCTCTTCCAGCAACAGTTTTCTTGAAATTAATTTTCCATCCAATGTCTGTAAATCTTCTTTCCGGATTTCATACGTTTTCCTGTCTTTCTTTTCAATATGAAGTTCCAGTTTCTCCGCCGTTCCATATTTCACTCCCGAATCCATGGCATTTTTTAAAATATCATAATATAACTGATACACCTGCTCCTGAATTTCCTCATCTGACGGCATAGGTTCTCCATTCATCACTGCATCCGTAATACTTTTTGCATACACTTCCGCCTCTGCCTGAAAGCTATGATATGTATCATCAAATAATGTGATTGGTTCTATCGTGACAATTGTTTTATAACTCCCGTCCTTTTCTTTTTGAGCTTCACCGACAGAATATTTCACTTGTTTTAAAATCTGTCCAAATAACTCCCGATACTGCATCTCCAATTCTGCTGATAATTTCTCAGATTTAAATGCCTGCATTGTAACATCCAGATTATTCTGAAAAATCTTTTGCGCGTCCTCCTCTGTAATTCCGGTCAATTCTATATACGTTTCTGTCTGGTTTTTATAAGAACTATCCAACACCGCTTTCACATATCCTGACGCATCAAAGGAACTGCAGCTACATAATAACACACATATACAAAAACTGATTACCACCGCCATTTGTTTTCTACTTTTCAAACTGTATCTTCTCCTTTCTCTTTTTCCCTGTCACTCTACCACAAAAATATCAAAAAAAATGGAGAAGCCTGTCGCCTCTCCACCACAATTTTATATTATGACTGATTTCGCAGAAAATACCTTCTGCCGTCTTCTACCATAATCTGCAGCCGTTCATACTCCTGCATCAACATTTTCAATCCAATATCCGTAATCAGATACCACTTTCTTCTTCCTTCTTCCGCAGTTCTCTTAATAATATCATTCTCCTCAAACTTAGAAAGCATTGCATATAAGGTTCCCGGGCCAACCTTTACACGCCCGGCCGACAGCGTATCAACCTTATCCATGATATCTACCCCGCAGCACTCTTCCGTCAAAGCAAGGAGAATATAATACATGGGCTCTGTCAATGTTTGAAATTGCTCTCTTGCCATCTGTCCATTCTCCTCCTTTCCTTCTCCAAATCAAATATCATACAATGTTTTATTTATTCAAGTTCTAGCTTTTCCCGAATAATCTCTACCTCTTCAGCATTCAATTCCTCCATCGTTCGAAGAAACAGCACCTCATTCAAATACCGTATCTCGTAACAATATTTCTCAATATAGAAATCCGATTGGTAAACCCAGGCCTCTTGCGCTCCCCATAGTTCTTTACAATCAACTTTTTCTAAAAGATCTGTATTTTCTGAATCTCTTGCATATTCAAAACCACTCCACTTTTCCCTGGTTTTCCACATTCGCTCAATGACCCACGCATAAGGACTCTCACAGCCTTCATAAGACATCTGCTCTGGATTTACTTGACTATCCCCATAGCTAATATAATAGTCATACTTTTTACCAAGAATAGATTTTGATTCATTTCCTGAGATAAATCGTTCCCCTGTTACTTCCTGAAAATCCTCTAGTACAAGAGGCGCTGAAGTTTTGCTCACCGGCGCCGCTGGCTCCTGCATCGATAATGCAATGAGCACGCCTCCCAAGACAAAGATTCCGCCAAATCCCAAAAGCATTTGCAGCAACATACGATGCTCAATAGAAGTTTTTAAAAAGGAAGCAAGCGCTGCACTAAGTGCAATGGCAAATACTGGCGCTGCTGGCAGTAATGCCATCAGTATATCCTCTTTTATTCCTCCACTCCCCACTTCCAAAGCATGTACCACACACTCCACTATCAGTGCCAAATACAACACTTCATAATAACGAATGCCGATTGTTTTTTTATAAACCGGGATTTTCCCTTCCGCAATCTGTCGTTTCTTTTTTCGCCTCCAGAGAAACGCCGCAAATGCATCTATAACCGAACCAAGCGCTAATAACAGAATAATTGTTAGAAAAAACAAACTTGAATTAAAAAATCCAAAATTATACAAACCTCTCCATGTAACCTTTATCGTGAATAGAATAACAGGCACGAGTACAAATGGGAGCCATAACCGTTCTCGTTCCGCTTTACAGATATTCTCATAACGTTCTTCCGGTGTAGCGATTGGGACTGCATCGTTCCTAATTGCTTTGAAAATGCAAAACTTTCGTTGTCCATCAATTAATTTCCAGCCTGCTGCCTCGCAGTATTCTGCAAATTCTTCCGCATCTTTCTCCGGCCTGCTGTCCCTGTCATCTCCTTTTGGAAATACTTCTACAGAATATTTTACTTTCCTTGGTTCTCCCTTTTCAAATACCAGCCCCAAACGCCACTCTTTAAAATGCCAGCCCTTTGCAGCCTGTTCCTCAAGATATTTTGCAAAGGCATCGCACTCCCGATACTTATAATTTTTGAACCTTCGTTTGACTTCTTTCATATTGTCACCTCTTTCCTGCAAGCCGACTCCCTTTTAATGCAGATTTAACTTTTCTCGCATAACCGCAATGTCCTCCGGCTTCAACTCCTGCTCTGTATAGATACGCATATCAACTACCGCATTCGGATATTGGATATAGTACCAGTAGAACCCTTCTCCCCCTGTCAAATATGCTTTTTCAGCCCCCCAAAGTTCCTTACAGTCGTGTGCAGGTTTTGTTTTGTTCCACACACTATCCCACACCTTGTCAATCACCCACAAATGAGGACTTTTATATACCGTATACTCCAACTCTTCGGAATCAGAATACTCTACATCAGCATGGCAGACCTTCCCTAAGATGCTTTCCGACTCTTCATAAAATACTTCCGCCTTTCCTTCGACTGCTTTATAATCTTCCTGCATCAATGGAACCTCACTCATTTCTGTTCTTGTTCCGCTTAATCTACCCTGGTCAAAAACTCCACCTATTATCAATACCATCACAATAAGGAACAGCCCCACTGAAGAAAGAACCTGAAATGTCTCATTGGCGATTTCCAGTGGACGCCAGAACGAGACGATCAAAGAAATCACGATCAATCCTATGATCAAGACGAGATTGGCTGCCAAGATTCCCGTTGCCTGTGGTGTGTGCCTTTGCCGCACCATCATAAACAATAATACGAACCAAAAAAGGACTCTCCCATAATTTGCAGAATATCTTTCTTTTTTGTAATAAATTTCTTCTCTGTTACAAAGTCTTTGTCTTTGCTTTTTGCCCCAATGCATTAGATAAAGTGCATCACCAATTCCCAAAACTGCTAAAATCAGCATGGAAACTAACATGAATAACAACGAGCCAGCAAATGCCCAGTGTTCAAAATCCATCGTCCAGAATACAAAAAAATACCAAGCCGACAATAGCAATGCTACTAAGAAACTATTTCTCCACTCGCTCCACTCTGCTTTCAAAATTGTATCAAATCGTTCTTCTGGTTCTACAATCGGAACTGCGTCCTCCACTTCTTGCTTAAAAATGCAGGTTTTTCCTCTGGAATCAATAAACTTCCACCCCGCCGCCTCACAATACTCCGCATATTCCTTCGTATTTTCCCCCGGTCTCATATCCATATCTGCACCTTTGGGAAAGATTTCCACACGATAGTTTTCCGCCTTTGGCTCTCCTTTTTCAAACACCATTCCGAACCGCCATTCTTTAAAATGCCAGCCTTGCATAGACTGTCGCTTAAGATACTCAGCAAATCCATCACATTCACGCGGTCGAAAAAAAGGAAAGGTTCTCCTTGTCTTCTTCATATATGCTCACCTCTCTTTATATCCTATATCCCTCTATTTCCTTTATATCGAGTATCGATATTTCTAACATTATTATATTATCGACACTCGATATTGTCAATAGTCTTTCCCTTTTATCCAATCGATATTTATGGGGTCTCTTCTTTAAACAAAAGCAACTCTGTCTTACCAGACACCTAGAAACGAATCAATGGCACAAGCAAATAAAATAAATACACCAAATGATTATCCCTATCGTCACAGCCAGCAAAACACTCACCAGCACCCGCACTCCCGGTTTTGCCATATTAAATTCCATATTAACATTACAGAACTTGCTTTCTACCAAGGTCCTCTTATCTCTTGGATTACTATACCAGCCATTCAGCCAATACACATCATCATCCACAGTTTCCGTCACCTGCTGCCCAGTCCTTTTTTCCTGACGGATCCGGATCCGCCTTGTCTGCTCATCATACCAATTATTTTCTATTTTGAGCCGATACATATCCCGATAAATCTTTACAAGCAAAAGCCAGCAACCGATGATATATCCGGTTATCCATATCAGCCACATGATAACTGCAATTTCTGTGGAGAGAACGCTCAAGAGGCAGACTGCAATACTAAGAAACAGATTGCCCCAGTGATACCGATTCCAAAGCCGGCTGCTCTTGGCACAGATTTTCTGTACCTTTTCTTGATGCACTGCCCATACAGGAATATGCACCCCCAGGAGCATTCCGTTTTTATACTGGTCATTGATCTGATACGCATACCGGCAAATCAAAACAGTTATAACATTACATCCGCCGATTATTACAAACATCATCCAATCCATGCAATCCCCTCTTTTCGCTCTACACAACGCCTATTTCATCCACAGACCATTTAATTTCATATTCTTATCAAAGCTAATAGTATAGGTAACGCTTGTATTTTCATAAGAAATATTCATCTGAACAACTGCTGAATGTTGTCCTCTCTGCACACTTTCAATCATATAAATATTGCCATAATTGGAAAGTTCTCCCCAATCTTCCGCAAGATTATTTCTTGCATGCTCCATCTCTTCTTCATTGATCATCGGCGCCAACTTATCCACTGCCATTGCACGAAGTCCGTCATAATCTCCATCATCCAGCATCTGCACAACCTCTTTCGCCTGCGCTTCTACAGCAGCAGTCTGGAAACGATCGCTATCTTCAAGCACTTTATTCTTCGGCATCATCCACCATAATCCAAAGGCAATAACTAACATAACTAAAACAATGTCAAGAGCTCTTCTCTTTCGCAATTCTTTCTTATAAATCTTTACTTCTTCCGGCGAAAAACTCTGATTAAATGCGTTGGCAATTTCCTCTGCCTTTCCCATCCGCTTGATCACATCCTCTTCCTTTTCTCCAGAGGCGACTGCTGCATCAATATCTGAAACAAGCTGCTGTTTGATTTCTTCTTTTCTCTTTTTCGAACATGTCAACAATTTCATAATCTGCTTAATAAACTTTTCTTTCATTTTCTTATTCCTCCATAATCTTTTCCACACTGCCGGAAATTTCTTTCCACAGTTCTTTGATTTCCAAAAGTGTTTCTTTACCGTCATCCGTAATCCTATAATATTTTCTCGCCACTCGTTTTCCCTCGGCCTCACTCCACTGACTTTTCACCAATCCATCATCTTCCAGTCGATAAAGTATGGGATAGAGCGTGCCCTCCTTTAATAAAAAACGTTCTTCACTTCGCACGCTCAGTTCACTAATAATCTGATATCCATACATTTTCCTTTCAGCCAACAACTGCAAGACCAGCATATCCAGAACGCCCTTTTTCATCTGGGTCTCATATTTATCATTCAGTTTCATCACCCCACATTCAATGACCATTCCCAAATTATTCACTTGCCATTCGTATATACTTTGTATTACTAAGCACATAATAGCACCTGTGTTTTCTCTCGTCAATAAATAAAAACTAGCACACTTAGAAAAGGCAGCGTCCATCCCAGACACTGCCTCTTCTTATGACCCACGCAAATAATACGATAATTGCTTTATTATACCAAATCTGCCTCTGCATCCTTGCCAAGTCTTCTCAACATTGTTTTTTTGACTGCCTTAAAAATATTCTCATATCCGGTACATCTACACAGATGTCCTGACAATAATTTTCTGATTTCCTCATCAGAATATTCTCTCTTTGATTCCAGAATCTCTACTGCGCTCATAATAAATCCCGGAGTACAGAATCCGCACTGCACAGCAGCCTCATCGATAAATGCCTGCTGGATATCGGAAATTTCTCCATTTGGTCCCGCAAGACCTTCCAACGTCAAGATTTCTTTTCCTTCTGCCCAAATAGCTAGATAAATACAGGAATTGTAGCATTCTCCGTCTATAATTACATTGCATGCTCCACATTCTCCGACTTCACAACCCTTTTTCACACTGGTCAAACGGTAATCGTCTCGGAGCATATCTGTCAATGATGCCCGTACATCCACCATTTTTTCTACCTTTTTTCCATTGATGGTACAACTTACTAATTTGTACTGATTACTCATCGATTTCACCTCCTGCCAGACGAATGGACTCAAGCAGAGCCCGTTCCGCTAACACAATTGCAATGTGCTGACGAAATGCCTTCGATGCTCTCCAGCTGTCACGCGGATTGATATCCTCTAATACAGTCTTTGCAAATTCTTTCACCGTCTCTTTGCTCACCGGTTTTCCCTTTGCCTTTGCCTCAGCGGATGGTGCACGCATCGGAACCGGACCGGCAACTCCATACGCGATTCGAACGTCTTCGATGGTCTTTTTATCTTCTGATAATTTTACATTAACAGAACATCCTGTTGTTGCAATATCCATCGCATTTCTCATTGCATACTTGATATAATGTCCATAATAACCTTCATAAGATTCTTTTGGAATAATAATTGCAGTCTGAATTTCTGCCGGTTTCAAATCAACAACTCCGGCTTTTATGTAGAAATCATGAATCGGAATTCTGCGAACACCTTCCGGTCCTGTAATTTCTATCACTGCATCCCATGCATGCAATGTAGATGCGGAATCTGCCGATGTAACACCGTTACATGTATTTCCGCCAATAGTTCCGATATTACGGATTTGTGGTCCTCCAACCATATCCACTGCCTCTCCCAACACATTGATGTGTTTCTGGATAATCGGATCCTTTGTAATATGTGAAAAGCTGGTAAGAGATCCGATGCGGATCGCTCCGTCCTCTTCATAGCTGATTCCTCTCATTTCATCGATCATATAAATGCTGACCAGCTCTTTTCCTGCTCGTTTTCCTTCTCTGATCTGTACAAGCACATCACTTCCACCTGCAATAATCTGTGCTTCCGGATGTTCCTTAAGAAGTGAAATGGCGTGCTGTACGCTTTCTGCTTCATAAAGTGCTTTTATATCATACATAATCGTAACCCTCCTTTGCTCTACTTCTCTTCTTCAAACATGCCTTCTTCCACAAATCTGCGGAACAGATTGTGCGGGTTGACAGGAGCTTCATTGACGCCAACTCCCGTAGCCTGATATACTGCATTTCGAATAGCCGGAGCCACGGAACATGCCGGCGGTTCTCCCAATGCCTTTGTACCATATGCGCTTGTTGGTTCCTCATTTTCTACAAACACAGCATTCAGCCTTGGATGATCCATCATCGTAGATAACTTATAATCCAGCAAGTTATTATTTAATGTCCGACCTGTCTTTTCATCAAATATCATCTTCTCTGACAAACCATATCCGATTCCCATACTCATTCCGCCATGTACCTGCGCAGCTGCCAATGCCGGATTAATTAATTTTCCTGCATCATGTGCATTGACGATATTCAGAAGTTTCACCTGACACATCGGTATATCTACCTCTACCTCAGCAATTGTGCATCCGAAAGAATATGCATTGGATTTGATCTGGGCAGTACTCTCTGCAGTCAGATGTTTACTGTTGGTCAAACTGTACAGCGCTTCTGTTGCCAATTCCTGCAAAGACATCAACACTCTGCCGTCTGTCACGCGAACGATCTCGCCATTGACGATATCCAGATTGTACGCCGGCATTCTTGTCAGATCATGTGCATATTCCAAGACCCGCTCTTTCAAAAGCATTCCTGTCTGGCGAATAGAAAATCCGGCTGTATACGTCTGTCTTGATGCATAAGCACCTGTACCAAATGGAGTAACATCTGTATCCTGACAAGACATCATATGTACATTTTCCAAAGGAACTCCTACGACATCCGCTGTCATCTGTGCAAACGCGGTATCTGCTCCCTGTCCGATCTCTGTCTCTCCTAACTGCACCTGAAGGGAACCATCCTGATTCAAAACCATTCGGCAGGAAGAAGTCTCCAACGAAATCGGCCATACTGCAGTATTGTACCAGAACATTGCAACTCCGATTCCTCTCCGGATGTCTCCGGTCTGATTCTGATATTCTTTGTATTTTCTATCATAATCAATTTCTGCCATTGCCTTATCCAGACATTGATTAAATGTATCCGAATATAATTCATTTTTTGAAAACGGATCCACATATCCTTTTGGCATCAGATTCTGTCGTCTGAACACGATTGGATCCATACCCATCTTTGCTGCGATATCTTCTGTATGACACTCTACCGCCCACATCGCCTGCGGTATTCCATATCCTCTCATTGCGCCTGCAACCGGTTTATTTGTAAAGACTGTATACGCATCCACTTCTACATTGTCACAAGGATATAACTGCGGAAAAGCTCCTACTCCTTTGGCAACAATACTGTGTCCATGAGATGCATATGCACCCTGGTCTGAAAATGCTTCCAGCTTACGTGCTGCAAATGTTCCATCCGGGCGAACCCATGAAATAATATGATTTCGAATGGAATGACGTGTACGATTACATACAAAGGTCTCTTCTCTCGGAACATCCAATTTGACCAGATGTCCGCCTACCTTTGTACAAAGCCATGCACACAATGGTTCATACAGAACGTCTTGTTTATTTCCAAATCCGCCGCCGATATATGGCTTAATCACGCGGATTTTTCCCCACTCAACACCAAGAGCCTGACCAACTACTCTGCGCACAATATGAGGAATCTGCGTAGAAGAAACAACCGTAATTCTGTCCCCTTCCATTTCTGCCGTACAGATAAAGTTCTCAATATGACAATGCTGTACTGCCGGTGTATCATACCAGCCCTCAACCTTTACCAGCCCCGGTTCCTTGATTGCCTCTGCATAGTTCCCTTTGTTAATTGTTGTATGTTTTAAAATATTGTTCGGAAATTTTTCATGCAGCTGCGGAGCGCCCTCTTTCATTGCTTCCTGCACATCCAATACAAATGGATATTCTTCATACTCTACCTTCATTGCCCGAAGAGCCTGTGCAGCAGAAACCTCGTCTTCTGCCACAACAGCAGCAATATCATCCCCATAAAAACGTACTTCATCCGTCAACAATAATCTGTCTGCCACATCCTGGTGATCAGGATCTGTAGACCATGGATGACCTGCTGTCGGAAAATAATGTTTCTCCCCCAGATCAAAACAGGTCAGTACTTTTACAACTCCCGGAATCTTCTCTGCCTCTGAGGTATCAATGGATACCACTTTTCCATGTGCAATAGTAGAATGCAAAATTCTCGCAACATATGCGCCCTTATCACACAAATCATCTGTGTACTTTGTACGTCCGATTACCTTATCATGGGCATCGACACGCGTTACTTTTTTTCCAACATACATAATCTCATCCTCCTTTTACTTCTAATTTTTACCTCTGATTTTTATATCTAATCTTTTCCAAATATGTTGATCAGCCTATATTTCTCCATATATATGTTGATCCATATATTCTTTCATCTCATGATACGAATCTTCAGTAATAGAAATCTTACCTTTATTCATATGAATAAATCCCATTTCTTCCAATATTTTTATATTACGATTCAATGTTTTTATAGAAAAACCAATCTCCTCTGCCAGCTGATTTCTTGTTTGACTTAAGTTTAATTCAACAGATTTATCATTTGGCTGTCTCTGCTCATATTTTCGAACCAGATATAAGACGAGTCTTTCTTTTGCCTCCAAAAACAAATATCGTCTTGCGTCGGTCGTCTGTGTGATCAGCCTTCGCATATTTACCTTAGCTCTGGAATACAAAGCCTCTACATCGTTTCGAATCCATTCCATATAAAACGGTGCCGGAATCACAAGTACTTTACACTTTGTTACAGTTACTACACTAATACGATAATTGGTCAAATCTGCAAAGCACTCGATTTCTCCAAAAAAATCTCCGGGACCAAAATCCTTAAACGAATAAGCTCTTTCATTGATCGGCCAATCAATTCCTGTAACCTTGCCGGATAAAATAATATAAATATTGCTGCATTTATCCCCGGCTTTGATTAAAGTAGTATCTTCATCAACCTCTATTAACGTCATATAATAGAGAACTTCTTCCGTACAATTTTGAAACAGGAGATTCATATACTCCCTTTTTTTCGGCGGCAATTCATTAAAAACTTCCATTGGTGTAATTACCCCTTTTAATTCTTCATAATTCAGCACAATTATCTCCTCTTTTCTTTATTATCTTCCAAAAAAACCGCAATTGAAAGGACAAATGTCCTTTTTCTTACATTATAGCAAAATATAGCAAAATTGACAAATTTTAATAAATAGTGAATGATTTTCCTTTATTTTATTGTTAAATTTTACCATTACTTATTACTACCAAAGCATATCTTATAAAACGTATAGAATAAAAAATCCGTAGTTTTACAAATCATGTAAAACTACGGACTATTTTATTTTAAAGCTATTTACCATCATGATTTATGCCGGTATCTGAATCCTTATCTCCCTTTACAAAATATTTGTGACAATTTTCCGGTGGCTGAATATTACATTTCTTAAATACTTTTAACAATATCTCATATGCCTTTTCACTATCCAATTCTTGAATATTTTCTTTTTCATTTTCTGACACCTTTATCATCCGCCTTTTCATAAAAATGAACTATTTTATCCGTTCTTAAATTACAACAGAATAATCCTTCTGTAGTAATCGTCTGCTGAATGAAAGAATTTTTCATATCATAAAGTCAAAAAAGACTCTAACTGATGAAATACTGCCTTTTACTAACATGACGAAATAAGCCTGGATACTATCTAGATTTATTCAGGCTCTCTTATCATGTAAATATTTCTTGAAATAAAGAATATTGATATGTTATGATGTAGAAAAATAAGTATTAAAATGAATAATTAATGTTCCAAATACTACAGAAGGATTATTCTGTAGTATTTTCACTTCTAATATTTTAATCTAATTTTACTAACTTCATTCGATTCAAGATACGTTCATGAGTTGTAATGCTTGTTGCTATATAGAGTCTGGTTGTTTCTATTCTACTATGTCCCAATATATCTCCCAAATAAGCTAAATTTTTTTCCAGAGCATAAAATGTACGTGCAAAAAGATGTCTGAAATTATGTGGAAATACTTTTCTGGGATCCACTTTAGCCTTGTCACATAAAGTTTTCATTTCATGCCAGATATTAGATCTATCAATTGGTTTTCCGGTTCTGGTTCGAAAAATAACGCCGCTTTTTATATTTCTCTCTTTTACATATTTTTGTAATTTTTTTCGTAGCTCCTTTTGTATGATAATTGTTCTGTTTTTTCCTTTCATACAAATCTCCGCTTTTCCAACTTCCACTGCATCTACTGTGATAAAAGAGAGCTCACTCACACGAATTCCTGTACTGCAAAGCGTCATCATTATCATATATAGACGTACATTTCCTTCCATATAAGCAGTTTTCAATAATCTCCTATATTCAGTTTCTGAAAGCTCTCTTGTATCATCCAAAAAAGCGGGCCTTTGTACATTCAAAAATTTCACCCTACACTCCTGCCACCCACAGTACTCTAAAAAAGAATTAATAGCTGACAATATTCCATTAACCGTCTGAGCCTTTATTTTTTAAATACTTTTGCAGAGCACTTACAGCATGTACATATTTATTTATCGTTGCATTTGATTTTTCACTAAGATATAAATATTTTTGAAAGTCTTGTATAAGCGATTCTGATATTATATACATTATATTTCCTCCTTATATACTCATCTGCTTTCTTCATTTTACAAGTAACTTTAAGAAAAATCTTCTAGAATAAAAGAGATAATTGAAAATATAAAAAAAACAGTACCCATTCGGATACTGCCTTCTCTCATTCCATATGCTAATGTACTTGTTCATATACCTTCAAAACTACATACAAAGAATCTACATCACTTCTTGTTCCTATCACCGTGCTCCGCACGTTCTGAAGTTCGATTCACTAAGCTCGAAA
>CAJKWK010000062.1 GCA_905203555.1 uncultured Lachnospiraceae bacterium
GAAAGGCTGTCAAGAACCGATAAGGTATCCCACTCATCCAAGCATACTCCAATCAGGAAATCCACGGCAGCCCGATACAATGACACCGTTTCCTTGAAAATATGGTTGTAGTGCTTGATTTTCATGCTGTAAGTGGAAAACACTTTCATATCGGATACCTCCTTCCTGATGTTAATATGGTTATGGTAACAAATGCCGCAATTTTCCGCAAGAAACAGAGTCTTGCGGATAACAAAAAGACATGTTTTTACAAAAAACCTTACCGCCTAACTCACGACTGAAGTCACGAGAGTGCGGCGGTTAATTTTCAACAAAACAATCAAAATCTTTTTTTGGACATACAAAATTATGACTGCTGATAAATTGTTTGTAGTCCAGTACAGCATTGATTACATTTAAAATATCCATATTCATTTTCATGCTAATCTCCATTCCGCCGCCTTCGGCTGGCAGCACAAATAGTAATGAAAGTGTTCCAACTCTCTTCGCTTGATATTACAGTGTCCGCAGCCACTCCCACTCAGGAATGTCAGGGTACAACTTTTTCAGTGTTTCTGTATTTACCTTATTTACAATACAGATGACTTCGTTACCACGTCGGATCCATTGATTTGTTCCAAACACCTTACAAGCATTCACAAGTGAAACTGTTAAATTCCCTATTACTGTTTTCCGGTAATTTCCCTGCATCATATGCTCTGCCAGATACCGTTCTGTATAGCGTTCCAGAGTCTGATAACCTCTTTTTTCTGTTATCAAGTAATATCCAGAGTCAGACGGCATACTGAGTCTCAAAGCGTCGATAACCAAAGAAACAGCAGTACGTTTGTCATACATTGGGCCTTCTATCACAGAATTAAAATCATACCCAAACAATCCATAACTTTCCGTGCGGTGGTACATTTCATTCCATTCCGGCTTTTCCTTCGTGCAGTGGTATTCAATCCATGTTACACCGCATACTTTATGACGACAGGAAACTCTGGAAAAACAATAACGGGTTCCCAGATAAGTAAATACAGTCCCAGGAATCGGTTCGCAGGAGCCCTTTCGGCATAAAGTCATCTTAGGAAAACCACTGCGTTCCTTGAGATTCACAGGTGCTGCATATGTAACTGTTTCGGAAGAAATCTCTTCCCTGCAGGAATACAGCCAGTTTTCATCGTATCCGTACATGGCTTCAATTTCCTTTCCATACCGTTCCGGATCCTTAAAAGAAAGCAGCCACTGTTTAAATCGGTCGCCTGTTAATCCTACCAGAGAAAGCCAAAAATCCTGTTTATGATCCGGCTCTGCCATGACCTCCAATTTCTTTTTGGCCTTTTCCCATTCTTTCTTTACTACCGTTTCGAATTTCGGCAGAAGGTTTGGATCGGCATTGGAATACTGGTAGTATTCTCGTCCAGCCTGATCGCAGCAAAGAAACAGGATTTCTTTTGATACTGGATGAGACAGCTCACAATACCCTAACGGATCACTGACATAATACCATGTTCCTTCGTCCTGATAGGTGTATCTGGCAAAATACGCCGGTTCCCCAATCTCAGGTCTTAAGTTTTTCCAGATCTCTACATAATGGTCATTTTCTGGAAGGTATAAAGAAACTTTGATTTCTTTTTTCATTATTTTCTCCTCTCCATGTCTATATTTTTCAATGCAATTATGGAGTGGGATAAGGATATGAAAAAAAAATCCCCGCATATGCGGGGATATCATTTGGTTTCTGACAGAGACTCATTGGTCAGCTGGTATGCGATTCGTTGTATTGTTTTACGAAATTCTGGATGTATTTTGGAGCTTTTTCCAGGTTTCCGCTTGATTGGATTTGTTCTACAAATTCATCTTGACGGAACATTGGGTATTTGCTTACCGTTAAAGATTTTCTGTAATATTTCTTGGCATAGTCGTACACTCGTTTTTCCATTAAATATTCTTCTGTGATCTGGCAATGGCTGTTACAGGCATCACAGATACCATTCTTTAATTCTTCCTCTGGAATTCCACATATATTGACGCGTTTCATAATATTCCACCAACCTTTCTTACTAGCAATAGTATAGTCGCGCAAAATCGATTTTGCAATTACTGATTGTTGCGGATAAGGAAATTTTGTTCTTATTTTTTTGTAAAATCTCCTTCAACCAAGTCAGGCATGGCAGTCCAAAAAAAAGAAGCCCGGAAAAGGGCTTCTTTGGAAAACAATCATGATTTTAACATACAGAATGGGGCGTAATCCCATCCATCGCATTGATCGGTATACGGACAGATTTCGCACACGAGTTCGTTCTTGAACTCCCCACGCCTGACTATATCAGATGGGGCTTCTGTGGAAGCTGAGATAAATGGTAGCACATGAGTCTTATCTTCGACAGATGGAAAATTAGTTTTTTCCTTCTCTTTTTTTTTCTTTTTGTAAAACAAAAGACAGAATCTTTTTTGTTGTTTTATTATCGGAAAGCTCTTTTTGTATTTTTAAAAACTGCAGAACTTCCTTGGGTGCTTTCGCAAAAGTAGATTTGTAGTATTCCATACTGCAGCACACAACATTTGGATTTTGAATTAAGTGATACAGATCCATGTAATCCTCGCCGTTTAATTCTGCCTTCATGAAAATCGTATCCATTACATATAACGCCTCTGGATCTGTAAGCATTTCTTTTCTTCGCAACTTTAGCAGCAAATCCTGTATTGGACGTTGCAGATGTTTAGGAAGATCTGGTATCTTTGTTTTGATTTTCAAAATGTCGAATTTTCCATATGTGCCTTTCAGTGTTTTGTTTTCAATCCATCCCAGTTTCCTCATATTTTCTATTACTTCCAGAATGACCGTTTCATCCAGCAAACGGTACATACCTCTGCACGTACCTGTATAGGAAATTTCCGTCTGAAGCTGCACTTTCGTTCCGCGCATTGCCTGAACGACAGCTGTTTCCGTAATGTATTTCTCATTATCCTGAATGAATCGGTAAACAGACTGTACCAGAAAGTTATCTGTGTAGTATGCGTACTGTTTCAGAAGTTCCTGCTCTTGTTTTTCTATTGCTTTTTGAAATTGCAATTCCACTTCCTTCTTTATCTTTTGGAGGTTCTTTTTCCAATTGGTTACGGAAGTTTCATGCGACGGCATGGAACAATGATAAGAAATGGAAAGCTGACCCCTGGAAAATGTCAAGGTAGTGTCCCCATACAGCAGTCCTTTTGCGTTGGAAGCACAGGTTACCTTGTAATCCTGGAAAGCTTCCTTTGCCGCCCCCATACACCTTTCCGTCAGTTTCTTTTTTTCGTTTTTCTTAAATTGTGCATAGTGAACGGAAGGTATAATATGTACCTTCTTATTCCGTGTGATCATGGTTCCGGCGGCGTTCCTGCAGATCCGGTCCCCGGACAATGTCAGATATTCCTCCATATTTTGTTCATCCATGTATGACATCCCAGTCAGCCATTCCGTATTCCATATATTAAATTCATGTGCCATGGCTTTTATGGGATCACCTGAAGAAATCGGCGGGTTCAATGCGAATTCCTTTGCCTGTAACTCCTGAAAAATCCGTTCAGATTCTTTTTTTATAAATAGAGCCTTATCTTGTTTTAATGCCGCTTTATACTTTGAAAACTTCCCATCCGGTTCTGAAGTAATGATGATATCTAGTTCTAAGATATCAGAAAACACCGGCTTGTATTTTACCGTACTTTCAAGAAGTTCAAATTGATAGGAATCACTTCCATTTTTTAGGAATGCATATCCGGTACGTTTTGACAAAACTTTCATGATCTGGCGTCTTATATCCTGCTCCAGTTTTTTGATCGCTTTGATACGCCTTTTTTCATTCTCCTTTTGAACCCATTGTCCAATTGCCCTTTTTAGTTCCTTATCAATTATCTGGATACTTTGTTCTTCTACCTCTTCACCTTTTCCGTCCGGAAAGCTGTGAATTGGAATCTGCATACAGATTCCCATTGGTGTCAGATAAATTTCAAGATGTCGCTTTTTGATCTGCAGGCAACTGTTTGTCTCCTTTTCAGGAAACTCTGTATCTAACTGCTTTTTTATATACCGTCGAAGCACTTTGAGCTGTTTCTGGACGAATTCTTTTTTCTGTGAATATTCTTCTGACGCAGGCAGCTGTGTATCATGAGGATGTTTTGAATATTGAAGCTGTTCCAGCAAATCCTTTGGAAATTCAGTTTTTACTTTTGAATACACAGCTGATTTTCCGGAATTTTTATCGTTCAGGATATATTTAATGTTTCCGGAATTGCTGATTCCGATTTTTGTAATCCGGCCCTGCGTGCAATCCAGTCCTGCCAGTAGCTCTTCTTGATGTGTTTCCATCCATTCGTCTGTTGGTTGAAACCAATATCCTTTCATATAGTCCCTTTCTTGTTAACGTATTTCATTGATGAAATGTAAAAGCTGCCTTATCGTTACGACCTCCCGCATGGAAGCGTATTTCCCATAGACAGAAGCAATGGAATCCTGGCAGTCCCATTTCTCTTTTGTTTCCGTGTTCAGCCAGAACGCTGTCTTTGCTTTCCGGCAGATGTTTTTTAAATACTCCTCACCGGAAGCATTTTTATTGTTTCTTGCATCGCCGATAAAAACCACAATACTATCTTTAGTGATGTCCTGGTGATGTTTTTCCCACATGGTACGAAGAGGCTGTTCATAATTGGAATACTGCCCTGCCCGCGGAATCAGAGACAGCGCCTCATGTACTGCCAGATCCGTATTTGATGTTTCATAAATTTTTGAAATATCATATAAGGTATTTACAAAAGCGAATGCTTTACATCCTCTGGGAAATACCTCCTTTAAAATCCCAATAAAAGTCAGCATCATTTCCGAAGCAGATTTGCATGACCCGGATACATCAAGCAGCATGACCAGATCTGCCTTGCTGCGTTTGGGAAGATTGTAAATTGGCTTTAATGGGATCCCTCCTGTGCGAATTGCGTATTTGATGGTTTCCTCCATGTTGAGGGTGCGTTTTTCATTGGAACGAATCTGCCGGGCCATCTTTGTTTTGAATCCGATCAGGTTTTGTCTGATGTAAGTATAAATCAGTTCTTTTTCCTGTCCAGATAAGGATGCGAACGGTTCATCCAGGTTTTCTAATTCTACTTCTCCATAAATCTGCACAGCGCGCTTTCCTTGGAATACATCTCTGTGATTTGTTGCTTTTTCTTTTATCGTTAACTGCAGATCGTCCAACTTTAATTTCTGCAGTTTCTTATCTAATTCCCGCTGTTTTTCCTGATGTTCCTTTAATTCTGCTTTTATTTTTTGTCTCACCTGATTGATCTTCTTCTCGTATTTTCCGTAGATCCGGCGATCTTCCTGGTATATTTTGTCTTCAAGCGGTTTGGAGGCTTCTTTTTGGTTTAACAGCGCTTTTTGAATTTCTGTCAGGATAGAGACATACTGCCAAGCATTGTTTCGGATTTCCCGTTCCACAATCTCATTTATTTTATTTATTGCTTCTGCCAGTTGTTTGTGCGTTATCATCCCTATTCCCCAATCAGACAAAAGATTCTCCATTACATATTGCTTTTCTTTTTTTGTCTGGAATTTCATTTCAGAAAGCGTCGCTTTTGCATACTCCTGTTTTTTTCCAAGCAGCGGAGCTTTTTTTGTTTCTTGAAACTCCTTCTGAACCTGTTTTCGCATCATTTCAACAGCAGTGTCCCGTTCATTTTGCAGACTCGTTATTTCGTCTTCCAGGGATACTTGGCGGTTTTTAATCGCTTCTTCGTTGCGTTCCTTTTCTTTTTTGTATTTGGATTGTTTTTGTATTTGTTCATGGTTATCCATGAACTGAGTAAATAATCCCTCCATTTGAAGCGATTGCTCCCTATTTTTTGCAAAGACGGTTCTCATGGCAGCAAGCATCTGCAGCCGGTTTTCTAAATGGAAATCCGGTCTCTGTAATAACTTGAGTATGTTTAAGGTTTCTGATTCCGTAATGGAATATCCATGTCCATTTAAGAATTCGGCGAAGTCCGTAATGAAAGAAAGAATCATGATTTCTTCTCCTTTCTTACCCTACCGGATTTTTGATGGCATTCCAGATTCTATCCTGATCTTCCTTGTTTTTCGCCAGAAAACATAGTGTGCTCTTCAATTCCTCCGAACCAATTTCGTCCTTGTGCATTTCCATGTATTTTGCCCAATTGATTGCTTCGGAAACGGATGGATGTTGTTTTAAGGCTAAACCCTGGATTTTTTCCATGCAGGATGCAACATCCATAGCGATGTTTTGATCCAGTGTGGCCTGCATGGTAATGATTTCCAAAATTTCCTCCTTGGTTTTTCTGGGAATGTAAAGATAATTACAGCGTCGCTTTAAGGCATCCGATAATTCCCGATAATGATTGGATGTCAGAAACACAATAGGACGCTGTTCTTTGGGGCATGTTATGGTTCCGTATTGCGGAATGGACATGGAAAAATTTTCTAATACCTCCAGCAGCATGTATTCGATTTCTTCGGCAGCTTTGTCGATCTCATCCAATAACAGGACGCAGCGTTCCTTTCCACCTATAGCTTTTAAAATTGGGCGTTCGATCAGAAAATCTTTTCCGAAAAAATCAATGTTTTTAGCCACATCCATTGCTTCCTTCAGGGACTTGTGTTCCATTGCTTCTTTCAATGCTGGCTGCATTGTCTGTATGGTAAGAAGCTGCCTCTGATAATCATAATCATACAAAATCTTGTCATACGTTAACCCTTCGTAAAACTGCACGCGTATGATCGGAAGATTTAACATTTTTGCGGTTGCAGATGCCAGGCAAGATTTTCCAACTCCCGGCTCTCCTTCAATTAGGAGTGCCGTTCCTTCCATCGCTCCTGCCACTGCCATATCAATGTCCATGTTGGAAATATATCCGGCCTTGCGAAGCCCTTCGTTAATGTTTAATAAATTCATGTAATTCTCCTCTCTGATTTCTTTATTTTTTTCGTTGTAATTATGGAATGGGATGAAAGAAAAATGGAGTTTTCCTGTTTTTTAACATCTGATTCAGTTGTTCGGAAATACCGAATTGCATCTTTCGCCGCAGGAACCTGTCACTGGAAGCAATGACAGTGTGCAGAGCAGTCAGTGAAATAACAACTAACATTAAAAAAAGCCATCGGTTACCCGACGGCTTTTCTGATGACGCCAAAAATTATGCAACTTTTGGAATCCGGATGTTATCCGGTGTGAACGGCTTTGCTGTATCGATACGTTGGAAACGAAAGGTTTCATCAATCTGATGCATGCGGCACCACTCCATGAAGTTTTCATATCCACCCCAATGATCGATGCCATGCTCATAACCAACCAATTGAGTAAACCGCTGATACATGACCTGTTTTCGAAGTTCTTTTGTCACGTTCGGACGCACTACAACGACATTCTTAGGTCCGAATGGTTTTTTGGTATTGATCCGCTTTAAGATACATTCTGCAACACCATGCTTTTCATACCATCTTCCAAATGTCTGTACATCCTTCCAGTCGATTGCACCGTTCCCAAGTTTTTTCAAATCTATATACCTTCTGTACAGCGGATGTCTTCTCTCCGCTTCCGGCGATTCAGATTTTTTACCCAGGATCACATTATCCGGGCCGAACGGTTTGGTTTTATCCTTGCGCTGTATGACCGTGGTTTCATCAACCTGATGCAGCCTACACCATAAGCGAAATGCTTCTACATCTTCCCATTCTTTTGTAATCCCCGCTGCCGTTTTTAAATTGGCGCGTTTGCGATACAGATAATCCAGATTTTTGCTTCGTTCGATCATCTTTGTGAGTTTGTTGTAATGGCGGCTATATGCCTCCTCTGAAAATAGATCCCATACACAGGTATTTTGGGAATACATCCCTTCCTTTACCTTTCGGAATTCCTTCCAGGATGTGTATCCGCTGCGGATCGTCCATTCCATAAATTCCATTAAACCAGAAAACGCATTTTCATCTGCGGGGATGGTCCGGTAAACCTGACAGATCCGATTGATGTCATCGTAATCTTTCGTATTCTTAAAGTACACGTCTTTTAAAGATACTTTCTCATTTTCCTGTTCCACACGCAGTTCCTGGTTCAACTGGTATTTCCGCACAATGAGGGCGTGTTCCATAAATTCTTCAAATGGTATTTTTTCAGTGGCCTCCTTCTGGTAAGCCTTTACGAAATAACTCCATTTTCTGTATAGCTTTGTGAAAGCCATTCCATGTGTACCGTTTCCTTCTTTTCTCCAGCTTGTGTATACATTCTCTCTGGATAATGGAAGGCTGCGGTCAATCTTATGCAGATGCATCTGTGGATACAAAAGGCCCTGCTCATACTGTTCGTTTGCCCAGGCATAAAAATCGTCCTTTGGCCAAATAGCTGGATCTATCGTATGTCTGCTTTTCATGGATTCGTATCTGCTGATGAAATTCACACCGATCTCCTGACTGATCTTTTTCATTTGTTTGTTCAGGAGTGTGCATCTTGCATCTCGTGCCGGCACTTTTTCTTTTGGACCAACCTGGAAATACACATTGTCTGGCGCCAACGGTTTTCTTTTATCCATTGGTTTCAAGGATGCGTGAAACGGGATTTCCTTCTGATGCTGTTGTGCCCAATGTACGAATTTCCTGATATCTTTCCATTCAGAACCCCACACATCTTCTCCATGGCTTCTTCTCATCTCTCTGTGTTTCTTTGCAAATTTGATTCCGGTGGTTTGGTACAGGGTGTCTTCCAGCTTATACATTTTGTCCCATAACATGCAGTTATCAGGACCGTATGGCAATGTTTCATCAAAGCGGATTAGTTTTCTCCCTGGAGAAAGCTGCATTTCATTTAGCAGCCAGGTAAGAAACTCAAATTCATCCTCCCATTCCGGTACGGTATTTCCTCTAATTTGTGCCAAATACTTGTCTTCTTCTGCAATTACATCCATTCTTCTGTACTCCTTTTTTTTCTTCTGTGATGACGGCTATGCCGCTGTTATATTTAGTTGCACTACATTTTTTGGCGTAATCTGTTTCTCTGTGCCTTTATTTTTCGTAAATAATTATGGAGGGAGATATGATTTGGTTACAAAAAAAGAACTGCCCTGTGTTATGGCAGCTCTAAAAGAGTTAATCGGCGTTAATGAGTATCGGAGTGTTCGGAAGCTCAATCTGGCTTGCATCGAAAAATACCTTTTTGGCCACATCTGTGCTTTCTGGAATGTCTGTCAGGATTCCCTCTGACGCAAACCGTTTCATTCCTTCCTGCAGTTCCTTGAGTGTGAAGTGTATTTTTTTAATTGGACGTTTTACTACATAAGAGATAAAAAACAACTCATCATTGATGCCAAGACACTTCTGCGTATCGAATTTCATAAGTAACGCTTCCGTTCCTGTTTCGAAATAGGTCCGTCCGAGATCGCAGATCCTGTGGCCGTCCCGCTCCATATTTTCGATATTCAGGATATATCTTGATACATACACATTCCCTTTTCCATAATACCGTTCTAATCCTTTCATGAGTACTCGTGTCTCATCTGGACCCAACTGGTAGGATGTTTCTGTTTCCGGATCCGGTTTTGTAACAGAGACTGGAATCGCATACAGGCTGCATGGGGTTCCAGCCCCGGATTGCCTTAAGACAGACAGGATCTGTTTGGGATCCGGTTGGTCGCCGAAAAAGGCAACCTGGCTGTCCAGCGTATTTTCCACTTTTTCCTGTTTTAAGTATTCCAGATAGTTATCTCCAAGGGCGCAAAGATTGAATGTGACCTGATCGGATTCCTCTGGCAGGAATCGGTAGGCTTTTGATACGATAGTGGCAGATGACTCCAGGTAATGATATATATTATCTGGATGGAATCCGCGTTTCCAATCCTGCCAGTCTGCCTGCCCGACTGTTTCCCGGTATACGCTCCAGGAAGGCCACAGAAGCTGTAATGCCTTCTGATTCAGTAGTTCTCGTTTAGATTCTTCGATGATCCGTTTGTTTTCCTTTTCTGTTTTTCTTTTCTTGAAAAAATCAAACATGTGTTTTCTCCTTTGCAAATTAGACGGTTAATTTTCTGTTGAGAATGAGATTACAGAACTGATCTCTCCTCCCAGCAACTGAATGCGGTTGTTTATCGTCAACCGGATCGCTTCGTACAGTTCCGCTTTCCACTTTACGGCATCGCTTCCGTATTCTCCGCCAAGCAGATACAGTTCCGCAAAATCACGCAGATTTTTCAGGTTTGTAATATCCCGCTTTTCGATTTCAAGCCATTGCTTGATCATCTCATCTCGGTTTTTGTTTTTTGTGGTTTCGAAACGAAAGAACGATGTCAATTCTTTGATGGACTGATAATTTGTTTTTTCTGGACGCTGCATTTTTGTATCTCCTATCACTTTTCCCATTTTTCTTCTTCCTCTCTTCTTCTCTATATCTTTTGTAGTTCGGGTTAATTATGAGATTAGAAATGACAAATTAAGAAGAAACTGTTGTTTTTTTGTGAAATAAAAAGAGCTACCGAATCGGCAGCTCTTTCGAGAGTTTTTGGTTTGCTTCGCACAATCTCACACATTTCAGGACATATCAGCAAGAATCCTCGGCCATTCAATGACCAAGTTGGTTGACTGACAGGATGAGATCCATGTTTAATCGATAATGTCATCCATGTCACGCAGTTCTTTTTTCTGTGGAAGTAGATGTGCATACATTTCTTCAAAATACGTTTTTCTTTCATTCTCCGGAAGGTTTTCCCAAGGCCCGTTTTCTTCTTCCTGTAGTTCTTTCCATTGTCTTTGGCATTCCGCTTCCACATATTCCTTGAATGTCATCTTTGTTGCAACTGCTTCAAAATCAGTTTCGTTGATCAGTACCTGTTTTTTCTCGTTTTTCATATGCTTCCTCCATTGTTTTGTTGTGTTTTATTAATAGGTTAGCTTAATTATATAGCACTTGATGCTTTGGAACAAAAATCAAACTCTGCGGATAACAAAATTTTTGGTTTGTTCAAATTTTTTTTTTGTTATCCAATCGCTTCCAGTGGCAGGTTCCCGCGGCGAAAAATGTAATTACAGGTCGTTATTTTCTTTTTTTAAGTTTTAAATCTCCCATAACGGCTGAACTTTTTCCATCAGACACTCCTGCAGTCTGGTGAATCTCTGACTGGAACCAATGGTCTCCACTGCTTTTTTGAGTGCTGGCAGTTCACAGAAAAGCGCAAAATCTTTTTTCGTCCTGGTTTCTGCAGTATAAAAGATGGAGCGGTTCAAAAGGTTGCCATGCTCTTCTGCTAAAACCATCAGCACCCTTTTATATTCAGAACCCTGCGCTTTATGTACGGTAGATGCGTATGCCAGAGAGAGTTGCTCAATATCTTCGCTTCCGTACCGGCATTTGATCCCATCGTCCATACGAATTACCATCGTGTTATCCTTGATTTCCAGGATGGTTCCGGTATCCCCATTAAAAACTCCACATCCCCGGTAGGCATGCATAGAGCTATCCTCTTCCTCGGGTTCCCATACCCAAGCCATTTGATAATTATTTTTCATCTGCATTACGCGGTCCCCTACGCGGAAACCGTTCCATTCCGCCAGTCCCGGTTTTTGTGGGTTGCAGGCATCCTGTAAAGCGCGGTTTAACATGTTCGTCCCTGTTATCCCATATTTCCGGCAGGGAGATAGAACGCAGATATCACTTGGCGACATGCCCTGGGATAAGGAATTTAGATAAGTATCTGTTACGGCTTTTACCATCCGCTTTTTATCCATAACGCAGACAAAAAAATCATCACCGCAAGACAGCCATGGGTTTCCAGTATTAATTTTCACAGCATTTTCTGCGATCCGCCCGGCATTTCGGAAGCACTCTGTTAGCGTCGATACCGGAACGCGCCCTGATGCAATGAGATCACGAAAAAAGTTCCCCGGTCCAACTGGGGGAAGTTGGTCTGCATCCCCAATCAGAATCAGTGTGGATGACTGCGAATATTCCATCAACTCTTTTGCTAAAAAGATATCTACCATGCTGGTTTCATCGCACAGGATCAGAGTCTGATTCGTTGGTTCCACCATTGGGGAATCCGAACAGATCCCAATCATGCGGTGGATGGTGGCACATGGACATCCGACTTCTTTTGTTGTTTCCGCCATCCGTTTTGCAGCCCTTCCAGTTGGAGCAACCATGACGATGCTGTTTCCGACATGCTCTTTCCACCATAATGCAATTTCCTGGATAACGGTGGTTTTTCCGTATCCTGGCCCACCAGTAATGATGCTGATACGCGTATGAAGGCTCCGGTTGATCGCTTCTTTTTGCCCTGCTGCTAGTTTCACATGCTCCCTGTTCCCATCACGATCCGTTACGAAGTGAGTTTCTTCATACCGTTTCAAAAATTCGTCAATATCTGTCGGTTCGCAGATGCATGTGGATTCCGACATATCCATGACCATATCAGCCACAGATTGTTCTACATCATATAAGCTTTTTAATGCTACCAGATCGGATTCAGAAACCACAAGATCCAAAGATTCTGCTGCATGGACCGCGTCTGTATATTGTCTGCCATATCGTTCCCACTCTTTCTGCCATTCGTCAAGAAGGTCAGAATCCTCTTTTGTGAGTTTGTAAGCCTCTATAATATTTTGACGCCTGATATCCCACCAGTCTGCATCCCGTTTGGCCCGGTACATCAAGGCTGTGCCATATGATTTTAATGTTTCCGGAAATGCCAGCAATGCTTCCTGAAATTTTCGTTTTGCCATGTATGGACGTAGGTAGCAATGTCCATTTTGGCGTGATGTATCTTCCAGGACACATGCGACGGCCTGCCTCATTCTTCTGATATCATGGCGCTGCATGCTGATCTGCTCAGAAATGACATCGATTCGCCGAAACGAAAAATCCAGATCCCTGCAGAGTTGGAAAATGTCATTCCTTAGGATCTCTGAAACCTGATCTCCGTAATATTTCTTAATCCGGTCTGCTTCTCTTAGAGAGAACGCACCATCGGTAAATAATAAAATATCCTTAATGGCGTCGCACTCCTTCCACGCCGCCCGTACAGTAGCCAGCCGTTTTTTTCCGATGCCTTTTACTTTGGCGATTTGTGCCGTATCACATTCCAGAATGCCGGCAGCATCCTCTCCAAACCGATCGATAATCCGTTCCGCTAAGTCTTTGCCTATAGACAGGAACTGTTTGGACTGTAAAAGGATGCGTACTCCGTTCTTTGTGCTGCCACTATATGGAGAAAACCATACAATATCGAATTTCGTACCGTCTGGCGGAAGTGGTGCATCCTCTTTTTTATTTCCTCTTTTTCTCTTATCTTGTTTTCTATCTTCTGATTCTTCCGTTTGCTTCAGTTCCATGCGTGCTTCCAATCCCTCAGAAAGGCCAGGCGCATATCCAAAACATTCATATATGTGGTTTTTGTATTCCATGAGGAACCTGGCCTGACAGGTATCCTCGTCGTATTCCATGACGGTATCAATCCGTCCGACCAATGTGATTCTCATTTTCTTTCTTCTTCCTTTTTCGTTTCTTTAATTATGCTAAGAATCTCCCATTTTTTGGTTTTACGGCTATGCCATCACATACATGGTGGCGTATTGTTCTTCATTATGATTTTCCATCACATACATGGTGGAAAAATCGTATGGTCTGTGCTTTTATACTTCAGTTACTTGATGGTAGTTGCAGCTTCGGAAGAGCTTGACAACATATTCTGTACTCATATACCACCACATACATGATGATTTCCGGAAAAACAATGGGTGCAATACCATCACATACATGATGGAGTAAGGAAGAAAAATAGAAAGAAATTGGTCGGATACCATCAGATACATGAAGTTATTAGCGGATTATCCTGGTACAACGCCACCACATACATGGTGGTATCTTGTAAATAAAACATCACATTCGTGGTGGTATATGGAGTAGGCGTTATCATTATGTCACCACATACATGAAGTAAATGAGAAGTGGATTAAAAAATGATTCCGTATATTACGCCAGATACATGAAGGAAGAATTATTGAAAGAACAGAGGCTATATGTAAAGTGCCATCACATACATGGCGGCATTTTCCTCTTTTTTCACTTTTTATCATCACATACATGATGACCTTTTTGATTACCAGATGCTAAATACCATCACATACTTGGAGTATACAATTACACAATACCATCAGATACATGGTGGTATTTCCGTATGATACACGCCAACGATTGTAGATCTTCATTTTTCCTTCCATTATTTTTCCATCACATATGTGGTGGCAATATGGCATGGCAGCAGGTGATGTTTCATCCTGTATGTGGTGGTACATACACCTTCCTCTTCTTTTCCTTTTCTATTAAAAAATGAAGGAAGAAGGAATGGGATTGGAGCAGGAATTTTTTTGCGCCACTTGTTTGAAAAAATATCTGGACGATTGATGTTCGGTCTATACAATACGCGTCATGGAAAATGAAAACAAAGAAGAAAACCGCTTTCCTTCCTGTCTTTTTCTTTTATCTTCCATGCTTTTTTGAGGATGCTGCATATGATTCTGGAAAATGTAGAGGTTTCGGCAGTTGTACACACAGATTGCGGGCGAAATGTTATGACTTGAAGTGAGTGGAAGCGGCTGGCGCTATGATACAGAGTGTTTTGGGTGGTAAAAGTAGAAAGTGAAAGGAAAGAAACTTATCTTCACTTACTGGATTTTTATTTTTCGGAAATTGAAAAGATAAGGAAAGTCGAGGAAATGGCAACCATTCAATGAATGCAGTTGCTAACTTATTAGCAATGTTAAAACGCTAATACTAGCAATGACCAAAATTAGATCCCAGATCCAGAGGAGAAAATTGGGAAAATTGGCGAAAAAGAACCGCCCAGGATCACTCCCAGGCGGCCCATCTTTAGTTTTCGTAGTCAATGTCTTCCATCAGGTTGCCATCGTAACGCACCGCCGTTACCTTCTGGTACATATCCCCGTCCACATAATACTGTGTCTTGTCGGAGTACACTTCGTAGGCAACCGGCTTGCTTCTTGCGTAGCCGTTCGGCGCCTTTAACTCTGCCAGAACATACACGCCGGCTCCCACCGGCTGCGGTGTTACAAAGTATCCGGTGTTCTGGTTTTTGTAGACCTTATCGGCAGCATCCTCCTCGCCGGCAGCCTTCACGTCGTTGTTGGTGTAGACCGTCATCTGGCCCGTCCGGTTTCCAAGACGGTCCGTCAGCATGATCTGCTCACTTTCCACACAGACCGGAGTTCTGCAAATAAAAAGAAGAGAGTATTAGTTACCCTCTTCTTACATCTATTCTGTTAAATTTTTTGGAACATAAAAATACATCCACGGTCAAATGATGGAGTGATAGTTCGATTCCAGCGTTCAATTCCTTGTGCATTCGTTGGTCGTATAAAACCGAGTTTCTCAGTATAATAACGAATTAATCCCGGTTGATTTAAAGCAAATAGGTATAATACCTGTACTCCTATCATTTCAGCCGTATCGTATACTTTGGGCGCAATGAAACGTTTAAAACAAAATTCACCAATTGATATTCCTGATACATATCGTCTGTATCCATCATTAACGCCAAACATAGCCAACTCAATTCCTGGCATAACAACAAGAGGCGCCCTAAATCCGTAGCGATAATCTCGGTAATGAATAGAACCTGCGTGTAATGAAAAATAACAAACAATGCAATTTACTGTTAAATCAATAACGATATAAGTTCTATTTTTTCGCCTTAGTTCATCTTTTAATGCTTCTCCTGATTTTAAATATTCTTCAAGGTATCCGGGATTTTTATGATTCGTAGTTTGAATATAAAAATCCCGGATTAATTTTTCATCACATTCCGAAATTGGAATACATTTAAGCTTGTCGAGTTTCGTTAATTCGTTCAATCCCCTTTTCAGAATATGATGCATGCGCAAGCATTTCATCCGTTTCTTTACGTAACTTTTCCAGGTTCAGCCCAGGCATGTGGTTGAAATTTTCGATTGTACGTTTTACGCCGCGACCACTTAAGATAGCAGTATTTCCAATGCGTTTAACTCTCATAAAACCACTTCCTTTCATATTCCTACTTCCTCCTTCTATAATTATGGTATCTATATAAACAGAGGAAGTATTTCTACTGCCCCTGTAAAAGTGATTACAGGGACACGGTCCCAATCTATTATAAATCATACAGATTTTGATGTAGCTCAAACACCTGTATGATTTACTTTAATTATGGACACTGATATGTTTCTATAATAGTATACTATATTTTTGATTGTTTTACAATTGTGATAAAGAAAGCCGCCCAGGATCACTCCCAGGCGGCCTATCTTTAATTCTCGTAGTCAATGT